>JAGHVJ010000005.1 GCA_018064365.1 Candidatus Enterousia onthequi | reverse complement strand
AACACGCAAATTGATAAGTTGTTGTTTTTGCTAGAAAACAAAATTTTCAAAAAATTCAAAAAAACAAAAAAAAATAGTTGATTTTAAACCTAGGTTTTTTGCGACACTTTTTGACCCACACAAAAAAGCACATAAGCATTTGAAATTACGCACAAAAAAACTTTAATCTTTTTCAAAAAAAACGTCGTTTTTTACCACAACATTATATTTCCATCATTTAATAAAACGACACCACATTTATACGCAATACACCGTCTTCTTTACCACGAATATTACACATTTTATAAAAATATATTTTGTATTTTGGGACATTTTGTGATATAATGAACAATATTATGGTAGGGAGATTTTTATGTTGAAAAAAATTTTTGCAGTATTTTTCGCCGGAATATTTTTTGCCATGGGTGCCAATGCCGCGATTGACCCGCGGACGACATGTGTGAAAAAAAATGCCGCAGTTGATAATTACATACGGCTAAAGGCGGATTATGCGATTTATTTTGATAATGATAAGAGTAATATTCCGGATGTATGCCAAAATGAAATAAACCAATTGGTTACAGATTTAGAAAAAAACAAAACAGATATTGAAACGGTTTTATTATTTGGTTCGACGGATTCGACTGGTTCCACTACATATAATATAGAACTGGCACAAAAAAGAGTATCTACGATAGAAACTTTGTTAGAAAACAACAATGTCCCTGTGTGTATATCCGATGAATCGGGTAATATAACCTCGCCACGTTGCGCCCGTATGTCCATGGGCGAATCATTTGCCATGTTGCGCAACTCTAACAACACTTCATCTTCTAACGAGCGTGCGGTGTTTATGTTTGTAATTTATAAAGGCGACATTTGCGACGCGTCCACAATCGATGCATTAAAACGTTTATCAGCAAGAGTATCAGACCCCAGCATTAAATCTTTATTAAATGACGCAACAAAAATTTGTAATGACGACAAAAAAGACCAACTATTATTACGTTCACAACGCGAACAAATAATGGCGGCAATATCTGCAGCAATTGAAAAATACCCAGAATTATCAGAGGGTATGCCTGCCGGCGTTCTGGCCGATGCCATTATTGCGATTCGTGATTCTTTGGCATTATCCGTGTCTGTATGGAAAAATGCCGAGGGTAAATTTAACTATGCACGTTTGGCATCTGATTCTATTGCCGGCGTCGTTCTGGGAACTGCGGGCGGATTGATTACATCCAGTGTTGTTAAAAAGAATCAGATTAAAAATGGTTTCGAAGATATTATGTGCACTGTTGGCGGACAAAATGTTGCAAACTGGGGCGACGAATTCCGCGTCGGCATAAAATAAGTGAAAAAAGGGGCATACATATGAAAAAAATTTTATGTTTCTTGGGATGTTTATTTGTAATCAGTAATGTAAATGCTGCTGATAGAAGTGGAACATCACGTGCATCTATTGCACCACGTGCAACGGTTGGTGTTGCACATACTGGAAATAAATCCAGTTTGAAATGGGAGGGCGAACCCGTGATTACCGCCCCAGATGTCGTATCAACAACCCCGGACCGCCGCGAAGCAGAAAGAACCGCATGTATGTCTAATAACGGTTGGGGTGTCGGGAATACTTTTGTATGGGCTTCACGTTACAGCAATTCTGGGGATTATTCTTCTATGGTAGAAGATATAGACAACCCAGAAAACAATGTTTGTTGGGTCCGTGTTGAATTACATTCTGGTGATAATCGCATTGATTTATCTGATATTTCTGGTAAATATTTCGAAATGGGGACTGGGATTACCTGTGGCGATTGGGTCAATTCTGATTTGATTGAAAAAAGAATTCTGGATGCTAAAAAATCTGCACGTGCATGGGCAACCGTTGGCGGTGTTGTTGGCGGTGCAGGCGTTGGTGTCGGCGCCATGGAATTGTTCGGAAACAAACTCATTGGTGGTGCTGTCCAAGGACAAAAGGCTTTGAGTGGCGACGAACTATTCATTTCACAGTTAAAAGAATTAAAAAATTCTGACAAGGCAAATTACGATACTGTTGTCACCATGTTAAAAGAATTAAAATCTGTTTGTGCCGGTTCTACACAACCAGACTGCAAGAAAGTTGATTACGACAAGATTTTAACAAGTTTGGGCGAATAAAATAAAACCCACGAAAATTCGTGGGTTTTATTTTTACATACCAATATAATTATTACATTATAAAATCTTCACCCAAATACACTTTTTTAACCTGTTTATCAGCGGTGATTTCACGCGCAGTCCCGTGCTTTAATATTTTTCCGTCATGCAAAACATAACTGCGGTCAGTAATTCCCAATGTTTCACGCACATTATGGTCTGTAATTATAACCCCCAACCCACGGTCTTTTAATTGCGACACCAACGAACGAATTTCATTTACAGCAATTGGGTCGATTCCTGCAAACGGTTCGTCCAACAATATAAATTTAGGGTCATTTGCCAATGCACGCGCAATTTCAACACGACGTCGTTCACCACCAGATAATGCGGTCGCAGGACTGCGTCGCAAATGTTCAATAGAAAATTCACGCAATAAAGATTCTAATTTTTCTTGACGTTTTTTCTTATTTGTTTCAACAACCTGTAATATCGCCATAATATTTTGTTCCACCGTCAACCCACGGAAAACACTGTTTTCTTGGGGCAAATATCCGATATGCAAACGCGCCCGTTGATAAAATGGCAAATGAGTTATATCTTGCGAATTCAAAAATATTTGTCCAGATGTCGCATTCAACTGACCTGTGATACAATAAAAAGCCGTCGTTTTCCCGGCCCCATTTGGCCCCAGCAATCCAACCGATTCGCCCTGGTGCACAATCAGAGATATATCGCGAATAACTGTGCGCGCACCATAATTTTTTGATAAATGCTCAACACGTAATACAGATTGTTTCATAATTTTATCACCATTTTTTGGGTTGTTATTTTATCGCCATTACTGGAATCTACATGGACATTACCATACAATTTTAAATCATTTTTTACCTGATTATATTCAGCATGATTGGCACGAATTTTATCCGTAATTTTTTTACCATCTGCAAAACGCACAGTTGTCCCAGAAACCACATCCATATATATAATATCCGGAAAATCATATTCTTGGCGACCAGTCTTTGCATAGATTGAAAAAGGTTCACCATTTTTATCAATCCCAACAAAATTTGCATTCGTCATTTTGAATTGATTACTGGTAATATCCAACATATTCACCGCAGATATTGGTGTCCACAATATCTGTTTAGTAAATACAACACCCGCAACCAATGCAGCAACCATCACCAGTCCCCAGCCAGTAAATAAAAACTGCCAAATACGGGTCAAACGACGATGCTTGGAAAAAATTATAAAATTTCTTTTGTCCGTTGCCATACTGACATTTTTGCACACGATAAACCAAAAAGCAATTTTTATATTTGAGACAAGTTTTTTTTATGGTATAATGCACATATCGGAGATGAGAAAAATTTTTGCATTTTTTATGGGACTATTCATGTGTCTGTGCAACGGCGCAGACGCCGCTAATGTAAGTGTTAAAAAAGCATCATCCGTAAAAAAGCAAGAAACAGGCGGCGTCGAAAGCATCATGAGTGGCTCTTTATTACCTGGTGTTATGGGATTGGTATCCAATGTGTCGGCCTTAAAAAAACAAACCGAAGAATTAAAAGCCGAATGTATTCCAAGCGGAACCGAAGAATCATGGGTAAATAACGCTGTAAAAGAATACGCTAAAACCGGCGCAAAAACAGCCAAAGATATGAATTTAGACAACCCTTGCCGTACAAACAGTAGTTGGGATGTCGAAGTTGCCCAGGCGCGCTCATCTGGTCAAGAACCTTGTATGCCCGTTTTCAACGAATCCGGGGCAGTTTGGGACAATTACCCAACCGTTAAAACAGTTAAATATTGTCCAGATTTGGCAGACCCATATTGTTCTGATTCCAAAAAAAAGACAGAATCAAATATTTACAAAATTTTTGGCATGCTGGATTGGACCCAAGAAGATTATCTGGTTGGCGAATCTGACATGTTCATTAAAATGATGGAAAAAACCGAAAAATGCGCACCTGAAAAAATCACTGCACGCAATCGCGAAGCATATGCAAATTTTGTAAAACAAACAATCAGTGGGGCCGGCCAATCTACAAACACCGGCGCAGTGTATGACGCAATTGGTGGTTTAACCCAAGGCGGATTATCTGGAATTGGATCTTTGGCACCATCTGTTATCCAATTTTTAGACAAATAATCAACAGTGAATTCTTTTTATGCTTTACCAAGAACCAAAAAAATAGTATAATATAAAAGATTTATTACAAAGGAAGGTCTTATGGCAAACAGATTTTTTTCACGTGCATTGGTTATCACCTCGGTTTTCGCACTTGTAGGATGCACCGGTTCATCAAAACATGTTGAATATGTATCTACACCAACGGTCGATTATATCGAGGGTCTGGATGTATATTCTGCATCTCATCAGGATTCTTTTCTGAACCAACTGGCCATGAATTATCGTTCTTATGCGATTTATAATGCCAGAACCAGTGGTTATCCAGAAATCGGCGAATTGTTTGCACAAAAGGCCGTAACCGCATTTTCTGGCGAAACACCATTCCCAGAAACAATCAGTAATTGGCCGGTAGATAGCAAAGATGCAGACGTATTGGCAATTGCATATGATGATATGATTTCTGAATTTAGAAACGACGCAACAGAAACACGTCCTGACGTTGCTGCCGAAGCCCAAGCAAAATTTGATTGTTGGTTATCTGCCGCGTCCACAGGTCAAAACGAAACGGCACAACAATGTCACGACCGTTTTGTTGCGGCAATGGATGTTTTGCACAACTGTAAAAAAGGTGGCTGCAAAGTTGCAAAAAAGTCCACACAACCGGCATCCATCAACATAAAAGAAAATGCTTTTTATCCAGAAACCCGTTCAATGAATTCTGTGGGCGGCACATCTTATCCGCGCGATGGTATTGTTATTGTAAATAATGTCAGCATCCCCGGCAACTTGGTTCAAACCGTACCTGTGGGACAAACACCAATGGTATTTAATCAAAACATATATGGTGGCGACAAACAGGTTTCCAACAGCGGAAATACCGTTGCTGTGAATAATTCTTCTGGTTCTCGTTGTGATTGCAAAACAGGAAAACCAATAATAATCGAATTACCCGAAGAAGATATTGAACCTGTAAACGTTCCTATGGATTCTTGTCCATGTGAAAACAACGATAACCTTGCCACATTGGGCGAAGAAATGGTGACCCGCGATGAATTTATCAATATGATGATGGCAATGCGTGCAGAAATCAAGGCGATAAACGATCGTTTGGATGCAATGCGTCCTGGTGATGAAAAGGCAGTAATTAAAGTTCAACAAATTCCACTGGAACCAACTCAACATGTAATGGAAGAAGTTTTCGAAGTGCATTTTGACTTTAACAAGGCATTGATTAAACCAGAATACGAAAGTTTAATTCGCGAACTGGCAACAGCAACCCAATCCAACAAAAACATCAAAGTTTCGGTGGTTGGACATACAGACACATCCGGAAGCAACAGTTATAATTACGCACTGGGTGGCCGTAGAGCCGAGGCTGTGCAAAAAATGTTAATCGGCTATGGCATCCCTGCAAGTCAAATTGTTGCTGTTTCTGCCGGCGAGGAAGATTTAAAAGTAAAAACGGCTGATGGTGTACCAAACGCCGAAAACCGTCGTGTACGCGTCGTCAAAGAAACGCACTATACAGAACCAGGCAAGGTTTTACCAGTTGCGGTTGTGGCTGATGGAGATATAGACATCCAAGAATTTGGCGATGATTGTTTGGATTGCAAATAAAGGCTTTTCAGAACAAAAACACTTGACAAAAACATTTTATTAGTGTAATTTGGCTATTGCCAGAGAGATGTTTGAAAGAGGCAACGATATGGTAGATAATAAAAAAAAGTTGAATTTTGCGCAGGGGACATTGGGTGTGCGTATAAAGCGCGAAGAAGAACAACAGCCGCTGAATCTGGTTGAAATATTTTCATCTCGTGGTGTTGATTTAACTGGCGCAGATTTTTAAGAAAAACATCTTAGTTTTATTCGTGGGCTTGAGTATTTTCACAGCCCACTTTTTATATTTGTATTTTGGCCCCAGTTGTTTTTTATGATACAATACATTCGTACAAAAAAGGACAATTTAAGATATGAAAATTATTGGTTTAACCCCAGCCCAAGTTACGGCAAACAAACACAAATACGGGACAAATACCATACCTGCCCCCAAACGCAAAACAGCATGGCAATTTTTACTAGAAATTTTTCAAGACAAAATCAATTTAATCTTACTGGGCATGCTGATTGTGTTTTTAATATTGGCAATATTTGGTTTTGGTGGATATCTGGAACCAATTGGCATAGGTGTTGTTTTATTATTTGTTTCTGCAATTGGCACAGCAACAAAAATGCGCGCCCAGAAATATTCAATTGATTTAAAAAACAAAACCGCCATCAGACATGCGCTTGTATTACGAAATGGAAAGATAAAAACAATCAACACAGATAATATTGTCGTAGGCGACGTCATATTTTTACAATCTGGCGAAACAATCCCCGCAGACGGCTATATAATCAACGGCACAATCCACGTAAACAACTCTGTATTAAATGGTGAATCCCAAGAATGTTTAAAAGACCCCACCCCCGGATTTCAATATAACCGTAACGCAAAAATCACTGGGGACGATTATGTTGGCCGCGACCTGCTATTTGCCGGAACGACCGTGCAAAGTGGTGAATGTTATATGGTTGTAGGCAAAATTGGCATTCACACAGAAAACGCAAAAACACTATTATCTATGCGAAACATCGACGAAGTCAAAACTGATTTAGATATTAAATTAGATAAACTGGCGCAAAAAATAGGTCAATTTGGTTATATTGGTGGCGCAATAATAGCGATTGTATTACTGGCAAACTCTGTAATTTCTGCGGGTGGCATTTCTGAATTTTTTGCGACAGGCTGGATAAATATTTTGCACACAATTTTGAACGCGCTGATTGTTGCGCTGACGATTGTAGTAGCGGCAGTCCCCGAAGGCTTACCGTTTATTATCACAATGATTATATCGCAAAACGCGCGCAATATGATACGCCATAATGTCTTGGCTAAAAACACACATAAAATCCCCGAAGCCGGCAACATACAAATTCTATGCACAGACAAAACAGGCACATTAACATACGGGAATTTAATACCGATTACGAACTATCTGGGCGACGGCAGTCAGGTTGATTTTGATTCTGTATTACCTGTATCACGTTTTATTGCTGCGAACATTTTATTTAACACAGGCGCGACATGGGACGATTCTGGAAAAATTGTTGGTGGCACCAGTACCCAACGCGCATTACTGTCCGCATTAAACAACGATTCGAAATTGGTCAAAACAGTATTACGAGAAATCAAAACACTGGACAAAATTCCATTCGACAGTGCGAATAAGTTTTCTGCTGTTCGCATAATACGCCGCCAAGACGAGAAACAATTTGTTTTATATATGGGCGCCCCAGAAATGATTCTAGAACACGTTACGAAATACATCGATGTAAATGGTATTGCGCACAAAATAAACAAAGCCAAAGTATCTGATATTATTCGCAATAACACACGCCAGGCAAAACGTATGGTTGCATTGGCATACGGCGTTGGCAAAACATTAAATTCGAAATTACCTGATAATTTATGTTTAGTATCATTGGTTGCGATTCGTGACGATGTTCGACGCGAAGTCCCAAATGCGGTTGCGCGCATGCAACACGCGGGGATTCATGTTATCATGATGACCGGCGATATTTTAGACACCGCACGTGCGATTGGCATAGATTCTGGAATTGTAAAATCTGATGCAGATTTAGTTTTAACTGCGCACGAATTAGATTTAATGCCCGACGACGAAATAAAGAAAAATTTATATAATATCAAAGTTATCGCCCGCGCTGTCCCCCAGACCAAATTGCGTCTGGTAAAAATCGCCCAAGAAATGAATTTATGTATCGGCATGTGCGGCGACGGTACAAACGACGCCCCTGCTCTAAAACGCGCAGATGTTGGTTTTGCGATGGGTTCCGGAACAGATGTATGTAAAGAAGCCGGCGATATTATTATTACCGACGACAATTTTGTTTCTATCACAGACGCAGTTTTATTCGGCCGCACATTTTTAAATAACATTACGAAATTTTTAATGTTTCAAATGCCGATAAACATTATGTTGGTGATATTGAGTTTAATTTACCCAATCATATATGTTGTTCCGGCATTCGTAGCAGTCCAAATTCTGGTAATAAATATCGTAATGGATTCTTTGAATTCGTTATCATTTGGCGCAGAACCTGCGAAACCAGAATACCTGACCACCCCGCCAAAACACAAAGGCGCATCGTTATTCGCAGACGGTGTTGCATCACGCATTTTTGCCAGTTGCATAGAATTTGGAATTATATTTGGCATACTATTTTTATCACCGATACAAAATATTTTTGGCCCAGACCCAAACACAAATTTAACAGTCCGATTCGCATTGATAATGTTGGTCGCGGCATTCAACGGATTCAATGTCCGCACAGACAACATACATTTATTACGTGGCATCAAGAAAAACCCGTCATTTATCATAATAGCATGTCTAATAATATTCGGGACATTTATCATTGTGAATTATGGTGGCGAATTATTCCAGGTTGTTCCGTTATCAGGCAAACAATGGCTAACACTGATGACATTAGCAATATTGATAATACCGATGGATATAACCAGAAAGTTATTTAACAAAATTTAATTATCAAAGAAAAATTTTTCTTTGATGAACCCAGCGGCTTTTCCGCCGAACTGCCCGACATCGCGTTGGATATTGCGTTTATACCGATATGTATTTGCCCACTTGGCCCAACCATGATACGCGGCCAGTTGCCCAACACTGTGTTCGCCCAAATCCAGATATTTTGCCATATTCAAAACATTTTTTTTGATACGACGCGCAGTATTTTTTCGCAGCAAAACGAACCCGCGAAAATGTCGATATCCGATAAAATCGAAACCACGCCACACAGGATAAATCACAGACTTGGAAAATTCCAATTGCAATTCATCATGAACGAAATCTTGGATTTTAACGAACGCGCGTTTCAATTCAGATTTATCATTACCGAACAAGCAGAAATCATCACAATAACGGATATATTCATGCCATTGTAATTTTTCTTTAACGAAATGGTCTAATTGGTTTAAAAACACATTACCGAACCATTGACTGGTTAAATTACCGATTGGGACATTTTTATCACCGCCACAAGAATCGACGACATTATCCAAAATGCGTAAAATTCTACGGTCAGAAATTTTTCTACGCAAAATACGTTTCATCACATCATGGCGAATACTGGGATAGAACTTTCGAATATCACATTGCAGCACATATTTATTTCTGCGCACCAACTGCATAGCATATGTCGAAGCCGCATGCAAACCGCGCCCAGGGATACAAGCGAAAGAATCTCGTTTAAACAATTTCAGCCAAATTGGGCCCAAAACATTTATCAAGGCATGATGTAAAATATGGTCAGGATACAAAGGCAACACATAAATCTGTCGTTGTTTTGGTTCATAAATAGTTTTAACGACATATGGCGAAGTTTGAAAACTTCCGTTCATAATATCCCGCCTCAGTTTTTCCAACAAAACATCTTTATTTTTTAAAAACTTGGCGACAGCTTTTTTAGATTTTTTACTTTTAATAGCCTTGCGCGCAGCGATTTGGAAATTTTCCATTGAAATAAATTGTTCCCACAAATGGTTAACAGTCCGCATAAAAACCCCGAAAAAAATCAAGAAAAAGAATAATATTTATCAATTTTTGTAACACATGTTCGAAAAGGAATTTTTTCCTGAACAGATTGAATTTGGGTCGCCAAAACTGACGACCCAGTAAACGCAACACAAACGATATCATCACACACGAATTGGATTTGTAAACATTCAGAATCTTCACGTTTTTTTGATTTAGTAATTCTGAAATCCACGACCAATATTTCTTTATTTAAAATTTCATCCAACCGTTTTTTCACTCCTGGCAACGGCAATTTATCTTTGGCGAACGCAGAAAACGCAGGACAATCCGATGCCCGCACCCGTGCAATTTCTTCAATAGTCATAACACAACCCCTCTCCTGTTGATTATTTATATTGCGACCCTGTATAAAATTCAGTGGTCGGACGTTCACCACGATACAGAACTGACATTACTGGTCCGACACACCCCTGTGTATTTATTTCAAAGCGAATCACCCGACAAAATTCATCAAGTAATTCACGATGTGGTCATATCACTCCGCCTTGATAAAACGGCATAATTTAAAAACAGTCAACACACAACGACAAACAAGTGTCTGCATCAACTGAAAAGTGTTCGCATGTTTCCAGCAACACTTTGTCCCCACAGGTTAGCGAAACTTTATCCCATCGGTAAAGTTTTCCTTTCACCGTATTTTCAGGAGCCCAACCCAACACCGCAGCGCGGAAGCCCGCGTTATTACGGACGTTGTTCGCGCAGTTGTTAGCACAGTTGTTCGCACAATTGGCCGCCGAACTGTTCGTGTTGTTGAAGACCCAAGCAGAGGACGACATCCAACACGGGAAATCCGACCCGGCAACTGTACCACAACAGGGGTTTTTACCAGTGATACACCGTTTTTCAATTCCGCCAAAACACACACAAATGACGAAATTGAAAAACCGTATATCCGTATTCCACCCTTGGGGCTATGTAGTCTAACGTTATTTGGGACAACCATTATTATTCTAATGGGAGTTGGATTTCGGGGCATCCCAAATAACGTCAAACATTGAACCCATACCAAAAGTTCAACATCCAAGATTCTTTCCATATAACCATGGTTCAAACCTTGAACTATGAACTCTCTGGTGTGATGCCGCGCACGGCACCGCACCATGCGGGGGTGTCGCCCCCGCACACCCCCCGTTTACGCTGTGACCCCATTGGGGTCCCAGGGGGCAACGTTCCCACGAAATTTTAACAAAATTTCGTGGGCGCATAAACTCTTATCAATCCGCCCAACCCAACACCGCAGCGCGGAAGCCCGCGCGATCACGGACGTAGAGCGCGCAGCGGTTAGCACAGCCGTACGCACAATTGGCCGCCGAACTGTACGTGCCGAAGAAGACCCAAGCAGAGGACGATTCTGGCAACGGGTATATTGTACCAGCCGTAGATTGACCCGATGCAATGGTTTCACCACTGTTTGGTATTCCCAATGCAGTCATTTTGCACCAGCAATTCAAATACCCTGCATTTGCTGATTTATTTGTTGAATTTGGCTCTACCGCCCATGCCGCTTGTTGGGCTGGGGTTAATTCTGAAAATTTCGTTGGATTAGATGTTGCGTAACTATTTGGACCGGCTACAGTGGTACATTTTGATGTTCCATATACCACACTGGCGGGAACTTTCTTTGTACTACTACCCTCGCTGCCATTATACACCAATGCCCACTCACCTTCGGCCAATGTCTTAAACACACCTGTTTCGGGATAACATATACCCGCGTTTGGTGTTCCGGTATCTCGGGTTGCGCCTGGTAAACAACGCGTCGCTGAATCAAATGGACGACGATATACTGATGTACTGCTATCTACATATGTTTGACGCCATGTCCCTGCACCATTATAAAATCCATTATATTCTTCATACACTGTTTCTGTCGCGCCAGATGTTGGATTTGTGCGGCTACTGGTTTTTATATACGCGCCTGGTTTACCGGCATTATTAAATGGTGTGAACCAATTCGCAACAAAGTCATATACGGCTTCTATTATTTCATACCAATGTGGTATGTCGTTTTCATCCATTACCAATAAACATTTTTTACCTGCGGGGCATGTTTCATTGGGGCGTGTTTGTTTTTCGGCTTGCAATCTACTGATATCACCGGCTTGGTCAATTGTACGCGACACAACACTTTCAATCGTTTGAACAGTTGTTGCCAAATTTGCCTCCGCTGCCGCAAATTCTTCATCCACGAATTTAGTCGTCGCGATTTTTATTTGCTCGGTACATGCGCCATTATTCAGAACGTATCCAGATTCGCATGCGGTACATGTGTCCCCCTCGCCAGTGGCACAATGTTCTGGTAATGCCGCGTTTGCCGGAATCGCCGACAATATTCCGCACACACTCAAAAATCCAAACACAATTTTTTTCATTTTTTTCTCCCCGTTTTTTTGTTTTTTGCATTGGCATAATGTCAAAAACATCACCACCAACACAACGATACCCCCAGGCAAACTTTTTTTGATAAATTCGCCCAACAACAACGAAACACAACACGCATTGCGATTCGTCATCACAAATATCGATAAAAATTTTCAACCGGAAAATTCTAGGAATCTAAACATCCCAAAATTCGGCTGGGGTGTTAGAAAATCATAAAGTCATTGATCCCACTGCCTTGCGGTCCAGTGGCACCCCCGCCAAACACAATTTCATGTTCATAACGGGATATACCCACAACATGAACACTGCAACGCCAGGGCACTTTCATTTTTTATTCAATAAAAAACGCATCGCATTTGTGTCAATTATAACACCATTGACCCACACAAATGCGGGGATAATACACGCATAAAACATCTGGCGATGCAACATTACACAACCATAACGTGCCACCAAACATAGTATACATGTCAGTGCAAAATCTGAATAAGTTATTTTTCTCACGGGAAAAATCAATGTTTTTTCAACACAATTTTTTCCATCGTTACGATTCGTTCCCATATACAAAAAAAATTTATCTATCCGTCTTTTTTTCTGTACAGAACGGTCGTACGACCACGTGGACAAATAACGATGCAAATTTTGCACCGGACTTTATTGGCTTTCTAAGGCCCGAATTCAACTCCAATTGAATTCTGTATTAATGATAAAAAAAATGGCCAAAATTATCAAGTAAAAAATTGAATCTATTCCGCATTTATAATTAAAAACCAATTCAAAAAAACACCACCAAAACATACTATTACAAAATCATATTTGTGTGTTTTCAAATTACCCCGTCTGGTTCGTTTTACTCACCATCCACCCCTTCTTTGTGAAAGAAGGGGACACCCGGTTTAGACCATCCCCCAGATAATAAAAATAATTGCAATTCTGCATGTTTTTGATATTTTTGAAATATGAAATTACCACACAATAAATCTTTATACGGTTTGGCACGTAATTTGCGAAACAATGGCACAAAAACAGAAGCAATTTTATGGCGATATCTAAAAAAGAAAAATGGATACGGTTATCAATTTCACCGTCAGAAAAATATAGGTCAATATATAGTCGATTTTTATTGTTCTGAATTGGCATTGGTTATAGAAGTTGATGGTAATTCACATGATAACAAATATGAATATGATAGAAATCGCGATGAATATCTAAAAAATTTAGGATTATTGGTATTACATATTGACAGTTCGGATGTGATTTTTTGTGTTGATAAAGCATTACATGCAATAGAGTCATATATGGAATATCAAATAAATAATATGAAAAAATAATCATAATTTTATTATCTGGGGGATGGTCTAAACCGAACGTCCCCTTCTTTCACAAAGAAGGGGTGGATGGTGAGTGAAACGAACCAGACGGGGTAATTTGAAAACACATCTATTCATCAACAAAAAAATAACACCGCCCAAACGGGCGGTTTTATTTTTGGTGGACGCACAGGGACTCGAACCCTGGACCCACTGATTAAGAGTCAGTTGCTCTACCAACTGAGCTATGCATCCAAAACTAAATTGCAAGCCAGATTATATTATAAAATCTGATAAAATCAAGTTTTTATAATTATCCGCCCTATTTTTTCAAATAACTAATCGGATTATACGCGCGTGTTCCTTTGCGAATTTCAAAGTGTAATTGCGGTTGATCAACCTTGCCAGACATACCAACTGTACCAATTTTTTGACCAACACGAACCGCCGAACCACGTTTAACCACAAAAGAATCCATATGCGCATAAACCGTCATCCAACCATCACTATGTTGAATTATCACCAAATTTCCCATACCTTTGACTTCGTTTCCTGCATATGCCACCAATCCATTTTCCGCCGCCACAACCGTTGCACCACGCGTGGCACCTATATTTATACCGTCATTAAACAACCCATTTGATTTCGAACCATAACCAGACAAAATCTTGCCACGCACAGGCCACGAAAAACGCGATGATGAACGCGCAACCATTTTATTTGTCGTGCTTTTTTTCGCGGTTGTTTTTTTGGTTGTCTGGGTCGTTTTCTTGGTCGATTTATTATCAGATTTTTGTTTTACCGTTTTTTTAGTGTCTGACTTCACCTCTGTTTTCTTGGTATCTTGTTTGGCGGTTGATGTATTAGATTTGTTCCCTGTTGTCGTTTTTTTCACCGATGTCGTCGGCGCCGATGTTTTTACCGGTTCAACCTTTTTCACAACCGTTTTTTTCACAGCCACACGCCCGGTCGTCGCACTTTGCACATTTTCCAATTTCGCAATATCTGGGACCTTTAATTTTTGTCCGACAGACAATGTAAACGGTGCAGCAATTTTATTCATAACCGCCAAATCATTTACCGGCACAGAATATTTACGCGACAACGAATACAATGTATCGCCCTTTTCTACTGTGATTTCATTTACACGCGCACGCGCCACAGGTTGCTCAGATTCTTGCGTTTTTTTATCAGAATCTGTTGGTTTGGGTTGTTCTTTGGTTTCTGGCTTTGGTGCAACATATTCAGAAACAATTAAATCTTGCGTTTCATAATCAGGTATCACCAAATCATCAATTTCACCATCTGGGGCAAAACCATATTCGTCCGCCGGCCCAGAAACAACATCGTCATCTTCTGTGCCCCCAGATTCAATATCAGGCATTCCAACATCCGCATCATCAACATCTGTATCTTGGGCCGGCATCATATAATCATCTGTGGGCGAATACAAAACATAATCTTGGCCCGTTATATCCCCGTTGCCATACAATGTCGGTGAAGCATACATTCCATAGTCTGCAACCGCAGTTTTATAAATATCACTGTCGGGTTCTGCCAATAATGTTGGATATCGCGATGATATAAACTCACCCACATCGCCCGGTATCGCAACAATATGCGGTTGTAAATCACATGCGACTAACAGTCCCAATAATAAAAAAGCACAAAAAAATTTCTTCATACTATGGGATTATACCATATTTTTAATCACGACGCATGAATAAAATACTAATTTCAAACAGCATATACATCGGCACAGCCAACAATATCTGGGACACAACATCCGGCGGAGTCAAAACCGCCGCAATAACAGTCAAAAATACAATCGCATACCGACGCATTGCAACCACACGCGAACGCGCCAACACCCCTATTCTATTCAACAAAATCATAACTATTGGTAATTGAAACGCAATCCCAAAAACCTTTAATAAACGAATCGCAAAAGACAAATAATCACGCATATTCGGCAAAATAACCGTCGGCACAGGCGATGACTGATTTAATTCTATAAAAAAACCAAACACAAACGGAAATAAAATATAAAACGCAAACACCGCACCAATCAAAAATAATACAGGCGACGCAACCAACATTGGCCAAATAAAATTCTTTTCTTTGGCCCTGAGCCCCGGTGACACAAATGCCCACACATGCCATAAAACAACCGGTAATGTAATCAATATTGCAACCGCCCCAGCCAAAGATAATTGAATCATTAAACCGTCAGTAATCCCACTGTATAATAAATTTCCATCCCAAATCTTTAATAATGGCGCACTTAAAAATTCTTGAACGATTGGCGCAACACACCACCCAAATATAAACGCAACAAAAAAAATACAAACGCACCACAAGAACCGTCGCCGTAATTCTCGAAAATGTTCCATCAAAGTCATTTTTTTATCTGTCATTTTTTAACTTTCTTGGTGGCGCGCTTGCGCGGGATTTGTTCTGAAAAATCATCCAACACATCACGCGTAGTTTTATGAATAATTTCATCAATAGGTTTTTCTAAATCAATTTGATTACGAATCTGTTCAGATGCATCTGTTATTTTCCAAATCATTTGCCGAATATATTTTACAATTCGTGCCAAAAAACGTGCAACATCCGGCCAATATTTCACAGGCACAACTAAAATTGCGACCAAAACAATTACTAAAAATTCTGCACCACTGACACCAAACATCTTTAATCGTAAAAAGAATCGCCACCAGAATTACTGATTGTTTTATGACGTTCTATCTGGAAATAATTTTTTGCAAAATCTGTTTTTGGTTTTAAATTTTTAAACACAACATCTGTACTGACCCCGGTGGCATCGGTAACCGTCCAAGATTTTAATTTCACAGGCGATTTATCAAACACAACCGTCATATGACCCAATCCACGATTATCACGCAAATACATATTTAATGCAAATGTCGTTTTCCCATCAAATGTATCAGACACCACAATATCAGATTTTTGTAAATCTATATTTTTGCGCACTAAAATCCCGGCCGGCGTACTGGTCAATGGCACCGTTGTAATTTGGTCTAATGATTTATCAAAAAAATACAAATCCGAGCCGTCAGAAATCAACTGGATTGATGAATTAGTATAATCCAACCGCACACGCCCAGGACGTAACATAGAAAAATGCCCCTTGGCACCACGACCATTTGATGTCTGAATAAAATCGCCATCTAAACCCGTCACAGAATTTAAATATTTTTCCGCAGATTCCACATACTTTTTATCCACCGCAGCAAAAGCCGGCAAACAAAATACAGAACACAAAATACAAATAATAATTTTTTTCATCTCTCTACACCCCTTGAAACATTTGTATAACTTTATTTTTGACATTTTCCAAACTGTCGCACACCACCGCACCCGCAGCACATATGTGACCACCACCACCCAATTTTTCAGCAATTTGATTTATCGGAATATGTTTACTGCGTATCGATACACCAATTTGATTTTCTTTTTGTTGTTTTAATAACACAATAAATTCAACACCCTTTATCTGGCCCAACAAAGACAACGCAGTTTCGCCACGACCGTCTAAATGCTTATACGCATCAGAATCAACAATTGCAACCGCCAAACGATTTCTAAAGAAAAATTCAGCATTGGCAACAACCCCTGCCTCGGTCTGGATTGTTTTACGCGGTTTATTATTTAATAATTCTAACAATCTGTTTATTTCAATTCCTTGGTCAACCAAATTTCCCATAATACGCAAACTGCGTCCATCCTTGGCATACTTAAAATTTCCAGTATCTGTTAAAATTCCCAACGCCAATAAATTCAAAACTTTGTCATCATATTCCCATCCTGCATCTATCATCAAATCATATAACAAACATGCCGTAGCCGCCGCAGTTTCATCATCAATACAAAAATCACCAATTTTATTGTCGTTTTTATGATGGTCAATTTCTATCAAGAATTTTGCAGCATCCAACATAGGACGCGTTCCACCGATATTATTCGTTGTTCCGTAATCTAATAATATGGCCAAATCAGCCGCCCCAGACATTTCCGCGTGGTCAAAATAACGCGCACGCCCACGCAACGGGATATAACGTAAAGCCTCTGGCACATTACCATCATAAACACATACAGATTCTTTACCATAATTCAAAAAAATCAGTTGATATAATGCCAACACAGAACACAACGCATCACCATCAGGATTTTTATGCGCCGACAACAAAATCGTATTTGCCGATTTGATTTTTTCTATTAAAAATTTTGTCTCACTTTTCATTATTTTCCAACCGCAATATCTTCCAGCATAAACTGTGCCGAAGTCCGTCCGTTATATTCATTTTCTTTCAACCGACCCAACATTGACATTGTAGTGTTTATATTCGCATCGTCCAGCAAAAAATCACCAACCGGCGTTCCAACCAAATTAAATCCAACAAACGCAACCGTTGTTCCCATAGATGTCCGAACCGCACCACGCAAATGAGAACCATTTCCCATAATCGTTGCATATTGTAATTTTGCAGCATTTAACACCAATTCAGGTTCTGGATTACCCTGACCAAATGGTGCCAACACAGACAAACGCTGAATCAAATTCATTGTTGCGCCACTGGCATCTATTTCTGCATCAACCACAACCTGTGGCTCAATTGGATTATCTTTTAATTGTGCAATCACAGAAGTTTCCAAGAATTCACAAAACTCACGTTCTTTATCAACCACCAAAGAAAATCCCGCCGCCGCCGCATGCCCACCGCCTTCGGTAATCAAACCACGTGCCAAAGCATCATGAACAATACGCCCCAAATCAACATTTGCAACAGACCGCCCGGACCCGTTTATTACACCATCCACACGCGTTGCAACACACGCAGGTCGATTATACAAATCTTTTAATCGCCCGGCAATAATCCCCATAACACCACCATGCCAATTATCACCACAAACGAACAAACTGGATTTACCATCCTTACAACATTGTTCTGCCTGTTCTGTTGCAGCCAACATAATTGCATTTTGAATATCGATTCTGTCTTTATTCATCTGGTCTAATTTTTCAGCCAGCGCACGCGCCACCAACGGATTGTCTGTCAACAACAAATCCAATGCCGGTTTTGCAGAATCCAATCGTCCTGCTGCATTCAAACGTGGCCCCAAAACAAACCCAGCAACATACACAGATGCACGTTTTGCACCCGCAACATCCATCAAAACACGCAAACCTAAATTTTTTCTGGCATCTAAAACTTTGAGTCCCGTCGCCACCAAAGCACGATTCAAACCAATCAACGGCATAGTATCACAAATCGTCCCCAATGCGACCAAATCCAAAAAATCCATCAAATTTGTTTGTGATAATAAAACATTTCTTGAATCATTTTGCAACTGTGTTCTCAATTCACGATTCAAAGCAACCAAAGTCAAAAAAGCAACACCAACACCCGCCAAATAATTCAACCCAGATGTATCATCCACGCGTTTTGGGTTCACAACCGCGGCCGCCGCCGTCGGAATATTCTCGTCTGGCGAATGATGGTCTGTCACAACAACAACAAGACCACGAGATACCGCATGTTCAATTTCACGAACACAACTAATACCGCAATCCACCGTCACCAAAACATCTGCACCATTATCTATAATTTCATCTACGGCTGCAATATTTAAACCATAACCTTCTCCATCACGTGTTGGAACATGCCAAATCACATCCACGCCCAACGCACGCAAATACTTTACAAATATAGCGGTTGAAGTAATCCCATCAACATCATAATCACCATATACAGCAATCTTTTTATTTTCAACAACCGCATCCGCAATGACACGCGCTGCAATTTCCATATCATGCAACACAAATGGGTCAGGCATATATTCACGAATTGTTGGCGACAAAAACTTTTCGATTTCATCACGTGCCAAAACACCCCGACCGACCAAGATATTTCGAACTAAATCTTCGCCAAAATCTGTTTCTGCACCAAAATCTATACTATCCATCATCACCCATGATTGTCCCATCATGGATTTATCAACTAATTTTTTCAATTTATACTCTTTTCTTATCGATTACATTATAACCGAAATTTATTCAAATAGCAATGGGAGTATTCCGTCTAATATTTTTCCTGCTGTTGGCACAGAATTTTGTGATGCAGTTCGCCAACCACCAGTCTCAGCCAAACCTTGGGGTTCATCCAGTGTAACCATAATTATATACTGAGGGGCTTCGGCTGGGAAAATTCCAACAAAAGTCGTCATATTACGATGCCTATCAATCACACCATTTATACGTTTTTCCGCAGTTCCTGTTTTACCACCGATATTTATTCCACTGATACGCGTCAATTTACCACTGGTTTCTTCAACAACACGCAACATATTATGACGCAGTTTTTCAGATATTTCCCCAGACAACACACGCGTTCCATGAATTCTACCGACATCACGTTTTTGAATTGTTGGATAAATATAAATACCACCATTTGTCACCGCATTTACCCCCAACATTAAATGCATCGGCGTAACAGCAACCGTATGTCCAAAAGATACAGTTGCAACATCTGTGATATTCCATTTCTTGGGGAAAATAGGATATTCTGTTTTTCCAAAATCTAAATCCAACTTTTCATCCAAATGCAATCGATGGAAAAATTCAGGTTGCGCGCCATCTGGGAATTGCAACGCAATTTGCACACTACCCACATTACAAGAATGAACCATCACTTCATCAACACTCATCCACGGTTGATCATACTTCGACACATCATGAAACGTTGTCACATACCGACCACTTTTTGTTCGCAACACATACGGTTTTGCGACATAATACTTACCATCAATTCCGTTTTCATACGCAATCGCAGTATTAAATATTTTGAACACAGACCCCATTTCTAAAACATCACGCATTGGTTTAAACTTGCGATTTACAACAGGATAATCTGATACATGTTCTGGATCATAATCCGGTAAAGATACCATTGCCAACATTTCGCCTGTCCGCGCATTCATCAACAGACCCATCGCACCAATGGCATGATATTTCTGCACAGCCTCGGTCAATCTGGTATGAAACTGTTCCTGGATTCTGGCATCCAAAGACAACCGCAACGGATCATTATTTTCGCGCAAATACGAATCAAACATTTGCTCTGCGCCTTCCAATCCTTCGCCTTCTTTACCAACAAAACCAACAACATGGGCAAACAAATCATGTTTTGGATAACGACGCATTTGTTTAACCTCGACCTCCAAACCTTCTAATTTTGCATCTTTGATTTGTTTACGTTCTGCGTCGGTTGCATATTGTTTTAAATACATAAATTTTTTATTATGCAAAATATCATAGGCCGCTGCCAAAGAATATTTATACGGAAAAACTTCATGAATTTTTTGTGCCACAGCATCAATATCTTTAACCGCCCCTGGACGCACCATAATATGTCCAGACACAATATTTTTCGCCAAAACAACACCATTTCTATCCACAATATCAGCACGAGTAATCATCCAATCGGTTCCCAATTTTGCCTTGCCAGATTTATCTGTTCCGATACATCCATAATACAAAGTCTTGGCAAAAAACACACAAAACAGCACACAAATCCAAAAATGCACAGTTCGCAGTCTGGACCGCTCTATATCGCGATGCTTTGCGATACGCCCTCCGAATCTGTAAACATCCTTTCCTACCTCGAACATAGACTTATTTCCTTAATGGTAAATCTTCAATTTCAATATATTTTCTAAAACCGATAATTTCAACACGCGGATTGACCGTTGTCACCATACCCAATAAATATTCAGAATTTGTCATAGATTCAAACCTAGACTGTTCTAATGCAATTTGTTGCTGGGTTTTAACAGTTTCTTCGTATGTGAATTTCAAAGCCTTGTGCTGTGTCCGATAACACACTTGCAAACCGACAATTAAAAAAACAACCCCCACCAGCGAACAAACGCCAATTTTAAACATCTTCTGTTCTTCATTCATATCCGTCATCCATATGCCTATGTGATTATATTCTATCATAAATTTTGTAAAAAACTAATCATAGAATTTAATCCAGACAACCTCCCTGCCCCCAATGCCAAATTCAAAGAAGAAAACTCAGCCATTAAATCCATTTTTTTTATCTCTGCGGGCGTTTTTCCATCAACAAGTGCAATCAAAATCGCAACAATACCCCGAACCAAAGACGAATCAGCACGACCAAAAAAATTATTTCCAACCCGACAGATTTCGACACGCGATGCACAGCCAGTAATTTCCGAACACACTGCCCCCGATGGCACAGGCGGCAAATGTGCACCAAAATCCATAACAGCCTCTAATTTATCTGCTGGACTTTCTAACATCGACAAAAGATTTTTCATTTGTTCATACGTCATACGAATCACCAACCACCAGATATTAAATCTAATTCCACACGTGCCTCGTCAGACATTCGCGACAAACCCCATGCCGGTTCCCAAACCAAATTCACATCAACAGACGCGCCATCTGCCACACGTTCAACCGCCTGTTGAACTTGGGCCACCAATTCATCCATCATTGGACACGTGGGACTGGTCAATGTCATAATGATTTTAATATTATCATCATCTATTTTAATATCATACACCAAACCCATATCCCAAATATTCACAGGTATTTCTGGGTCAAACACAGTTTTTAACGCACCGATAACATCATTTCGATTTACAGTCATCTTATTTCACTATTTTATTCACCACACTTAAAAATTTATCTGCATCTGATTTAGTATTCCACGGTCCAACAGATACACGCACAGAACCGTCAACCCCCAAAACACGATGAATCCAAGACGCACACATATTACCCACACGCAAACAAATATCATTTGCCCCCATTATAGCCCCAAAATCTAACGGATGCATACCATCAACGACAAAAGACAACAGAGCCGAATCACGCACAGTCAAAATTTTTATACGTTTATTTTTATCCAATTCATCATACATATATTTTATCAAATCCAAATCAGGCCGTGATTTTTCCAATTCGTCAATCGCCACCCCCAGTCCACAAATTTGTGTCAACGGTAATGTGCCTGCCTCAAAACATTCTGGCGATTCATTCAAAATCATCCCCGTATCCGCAACCCGCATCACCATACCACCACCAAATTTATCCGGAGAATATTTATCTGGGTTACGAATATATAAAATACCAACCCCAGTATCCGCACCAATTTTATGTCCAGACGCAACCACAAAATCAGCCCCCCACGATTGAACATCTATTTTTTTATGCACAATGTATTGTGTAGCATCAACGATAGTTATAACATCTGGATTTCTCTTGCGTGCCACAGATATAATTTTTTCAACATCTTGCGCCCGCCCCAACACATTAGACATCGCAGTAATAACCAAAACATCTGTTTTTGGCACAGAATCGATTTTTATATCAAAATTTTCATCTAAATCGCAAACAATCTCTTTACGAATTTTACCCAAACGCAATAATTCTTGCCACGGTAACCGCGCAGAATGATGGTCTAAATCAGATACCGCAACCGAAAAACCCGCAATATCAAAATTCCGCTCAATAATATGCGCAACCCGATTTAACCCATCTGTTGCATTTGACACAAAAACAACCTGATTCACAGCCGCATTTATAAACCTTGCAACACGCGCACGCACGCGTTCAACCATATCATCCACCCAACCAGCACGCGCGCACACACCCCGGCCAGCATTTGCATACCGATTACGCAAAAAATCAATCCCAGCCAAAATCACAGATTCTGGTTTTAAAAAACTTGCCGCCGCATCAAAATAAACGATTTTTTTCATATACGAAAAACCTTGCATTTCACCAATATTATAATACACTCAAACCGAATATCAACTATTCTATCAAAGGAGAAAAAACATGGCATTACAACATGCAAATGATACAAATTTCAATGATACAATTGCGCACGGTCTGACATTGGTGGATTTTTGGGCAATATGGTGCGGCCCATGCCGTATGTTTGGTCCAATCTTTGAATCCGTTTCAGACAAGATAGCTGATGTCAATTTTGTTAAATTCGAAATCGACGAAACCAACCGCGCGACACCGACTAAATTCGGCATACGCAGTATCCCAAGTGTTCTGGCTTTTCGCGATGGCAATTTGATTGAGGCACGCACAGGACTGATGGACGAAGAAACAGTTATCGCATGGATTCAAGAATTACAATCCGCCGCATAACCAATAAAAACATAACTCCCAATAACAGGAGACAACAATGGTAAAACAAAATTATAAAACACTGGAATTGCCAGCAAAATATGTTCCAAAAAAATCTGAACCATATATGTGTTTAGAACAACAGGCATATTTTTATCAACTATTAATGGCACAAAAACAAGATTTAACAAACGGCAAAAACGACGTCTTGAACGCTGTTCGCAACACAGACTCAAACGATTTTGCCAGTGTCGGCGACGATGCAGACAACGCATCCCAAGAACAGGCATTAACAATGAATTTGCGTATGTCGGAACGCGACAACAATATGTTAAAAAAAATAGATGCTGCATTAGATAGATTAGAAAACGGCAAATTTGGATTCAGCGTCATATCTGGCGAAGAAATCGGCATTATGCGTCTGATGGCACGTCCACTGGCAACAATGACCGTTGAAGAACAAGAAGAATACGAAGCCAATAAATAACTATAATATATCTAAAAAACTACACTCGGGATAAAAAACCCGAGTTTTTTTTCTATATAAAGAAACAGAACGTCCAAGCCGCAGATTTATTCAATCCACATATCGACCAAAGTCGTGCCTGTTGCACCACCCGACCGAACCTTAGACGTTCTGTTTGCGTCTGTCCAACCAACAGTAGCCACCTCTTTCGAAGTCGTAGATACCGCGGTTGTTTGGGGATTTTGAGACAGAGTTGCAGGAGAATTAGTAGTATTCTGAATTTCAATACCGTTACTATTGCGCTTAATTGATGCATCAATATACGCAACAGAAGCCAGCTCCGTATTTGCCGCTGCATTGGCAACATTGCCGATGCAACAAAATACGCAAGAAAACAACAAAAATTTGAGAATTGTTGCTCTCAGTCTCATAATCTACTTTTTCCCCTTATTACAAGGGTAGTAAAAACTATAAAACTGAATCAAGTAGAAAATATTATTTTTTATAACTCTTTGATTTCACGGCAGATTTTTTCACACTTTTCTTACTATCCGGCCCATTTTTCCTATCAGATTTCTTCAATTCGTTCTTAAAAACATTTATTCCATCCGCAACATTTTTCATCATCCCCGGAATCGCCTTGTGTCCGAATAAAATTATCACCAAAACAACAATGACCAGGATTTCCATCCAACCCAATCTCATTTCATCCCCCTTTTAATTACCTTGCCACATAGCAATCCAAACCATCTGATTTGGCATTACGACAAAAACCATTTGCATCTTTGCTATTATTAAACGCAACACGCAATCTATATGTAGTCCGACCATCTTTCAACACAGACGCCAAAACAACGAACTGCTTGCCTGCAAACAAACCAGCATGCCCAGCACGGATTTTTGCCCCCGCAGCATTTGCAGCATCACGCGTAGTATAAGAACCAAATTGAACATACCACGATGCATCAGATGTCGACACCGCCTTTTTAGCCACAGGTTTTGATACAGGTTTTGTCACAGATTTAGATACAGACTTTTTCTGTACAGGTTTCACAACCGGTTTTACCACAGGCGCAGATTCAACCTTGTTTGGATTAAACACAACTTCACGTCTATCTTCAACGATACGAACATTCGGCTCATTATCAACCACAGGTTTCACTTCCACCTTTTGTGACTCTGGTTGTGGTTGCGGTTGTACTTGTGGTTGTACTTGCACCCCAGAACCCGGTTGTGCCACAGCCCCAGGCGCATTATCTGGCACCTGCAACGGTTGTGTATTTGTATCCACCACAGGCGCAGAAACATCCCCACCATCAACCATAACAGACGGTTCACCATCCAAATCAATTTCTACAGACGAAGACGAATCACCACTTACCGTACGAATGATAACATATGTAGCCAGCGCAATAACAACCAAACCAACCCCCAACAACAACCAAGGCTTTTTTGGACGTGGCGTTGCAAAAGCAACCTCTGGCAAAGCATCTGAACTATCACCGTCTAAATCTAACAAATCCAAATTCGTATTTTCGTCGTTCATAAAAAACTCCCTTGTAAACCATTTACAAGGGACATTATATCATAAAAAAAGCATTATTCCAAATCACAACCGCATTTTTATTTCGGCATATTTCCAAAACTTGGCGGAACAATCAATTTATGATTTTGTTCAACAATAGGTTCAACCTCGCAATTGCAACAACCGGCCAGCACACCAACCATCAAAACACACAGTGTCCACAGTAAAACTTTTTTCATATACCTTCCTTTTATTTACATATATTTATTCAAATTGTGCCCTAATCGTTTGACCAGGGCAACAAATTATTTTACATCGGCATTTTTACGTCATTTTCCATCCGGGAAACAAATTCAGACAATCCAACAACTTCCTGAGATTCAATTCCCAAACGACGCAAAGTAACCGTTTTATCATTTTGTTCTTTTTCACCAACAACAGCGATAATTGGCGTCTTTGCCATTGACAATTCACGCACCTTGTAATTGACCTTTTCATCACGCAAATCAGCACGCGCGAAAACACCCGCATCACGCAAATCAGCAACAACAGACTCTGCATATTCACGATATTTTTCAGATACAGGCACAACAACGACCGGTTCTGGCGATAACCACAATGGCAAATTACCACCTGTGGACTCTAACAAAATACCCATAAAACGCTCAATCGAACCCAACATAGCACGATGCAACATAATTGGACGGTGTTTTTCACCATCTTCACCAATATAAGACAAATCGAAACGTTCCGGCAAATTCATATCTAATTGCACTGTTCCACACTGCCAAATACGGCCCATAGAATCGCGCAAATAGTTATCTATTTTTGGCCCATAGAAAGCCGCATCATTTTCTGCAATTTCATATTCGATACCATTGGCATCCAATGCATGCTTTAACGCCCCTTCGGCCTTGTCCCAAACTTCATCTGAACCGATACGAAATTCAGAAAGCGGACGCGTTGCTAATTTCATCGTAATTTTTTCAAATCCGAACTTACTATAAATATCTTTGATGAACCGCAATACTTTCACAACTTCTTCTTCTAATTGTTCTTCTGTACAGAAAATATGCGCATCATCTTGTGTAAATTCACGAACGCGCATCAACCCAGACAAAGCACCCGCGGCCTCGTAACGATTGACCTTACCAAATTCAGCCAAATATAACGGCAAATCTTTGTATGATTTGATACCTTGACCAAACACCAACATCCCACCCGGACAAGACATAGGTTTCACACAGAAAACCTTTCCATCTTGGGTTTTTCCAGAATAATTATGCGCACCATACTTTGCCCAATGTCCACTGCGTTCCCACAAACATCTGTCCATAACCGAAGGCGTAGAAATTTCCAAATACCCCGCACGTTCTTGACGCACACGCAAATATTCAATCAATTTGCGATAAATTTTGTATCCCTTGTCGTGCCAAAAAACCGCACCCGGTGCATATTCATGTTCAAAATGGAACAAATCCATTTCACGCCCCAATTTACGATTATCACGTTTGGCGGCCTCTTCCTGCATTTTCAAGAAATTATCCAAATCTTCTCTGCTGGCAAATGCATCAACATAAATTCTTTGCAGCATTTTATTTTTAGAATCCCCCTTCCAATACGCCCCCGCCACAGAACGAATTTTAAAACCATCACGTGGCAAATCTTTGGAACTTTCAACATGGGGTCCACGACACAAATCCGTAAAATCACGGAATGTATAAACAGACAAAGCCTCGCCTGCGGCATCATATTCATTTAACCATTCCATTTTATATGGTTGATCATGAAATAACTCTTTGGCCTCAGACAAACTTACAATTCTTTGTTCAAATCTACCATTTGATTTAATCAAATCCCGCATTTCCTTTTCGATTTTTTCAAAATCTTCCTCGGAAAATCTGTAATCTGTATCGAAATCATAATAGAATCCGTTTTCAATTGCCGGACCACCCGCAAATTTAATTTCCGGATGTAATTTTTTAACCGCCGCCGCCATAACATGTGCCAACGAGTGACGAATCGTTTCAATCGGATAAGACATAATAAACAACCTTTTTTATCTATATTTTTATTTTTTAATTTGAAATTGATTTAGATTATAATACGCACAAAAAATATGTGCAAATAAAATTACCGCACCCCCACAGGGGTTGTAGTAGTAGTCATAGTAAAAATAAACTTTTCAAAAATCATGAGACAATCATAAACAAAAACGTGACAAAAGTCAACATTTCTCAACCACAAGATTTCAAAACCAAGCAAAAAAGTAAAGATAACTCTATTTTTTCGCCTTGTTCACCCTGGCAACAACACGCGCATTACCCATCACTTGCATTACCGAATACAAATCCGGCGTATTTGTGCGCCCCGTTACAGCAACACGTAAATTCATCGCCACATCGCCGTTTTTTACCCCCATGCGTTGAGCAATTTCAACAATTTTATTCCACCAAGTATCTTTATCATCCGAGATATCAAAACTTGATAAAAACGCATCTAATATATCTTTGTTAAAATCAAAATCTTTATTAGATTGGAACAAATCATCCCAAAAATACGCAACCTCGTTTAATGTTTGTTTCCATGTAATAAAATCCTTGCGTATACGCTTTGGATTATCGCGTTCAATTGATAAAATGCGCGTCAGGTAATCGACATCTGCAATTTGTTTTTTATTAACATCATCACCATATTCATTTACCCAATCACAAACACTTTTTACCAAATCAGGAACCGCCATTGCCCCAATATATTCCTTGGCCCACCACTGCAATTTATTCATATCAAACAACGCACCAGACATTGGAATTTTCTTTGGCTTCATTTCGTATTCCCAGAAATTTTTAACCATGCCTTTGTTTTTTGCCTCTTCATATCCAGGCGCCAAGATATTTCCAAGGTATTCAATCAAAGCCTCTGCCGGCCAACCACCAGACAAGAAAAACGCAACATTGTTTTCAGGATCTTTACGTTTAGACATCTTACGTTGTTTTCCTGTTTCAGAATCAATTTTATCCAATGTTGATGTATGAATATAATTTGGTAATTTCCAACCCATCATCCGAAACATTTGAATATGCAGTGCAACCGTTCCAAAATATTCTTCGCCACGCACAACATGTGTCACACGCATAAAATGGTCATCACACAAATGCGCAAAATGATATGTCGGCAACCGATCTGTTGATTTAATCAAAACAATATCTTCGTTATTTTCTGGAACCGAAATAGAACCGCGCACAGCATCTTTACAAAAAATGCGTTGTTCTGGACTTCCCGTAGAATACAAACGAATCGATGGAACCTCGCCTTTATCTAAATGCGCAATAATTTCTGTATCTGTCAAATCACGATCACGTGCAAATTCACCATAAATACCAGTGGCAAAACCCGCAGATTTCTGGTTTTCACGAATTTCATCCATCTCTTCTTGGGTTAAAAAGCAAGGATATGCTAAACCTTTTTCCAATAAATACGCAGCAACACTATGATAAATATCCTTGCGTTGTGATTGATAATATGGTCCATACTTTTCATCATTAGTATATGTGATGCCAAACTTTGCCAAAGAATCTATTACAACACCAACCGCCTCTTTGATTTCACGTTTAGTATCTGTATCTTCGATTCGTAACATAAAAATACCATTTGATTGTTGCGCTAATTTATAATCAATCAAACCGCTGTATAAATTACCCAAGTGCATAAAACCTGTCGGACTGGGCGCAAAACGCGTCACAAAAGCACCA
This sequence comes from Candidatus Enterousia onthequi, assembly GCA_018064365.1. GTDB lineage: Bacteria > Pseudomonadota > Alphaproteobacteria > Rs-D84 > Rs-D84 > Enterousia > Enterousia onthequi. The sequence goes on along the minus strand of JAGHVJ010000005.1, from coordinate 69,765 downwards.
TCTGGCAAATCACGCACAGGGAACTTTTCTTCTAACTCTGCAATAGTATATTTTGGCTTTGCCCCCAAAACCCGTTCAATTAAATCTGGTTTTAATCCGTTACGCATTTTCGTTTTCCTTGTGTTTATAACAAACTGATTCTATACTAATTATATGGAAAAACAAGAAATAAGAACATTTGGTCGCCGTCACGGTAAAAAATTATCGTCACGAAAACAATCGTTACTGGCGAATATTTTGCCGGCCATTTCACCAAAAAACGCAAAAAACACCGGGGATTTAATTCTGGAAATTGGGTTTGGAAATGGTGAACATGTCCGCGAATTAGCGATTCGAAATCCCGCCTCTATAATTATTGGCGCAGAACCATTTATGAACGGCGTTGCGGCATTATTATCTGCAATAACCAGCGAATCGGACAATCAAATCATACCAGAATATAAAAACATCCAGATTTGGCCTGACGATGTTCGTAAATTATTACATGATTCTGATATAAAATTTTCCGAAATATGGGTTTTACACCCTGACCCTTGGCCCAAAGCAAGACACGAAAAACGTCGATTATTAAATTCAGATTTTTTAAACTTATTGGGCGAACATTTAACACAAAACGGCCAAATTATAATTGGCACCGACCATTGGGAATATTTTGATTGGATTGCAGAACAAAACAAAAAAACCGCGCTATATGCATTGTTTCCGCCACTTTCTACAATTCATACACGTTATCAAGAAAAAAATATGGCTGGCACCATAGAACCCAAATATATGATTTTAACAAAATCAATACCCAACCCAGAAATATAATTTATCCAATAATTCGGGTTTTACTTTTTCAACCAAACGATACACTTGCTCGGCACGGTTAAAACCATCCCCCAACATAATGTGCAATTCTGTGTCTGGTAACGCATCCCAATTTTCTAACGCACCATAAATACGACCAATAAAATCAGACTTATCACCGTCATCATGTGTCAACACCAATAACAAAGAATTTGCACGCAACTTTTTTAACGCATCAAACACACCCGTCCAATCCAACGGCCAAATATCGAACACATCAAAACCAACAGACAAAAACTTGTTAAAAAACAAATCACTCCTAACCGGAGACACAGATTCAACGAATCGATTCAAATCATTTAATTTCAGAATAACATGTGCACCATCTGCCCCATGCTTCAAACAAGAATTTATATCAGCACACAACTCTGGAACACAATTCCCGGCAACAGAATCGACATAAAAACGCGGAATAATTTTAATTCTAAAACGTTCCACCCATGGCCAAACCACACGAACCTTGGCCGGAACAACAGACAACCTCACAACATGCGAGTTCACAGCATTTTCCGCCCCACCCGCCAAATCTGCATCATCTGATTCATCATCCAGCCACCACAAGACCCGCTTGATGACATTATCATTTTCAAAAATCTCTTTCATATTTATCATTATGCTTTCTAGTTTATCATAAATATGATATAATTGAAACAAATGAAATTACACGAACGCATAAATTGTATTTTACTTGGTACGCTATGGTGTTTGGCCATAGTGTTGGCTTTGGACTTTTGGTTAAACACCGTATATAATTTCAATATATTTTCAAACACACATTGGACATACGTCGCCAAAGCCCAGGCAACCAACCAACAAATTGCGACCGGATTTTATATTGCAATCACCATTGCAATAACATCTGGGATACTGGGCCTGTATATGTTATTTCGCCCCCGTTTTAGAAAAATCATTATAAAAAAACCAGAACCAGAAAAAAACACCACATCACCAATACCAACAATTCCAGAAACACAACCAACACAACAAAATACAACTGAAAAAACGCCAACAATTCAACGCCCCCCGCATTTACACATACAAATCAATTCACAAAATAATTTACCAAACAGACAAACCAAAACACACAATACCACCACAACAACACAGCAAAAAACACAAACACCAGAACCGCGCTATACGCATGAAATCCGGGATATTTTTGAAAAAAATGATTATACTGTATTATCACAAACAAACATTGCCAACACACAATTATCTGTAATTGCATTAGGAACAGACGAAACATTGTGGTTGGGTGCATGCGACATATCACACGAACAAATGACGGACGTCATGTTGGCATTGCAATCGACTTTCCAAGAAACACTTGAAGATATCGACATCGATATAAATGCCTTTATAATAAATCCAATTGACAATGACAAAGTAGACGCGATTTTAGACCTAGAAACACTTGACGATTTAGCAACGATAATCGACGAAACACCAAACATCTCTGAATCTGATGCAGATATAGAATCAGACAGCATGAACGCGTTTCGTGGATATATTGAAACAGTTATTACATACCTTGGGAAAAAACAATGAAAATATCTGAAACCGCTGCCATTGCACGAATATCAGAACTGGGGATGGATGATATGCCAATTATTGAATACACCCCACATACAACACAATTACCACCAGATTGGTTTCAAAAATATCATAAATTGGCACACGATTTTATGATGACATTAACAGATTGCGCAACAGAACTAGCGTTTATGAATTTATCACAAAACGAATTTATGGGATTATTGACCGGACGCGCATTACCACGCAACACGTCTATTCGATGGAGAATACCAATTACACTTGGTGGCGAACTATCTATTGAAAATATGTTTTTATGCCAAACATTTCCACATTCACACAGACTAGACAGATTTATTATGGAACAATCTGGAAACGAAACATTATGGTTACCAAATCCTGCGCACGCAATATATATTACAACACACACGGCTGGTGGCGGTGCCGGCGGAAACGCAACATCTGACAGGCTCGCACAAATGGCGGCACAAATTGCTAACAACAACTCTTTGGGATAAAAAATATGAACCTAGACGAATTTTTATCATCAATAAAAAACAAAGGCGCACTAATATGGGGGCCATCAAACACCCGAACCATAGAATTTGCAAATTCAAATCTGCAACAAAAAAAATGCGCCATGTTACCAAACCAAATTATCAGTTTATATATGCAAACAGCCGGAATTAACCTGGGCACTGGATACATGTTTGGACCATCAGAATTACCAAACGGGGCAAATTTTCCAATCCCCAGTATTGTGCAAATAAACGAAGAAATACGCAACATACCAACATTAAAAAACAAAACCGTATTCGCCAGAAACGATTTGTTTTGGTTTGCATTCGATTCTTTTGGCACATATTATATGTTAAATAACATAAACGGTAATACTCTAAGGACATACGACAATGCATATCGCGCATTATACGATTGCCTAATGGGGGGAAAATTATAATGAAAAAATTATCCGTATCTTTATCCGGTCACCAAACCAGTATATCATTGGAACAAGAATTTATTGCAGAATTACAGCATATAGCACGAATCAAAAACAAATCTATTGCATCTATTATATCTGAAATAGACCAAACACGCACACCAAACACAAACTTGTCTTCGGCAATCCGCGTTTGGATATTAAAAACTGTTCATAAATAATTTTTATTATTCTTTATCTGCTCTATACGCAACAAATCCGGCAAAAAACGCAATCAAAAAGATTATAAAAAACCACGCATCACGACCCAACATACGATATAATGTCATATGCGAACCATGTACTGTTCCGTCCAAAATTCCAACCTGACCAATCGGCAACTGCGAAATTATCGCCCCATCTGCACCAACAAAAGCACTGATACCAGAATAATTCGCACGTATAACCGGAACTCCTGATTCTATTGCTGCACGACGCACCATATCCAAATGTTGATACGTCCCCGGTGTTTTTCCAAACCAAGTATCATTTGTTATATTTATAATCGCATCTACCCCAGATTGTTTTACAACTGCATCAGAAAAAATAATTTCATAACATACAGCCGGTGCAAAAACGAAATTTCGCCCTGCACTACCATCTATCGATATAACAGTCGCGCCATCACCCGCGGTTAAATTTGCCGGCGCAGGCACAAATTTAATCGGTCCATATTCACCAAAAGGCACTAAATGCGATTTATCATATATATCAAATATCGAACCATCTGCTCCTGAAACAACCAAAGAATTATAAACATTACCCGCATCATACACATTTGAACCAATGATAACGCGCTTGTTTAATTTTTCTGCAATAGGCAATACATCATTACGCAACAAAACAAACGGATACGATGTTTCTGGATATACAACCAAATCAACATTACTCACATCACCCGCCAAATCAATCAACGATTGAACTCTATTTTTTGCCTGATTCAATGCATCTACACGCGATAAAGAAATCTTTTTTTGCTGTGTCGTCGCAGGTTGTACAATACGCACAACACCAGAATCATCACCCAAACCAGACAATTTGATATTATTATATCCACCAAGAATGCCGATACCCAACAATAAAACAAAAAACAAAAACACCCAACGTAATACCCAATTACGCCGATTACACAACATTTGTACAACCGTCGCCACCAATCCAACAATAATAAACGTCAACCCCAACGCCCCAAATACAGACATAGAATTAGAAACCACCGGATACGGCAACATAATATTTGCAATCGGATTCCACGGAAAACCAGTAAACAACCATTCGCGCAACCACAAGACACTCATCCAAGCCCCAGCAAACAAAATTGGTCTCGCCCCAGATTTTATGTATATACACAATGTCAATACAAACGGAATTGTAAATATAATTGCACCAACGATACCAATGCCAACCAACCCCGGCACAGTCCATATCGCAAACTGACGTGCCAGTTCAGGCACCACATAAATCGAATTTAACACCCACCAAAACATAGATATCGCATACATTGCACCAAACGGCATTGCACGCAACCAAGCACGCCAAAAGCCAACCTTTGCCCCACCAGAACACAACAACCAATACGCCCCAGCCACAGACAAAACAGTCAACCACCATAAATTAAACGGTGCAAAACCAAACGCAGCAACCGCGCCCAACACACCCGTTGCAACATACTTCCACCATGGAAAACTTTGTTCATCACCATACGGATTTTTTATACCCAGTTTTTTCAAAACTTTTATTTCTTTGGATTCCATTACGCACGCTTCTCTTTCTGTCAAATGGTCATACCCCAATAAATGAAACATACCATGTACAACCATATGCGCCGTATGTGCCTCCACAGAAATACCCGCATCACGCGCCTGGGTCACAACAGTATCCAACGATATATAAATATCACCCAGCAAAATATCATCATCCAATTCAAAAGACAAAACATTTGTCGGTTTATCAATATTACGATACATTTTATTCAACGCGTGAATTTCCGCATCATCTGTCAATATAATAGACACTTCGGCATCTTGACATTTTTTACCAACAACTGCATTTGCAATTTTTTCAAAATCTATATTATATTTTTTCCAACGTTTATCGTTGTAATTGACACAAACTTTCATCTTGCAACACCTTAAACATAATTTTTATCTTTTACAAACAGCCCCTTTGCAAAACCAGATGTATTCATTTGCTTACGAGTTATTTCTGCCACAGCATTCGACATTTTTTTCGCATTATCTTTTTTCAATTTATTTAACTTCTTTTTCGCAGTTTCATTATCTAATTCTACCGCTTTAGAATAATATACCTCTGCCTGTTTTTTATCCCCCTTCTTTTCATATGCCAGTCCTAAATTAAAATAAGACGCAGACATTGTTTTTTTATTACCAAAATCCAATGCACGCTTAGACATCTTGATAGACATATCATAATCTTCATAATGAATATATGTAATTGCCAAATCATTAAACAAATCCGGACTAACCCCACCCATTTCAACAACCTTGTTAAAACCACGCAACGCAGTTTCATAATCTTTATCACGATAACTTTCCAATGCCTCATCATATATTTTCTGACGAGATTTATCCGCGTACAAGAACGAATCGACATCCGCACAATACGCAAAAACATCATCACGATATTTCTCAGACTTTTGTACTGCTTCACACACATTAAAACCATTTGCAACAACACCATTACAAATAGCACTTTTTGCCTGCACCAAAACAGAATCTGCAAAATTTATTTTCAATTTATCAAAATAATTATTTGCATACGATACAGCACTGGAATGATGTCCATCAATTTGCACACAGAACATATCACTGCAATAATTATCAACATCCAATAACAACAAGATTTCATGCACTCGGCGCGATTTTAAACCTGGAAAATTGTTTAATCTATTCGCACTAACCACATCATCAACCTGCAACAAATATTTCGCCCAAGCCTGACGATTATTAGGGTGTGCAACAATAAATTCACAAAACTTTTTACCACATTGCAACGAATTAAAAGTCACAGAAGAAATCACAGTTAAATCACGAGGTGTTAAATAAATGTTAGATTTACCCAAAACATCGCACATACCACGCTTAAAATTACGTCCACCATCCATATAAAAGAACCACCCAGCAATTCCATCATACACTTCATCATCAGTCAAATCTCTGGGCTTACCAGATTTATTTTTTGGATATTCTTTGTACATATCAGATGTTTTTGCCCACGACGTAGATGTAAAATCATACGAATGTTTCGCATCTGGCAAATAAAACAAACCAACCCCCAAAGTATTTGCATTACCTGTGTTATAATCACAAAACCAATCTGTTCTATAATTTTCAGTAGAAAACAAAACCGCCTGGGTATATGCAAAATTATCCAACACCGCTTGTTTCAAAACACTGTCATTGGTCATTTTTATTTTTTTATCCAACCTTTCTTTTATTTGCGCCTGTTTTTTGGCAACTTCAAAAGACACAGTTTTTTCATCTGTACCAGACTGTTTTTTTACTTTTTCCTCTTGCCGTTTAACATTATCGATATCTTTATCACCAAACGCATTTGTAATCGCCGACCCAATACCAATCGTCCCAGCCAGCATTGCCCACCAAATAATAAATGCAGACACATTTGGATTGTTTTTCACCAAAGATGGAAATTTTTTATCACGTCCCTGTTTGTCTTTTCCAACATTAATTTCAGACAATTTTTTTTCCAACAAACGCATTGCCCTGTTATCAAACGCAATCAACCGAGTCAGCATCATTATCAAATCAACCAACCCTAAACCAACCAAAGCCGACCCTTTTAGAAACTTTTTAGTCTTTGTAGGCGCATCTTTTTTTGCAATTTTTCCAATTTGCTTATTCATCAATTTAATTGGCTTGTAAACTGCCTTGCGATATTTTTCAGTCATAATTTCCCCCATAAATTATTTTTTACCCAATCCCGTTTTTTTTGCAATTTTCGACCGCACATGAGCATAGTTTGGCGCAACAAAAGGATAATCTTCTGGCAATCCCCACTTGGCACGATATTGTTCAGGCGTCATATTAAAACGCCGTCTAATATACCGCCGCAACATAACATGCCACGTTCCATCTTCCAGACATTGAATCTTGTCTGAATGCACAGAATCCGCGATTTGTTGTGGTGTAACCGTTGTTCCACATAACGTAGCCCGTGCCGCATTTACCGCATCAACCATCGACAAATTTGGATTATTCGCCATCGCCGCCGCTGCCAGATTTGCAACCGCCAAAGTCCACTCGTTACTATTTTTTATATTATTTACCATTTGCCAAAAAACCTTTTATTTTCTACAATTATACCACAAATAAACAACAAGTAAAATAAAGTAAAATAAAACAATGAAAAACGAATCCAGACCTTTGGCCGACCAAATGCGCCCAGAAACCATAGATGAAATTGTGGGGCAAACAAACCTGTTGGGCGAAAACGGACTAATACGGCGCATGGTAGATAACCAAAAATTATCAAACATAATTTTATGGGGGCCTCCGGGGTGCGGCAAAACAACAATTGCGCGCGCATTGGCGAATACCATAGACATGGATTTCGTTCCAATGTCTGCAGTTTTTTCTGGCTCGAACGATATAAAAAAAGCAATGGATGCTGCACGCATGAATCGCGACATCGGACGTGGCACATTACTGTTTATCGACGAAATTCACCGGTTTAACAAAACCCAACAAGACACATTATTACCATATCTAGAAGACGGCACAGTTGTATTTATTGGCGCAACCACCGAAAACCCCAGTTTTAATTTAAACAACGCATTATTGTCCCGTTGCCACATTGGGGTATTGACGGCATTGGGGACAGACGATTTAATGATTTTAATATCCAGGGCTGAAAAATTTCTGGGCAAAAAATTACCATTGACCAATGATGCAAAAATCCATTTGGCACAAATGGCTGACGGCGATGCCAGATTTTTATTAAACACAGTTGAATATATCAGCAACGCAAATTTCAAACACGATTTAGACAACGATGCACTGGACAACGCGATTCAAAAACGTTCACCATTATCAGATAAAACTGGCGACGAACACTATAATTTAATATCGGCTGTGCATAAATCATTACGTGCAAGTGATACAGACGCGGCATTATATTGGGTTGCACGCATGATGACATCCGGCCAAGATGCAAAATATATATTCAGACGTCTGACCCGATTCGCAATGGAAGATATCGGACTGGCAGACCCCAACGCATTATCCGTCGCAATCAACGCATGGAACGCATACGAACGTTTGGGCAGTCCCGAAGGCGACATCGCACTAACAGAATTGGTTGTATATTTAGGCACTGCCCCAAAAAGCAACGCATGTGAACGCGCAATAATATCGTCATATAAATCCGCGCGTGACACAGGCAGTCTGCCCCCACCAAAAAACATTTTGAATGCGCCAACAAAAATGATGAAGAATATGGGATATGGCGCCGGATACATTTACGAACCAGATACCGCATTGGGATTTTCCGGACAAAACTGTTTTCCAGAAAAAATGCCGCGCACGCGTTTTTATACACCCGTTGAACGCGGATTCGAACGCGAAATAAAAAAACGCATAGAATACTGGGACGGATTAAGGGAAAAATTAAACAAAAAATAATTTCAAAAACCATAACACAGATAAAAGCAATAACGAACATCAACGATAATTCAAATTCGTCATTCCGCAGGAGTGCGGAATCCAGTTTTGCATTTTGCAAAACTTGCGTCATTTTGCATCATTACACAGGTTGCCCGATGGGCAACTGGATACCGCCCTGCGGCGGTATGACGCAGAACACAAGCAGTATGCTGGACTTTATTATTGACTGGATTGCCACGTCTCACTCGTTCGGCCTTGCGCTGTTGCGCAAGTTGAACTCCGTTCGCTCGCAATGACAAAAAAAGCCCTGAAAGTTTTGACACATTTTCATGCATCTGTTTTTTTGATTTTATAAGTCAACATATATCAACCATAAAACCAAAACTGTATTACGGCTCGATAATCGGGTACCAATGTGGTGTCCCGTCTTCATCTTGGACCAGTAGGCATTTCATATTCGCAGGGCAACTTTCATCGGGGCGTGTTTGTTTTGTATCTTGTAATACCTGAATCTGCCCAGTTTGGGTTATTGTGCGTGATACAACACTTTCAATTGTTTGAACTGTGGTTGCCAATTTGGCCTCCGCCGCCGCAAATTCATCATCCACCATTTTTGTCGTTGCAATCTCTATCACACCCACGCAGCCGCCATTACTATCAAGTCTATAACCAGATTTACATGCGGCACACATAACACCGTCTGTTCCAAAAGTTTTACAATTAGCAACCGGCCCCGCAACAAAATCGCCTGTCCCAGAATTCGTAAAAAATGTCCCCGACACAGTATCATACATACCCAAAACATTATCGGCAGTGCGTTTAGCAGGGATGAAGTTCATAACAATACGTGCTCCATCAGATATTTGACATAAGTACACTCTTGCATTAGTATATTTATATGCACTATTGTATTCTCTACCAAACAAAATTATACTATGCGCTACTGCATCATTTGAGCCATCTGTATTAGTTGATTCGCCATTATTCCAGTTGATTTCTCCATCACCTAACCAGTTAATCTTCGCATTAAACTTTTCGTTTATAGGAGGAGTTTTACGATTTTTGTTTGAAATATCTTTACCTTTAGAAATCAACATCAGACCAGAAGCATCAACCGAACCAGAGTTTGTCGTAACGAAAAGAGTATCATTACGTGGAACAGTTGGTTGGTAAATACCAATTAACCCTGCTGGTGAATTTGCTGTAGTATACATATAATCTATATTTAAACCTAATGTAGTTGAACCTGTTACTCCCGTATTAATATACTGTGTTCCGGTGGATTCGATATATTCCAACTCTGTATAACCGGCTGGCAAAGTTGCGAATACGGGCGACACAAAAAATGCACAAAAAACACATGCAAAAATTGTGATTTTTGAAAAAATGCTCAAAAATATGTGTTTTTTATGCATTTTTTTACTCTCTCGATATTTTAATTTTTCCTTAGATTTCCTTAGGTTTTTCCCTTTGTGCATAGTATACCAAAAACCTAGGTTTTTTTGCGACACTTTGCCCTACAAAGCCCGGATTTTATAACCCTTTGATTTTGCTAAAAAATCGAAAATTAAAAAAATTGAAAAAAACTAAAAAAAACACTTGTCAAAAAACCTAGGTTTTTTGCGACACTTTTTTACCCATTTACACGACCAATTTTATGAAATAAAAAAGTGCCATTTGGCACTTTTTTAAAACAATATATTTACATACAAACCAACCGTAGAATTTTCTTCTTCGTATTCATAAGAATACATTGCACCATACTGAGTTCGACCAAATTGTTTAACCAATTTGAATTTCCACCACTCGCGATCAAATTCAGGATTTGTCGCAACACGTGCCGTAAACCCGATACCTGCACGCCAACCATAAACCATACGGAAATACGCCTCGGGCACAAAATCGATATACGACACACCACGTGTATCATCAAACACCCATGTCGATTTTACTGTCCCAGACAATGTCAACCCCGCCCATTGACGACCAACACGCAATCCTGCGAAATAACTGGATTTCGCAAAATCTGGTTCACGCACATGGCGATTACCACCGAATCGCGCACCGAACAATATGTCGGTTGACACATTTGCAGAATTATCATCTGGCAGCCCCGCACGATACGCCCCAGTCAATTCAATACTGGAAAAACCGCGTTCTTTGCGTGCGCGCACAAAATCAAACTGGTAATGCACATTTGCGCCCGCCATCAAACGATTATTCAATCCATAAGAAAACGATTGTCCCAAACGCAACAAATCATCGCCATATGTGATATCTGATACAGACAACAAATGTTCATCTTCCAACATATACAATGGGTCAGATGTATCCACCGGCAACAATTCAACATCTTCTGCATATCCAGAACACGTTATTGCAATCGCCCCAAAAATACCAAACAACACTTTTTTCATTTTTTTATCCCAGCGCAACTAGATATTAAAATTGAAACATAACCTGCAATCCCACAGACCATTCTTGCACTTTGGACAATTCAACATTATACAATGTTGCAGCCGCCCAATTAGTCGCATTCAATGGCAAATTCCCATAATACAAATCCAAATCTTTACCATCTGCACTGTCATACAAAGATGTTTTTGCATACAAATTCAAAGCGAAATTATCATTTGGTTGCCAACCAAAAGCGCCTTTGATTGAAAACTGGTTATGCCAATCATATGCACCAAACACACCTTCGACATTCAAAGTCCAATCTTCGGCCAAAACAGTCCAAACACCCATGCCCAATTCGCCCATCAGCAAAGTGTCATCAGCATTACCATATTTTAACATTGCCCACGTTGTTGCATCTTCCATATAATCACCATAAATATCACCTTCCATATCCACAGCCCACACACGTCCCAAACCATAGATAGTAGATGTTGCAACTTTATATCCAGCCTTTAAATCTGCGATAAAATAATCAACACCGTGTTTTTGATGTTCATAATATCCAGACAATGTTGAAATCCATTCATCTGTATCAACAATGCGACCTTGGATTCCCAAACCATACAAATTCAAACTGTGCCCTTTATTGACATCTTCAACCCCAAGGGAATTCTTCCAACTCAATTTATCAGAATTATATTTTGCCATCCCCTGCAAAGCGATTCTATCTGTCAAACCATAACTAAAATCTTCTTTGATGGACATCTCGGTCAAAGTTCTATCAACATCTGCAAATTTATAAGTTCCTTGCATATATTCGCCCGTTGTAACCGCACCAAAACGACCCTGTAATGGTTGATAGAACGGATTTGCAATAAAATATTTACGTTTTGCAGATTTATATGTCTTACCCGGCAAATATGTGCGTTTAGAAACCATTTTATGTTCTGAAACCGCAACAGGTTCAACATGACGAGTATAACCACTGGTCATACCATCATACATTCCTGAACGACTTGTCGTTGTTGTGCGACCAGGCACACGTCTATCAAAATCATTTGAATAAGATTCACTCGCACTGCGATTTATTCTGATTGTATCACCATCAGCATTTCGCATATCAATACTGGAATACACCGCGCTGCGTCCTGTGGCCGCTGACGCATCCAATGCCGCAACACAGCCCAAAACTGCACAAAAACCAAATAAACTTTTTTTCATTAAAAACTCCTTTTCTATCCGAAATTATATCACATATTAAAATTATAAAAAAGCCCTAAATTACAATATTTGCCGTTTGTTATTTGCATCAGGCGCACTGACAATACCTTCTTGTTCCATACGTTCCATAAATCCAGCAGCCTTGTTATAACCAATTCCTAACCGTCGTTGGATATAAGAAATTGTCGGTTTTTTATCACGAATAACAATTTCCTTGGCTTGGGTATATAAATCCCCATCTTTGGCGGCTTTACTCTCTGACGCAGATTGGGCAGCGACCGCAGCACCATCTTCTGGGTCTGACATATCAGTAACACCCGCCGCATATTCTGGCTCTGCCATATTACGCAAGAAATCACCAATCCGCGTCAACTCCTCATCAGAAATAAATGCCGCATGAATTCGCACAGGCACCCTGCCCGCTTCGCTGAATAACATATCGCCCATCGCCAACAATTGTTCTGCGCCTTTTTCGCCCAATGTAGTCATCGAATCAATCACACTACGCGCCTGGAAAGAAACACGTGTTGGGAAATTCGCCTTGATAACGCCGGTAATTGTCGTAGCATCAGGTCGCTGGGTTGCCATAACCAAATGAATTCCCGCCGCACGCGCCTTTTGGGCAATACGTTGAACACATGCCTCGACCTCTTTGCGCGCCAAAGACATCAAATCCGCAACCTCGTCAATAATAATCACTATATACGGCATATCAGACAAATCAACCTCTTGCGTTTCAAATAACATTTCACCAGTTTCTTCATCTGTGCCAACCGCAACTTGTTGAGTAATTTTTTCACCTGCCGCACGTTTACCAGCAACAATTTCATTATAACTTTCAATATTACGCGCATTTACAATTTGTAATTGTTTATAACGTTCTTCCATTTCACGCACCGCCCATTTCAATGCATTTACAGCCGCCGCCGGATCTAATTTTACAATTGGTGTAATCAAATGCGGGATATCATCCCAAAATCCAAAATCGACACCTTTTGGATCAATAATAATCAACTTGCATTTATCTGGTGTAAAATGATACACAATCGAAGTAATTATTGTTTGTACAAATACAGATTTTCCAGACCCAGTGCGTCCAGCAATCAACATATGTGGCATTTTTGCCAAATCAAAATACATTGGATTACCACCAATATCCACACCCAACGCCAATGGTATTTTATACCGCGAATTTACAAATATATCGTTTTCAATCAGCCCACGAAAACGCACCGTTTGCCGTTTCAAATTCACCATTTCTACACCAATCAATTGAGTAGACGGAATATGTGCAATACGGATATTTTCTGTCGCCATGGCGCGTGTCATATCTTTGACAGTCTTGGTCACATCGGCAATTTTTGTTCCGTCATCCGGCATAAATTCATACAATGTTACAATCGGCCCAGGCCGAATTCCAGTAACCGTGCCATACACATTATATTGCGAAAAATGAACTTCCATCGCTTCGGCATTGCGTTTTAATTCTGGGGTCACAATATTTTTTCCAAACACAGATTTTTCCAAAAACGCAGGATCTGGCAATTCATATTCCACAACTGTTTCATCATTGCGTGCAACCTTGCGAACATTGCGTTTTTTCTTTGGTTTTTCTTCTGCGACTTCTTCTTGTTCTTCTTCTACTGCTTCCTCTTCAACAACCTCTTCTTCTGCAATTTCATCATCAGCGCGCACAGGCAAAATATGAAACGCAGACAACACCCAACGAATTGTTTTCCATACCAACTTGGCAACACGAACAACATATGACCATTTTATATTTAACAAAACACCCGCCATCCATGCAAAAGAAACCAAACACAAAATACCAATTGCAATCTGCCAATTACCAATCAAATAACCAATATCAGATGATACAATCGCACCCAACATTCCACCAAAAGACCCACCTGGCACCAACATTCCAAACGCCATACAACCAAAACATAATGCAATAAATCCACGCAACACATTGTATTCTGGGGTTACATCATCACTTCGCCCACCGATAAAATACAATCCACCACGCATCAAACACAAAAACAAGAATATCATTGGCATAAAACCAAACACATATCGCATAAACGCAATAAAATTCCCCATTAAACCATGATTACCAAAAGTACTGGCAGTCGCCCATCCATCCAGATACGGATTATGAAACACAGCCGCCAAAATTGCGACACCACCAAACAAAAACATCAACCCGCCCAACAAACGCCAAGCCAAGTCTTTTAATGCACCAGATAACCTTTCCGGTAAAAATCTAGATTTTTTCTCCATACGCCGATTATATCACAAAAAATCCTAAAATTAAAGACAGGTTTACAAAAAACAAAACCGACGGAATTCCGTCGGATTAAATCATTTTTTTCTTCGTACGATTGCCAAAACAAAATCGGCCATTACCATACCTATAAACGCCCCCAACAACACATCTGTCGGCCAATGCGCCCCAACCGCAACACGGGATACCCCAATTACAATCGCCAATGTCCACGTCAACCATTTAAACCGTGGCATCAACATGCCCAACATAACCAATCCTGCAAACGATAACGCTGTATGTCCAGATGGCATAGAATTAAAAGCCCACTCTGATGTCCACGGGAAAAATCCAACGATTCTAAATTCATCAAAAAATATTGGTCGCGCACGTCCAATCACAAACTTTAATATTTCAACAACAACACCCGTTCCCAACAAAGAACAAAATACCAAAAACGCATTACTGTTTTTTAATTTTGCATACGCATCACGTGTTAAAAATTTAATATTAAACCAATGCATATGCGTTGTCGGGTCATTTCGCAAATCATATGTTTTTTTCAAATACATAATTATCGTTGCCAAACCAAACACAACAATCCAAACCTTGCCATCGAAAATATGTGCAAACCAACGCCACACAGCATAATTATATCGCTGCAAATATAAATACACAGGTATATCATATTGACGAACACCCAACCACACAGCCACCGCAACAACCAACATTGCAACAACCAAAAGTTTCCATCTAATTGTATTTTGTTTTGAAATAAACATTTGCCTTTCCTTACTCTGCAATCAACCTATTATATATTATTTTATCCGTTAAAATTTTTGTTGCGACCGCAGATGCCATCATATCTTCATCATCGCCACTGGTAAACACAGGACATCCCTTGCGCACAGCCGCCACATCAACTTTTTTATTTTTGTTAAAATCTTGAATATTAAAATCATTATTTATCACATTTACAAAGAAAGCATTTTGCTGACGATTTGAACGAATATTTGATAAACACACAATTGGGAAAACACCCCGAGAATCTAAATCAATCCCAGAACCAGATTTAATAGACTTGTTCAATAATTCCAATGCGCCACCATTTGACAAATCAATACGTGTTGCGATACGCGCACCCCCTGCTGTTGGGGTTCCGACCAACACCCCACGCGAATTTTCATAAATCGCAGACGCAATCGCCTCTGGCGTTCCACGTGTAGTATTCGACATTAAAACAACCAACATTGCGTCCGTTGCCGCATCGCCACCCGGCACATATTCCATATCTTCACCCGCAGTCTGAGATACACGCATAACAGGTTTCCCACCCAAGAATAATCCAGCCAACTTTGTCGCAACACGCGCATCAGTACCATTTGCCGCCCTTAAATCTAAAATAATTCCCGTTGCATTTTTATATTTAGCCAAAGCTTCGTTCACAATATTGACCGCATTATCAGAAACTTCATTTACGATAATTTCCAATATTCCACCATCATCTATTGGACGGAAAATAATATCCGCATCTGTTAAAACAATTGTTGCACGACGTAAAACAACACTACGATTACCAGACGGTGTCAACAAATGCAATTTTGCAGTTCCACTGTTTAAGCCTTGGAAAACCGCATCTAATTCCAAATCATTCATATCACGAACATATTTTCCATTAACCATATCAATCAAATCGTATTGTGCCACCCCAGCCATATCAGCAGGTGACCCTTGAATCACAGATCCGACACGAAAATTGCCTTTTTCATCGCGCCACCCCGACAAGCCAAGACTGGTTAAAATACGATTATCATAATTTGCTAATAATTTTTTTTGTGGAATATATCTACCACTTTCATCTATCCCTTGCATCAACGCATCAAACGCGCGTTCATACATTTCATCCATATTCATCGCCGCCAAAGAATCATCGCGTTCACGCATCTTATCAATCAACGCAGTTGTAATTTTACCATATCCTACCCAATCTCCGGCACGCGGTTGCGCAAAATTACCCACAATAGAATCGCGCCACACTAAAATAATTCTATCATCTGTTGCCGCCAAATGCGCATTTGGACTTAAATGTTCTAACGACTCAATAACAACGCCTATATTTTTTCCACCCCACTGGACAGAATCTAACTTTTCATAAATTTCTGCAAATGTATCAACCGCAGCATCCGGCACATTTGCATGCGCTAAACCAACAGTCAATGCAAAAACCATAGAACAAATTATTGTTGATATTTTCATTACGCCCCCCTTTTTATGCATTGACCAATACGTTTAATATTTTGTTTCACGCAAATTAAAGTGATACAAAATAACATTAGAAATATAAATAGATGTCAATGTTCCCATAACAATACTAAATGTCATAGCAACCGCAAAATCATGCAGCATTATACCACCAAACACATACAACCCGACCATCGCCAGAATTGTCGAAACACTGGTCATCACAGTTCGATGCAACATTTCATTCACAGATAAATCAATCAAATCATCCATATGCATTTTATGATAGCGTTTAATATTTTCATCGATTCGGTCATAGTTTACAACCTTGTCATTAATAGAATATCCGATACCCATCAAAATAACTGCAATTGCCGTCTGATTAAATTCTAATCCTGTCAACGAAAAGAACCCAAACATTAAAACAAAATCCAAAACCAACGATACAAATGAGCCAACCGCATATCCGCCGCGATAACGAATCCAGATATAAACAGACATCAAAACAAACGAAACTAATACAGCCAAAATACCGCCACGAATCAATTCGCCACCAATTTTTGGTCCAACAATCTGTACCTGGGAATAAGAAACATTATCACCCAAGATATTTTTAATCTGGCTAACCCTTTCATTTTGTTGAGCATCAGTTGAACCTTTTGGCAAACCAACACGCACCAACACAGCACCACCATCCACGGCCTGTAATTCTGGTTTAAATTCCGCCAACGCCGCACGCATTTTATCAACAGTATAATCAGCAGATTGCGGAATAACCTCCATCGAGATACCCCCAGAAAAGTCAATTCCATAATTTAATCCACGAAAGACCAAACACACAACCGACAACAAAACCAATATCCCAGATATCCAGTAAGACAACTTGCGATATTTCATAAAATGTAATTGCATAACATCCACCCTTTTACTTATTTCTAATAAATCCGATTTTTTTATTTTTACCACCCATATACCAATCAATCAACACACGCGACAACACAAGACAAGTAAACAAAGTTGTTATCACACCGATTGATAATGTCACAGCAAACCCACGAATCGGACCTGCACCAAATTCAAACAATATCAACGAGCAAATTAAATTCGTCAAATTTCCATCCATAACAGTCTTGACAGAACGCGTAAAGCCCATATCGACCGCACGCAACGTTGGGACACCGGCACGCACTTCGTCACGGATACGTTCATACGGCAAAATATTCGCGTCCACCGCCATACCCAAAGTCAACACGATACCTGCGATACCTGGCAAAGTTAATGTTGCACCACATAACGCAGAAACACCAACAATCATCGCCAAATTCACCAACAATACAACATCCGCAATAAAACCAAAAAATCCGTATGTTATTATCATAAACAATATAACAAACAACACACCAATCGCAGAGCCAATTTTACCAGACGCAATTGTATCCGCCCCCAAACCAGCCCCCACTGTGCGTTCTTCAATCACTATCAGCGGCGCAGGCAACGCACCACTACGCAACAACACAGCCAAATCTTTGGCACCTTGTAATGTAAACCCACCAGAAATCTGACCACGTCCACCTGGAATTGGTTCACGAATATTTGGCGCAGACAAAACCTTACCATCCAAAACAATCGCGAATCTTTCATTTACATGCTCGGTCGTCAACTTTGCAAACCGACGCGCCCCAGCCGCATCAAACACAGTTGTCACCACAGGCATATTATTTTGGTCAAAATCCGCCTGGGAATCTTTCAAAGAATCACCAGACACCTCAACTCTGGAATACACCGGCACCATTTGCGCCGGGTTTTCCATATATGGTAAAAACATCGTTCCATTTGGCGCATGACCAGAATACAACTGTTCTGGCGACACACTTTCATTTACCAAATGAAATGTCATTTTTGCAGTCTGTCCAATCAACTCTTTAATACGTTCCGGGTTATCAACCCCCGGCAACTGTACCAATATATATTTACCACCCTGACTTTGAATAGACGGTTCTTTTGTCCCCAACGCATCTATACGACGACGCACAATTTCGATACTACGTGCCAAAGCATCATTTACCATTTCCTGTTTCTGCTTGTCCGTATATGCCACACGCACCACAGAACCCGACGATGACACATCTGTTCCTGTTCCCAAGACACTTTTCAATCTACCCTTGGCCTTGGACACTTCTGACGAATCACGCACATTTAATGTAATAACACCATCCACATTGCGCAAATTAGAAAACCGAATAACACCACGATTTCTGTCCACCAATGCAGCACGAACTTCGTCATACAATTGGACAGATTTATCCACAAACATTTGGTCGGTATTGACCTCTAATAATAATTGAGCCCCACCTTTTAAATCCAAACCCAGATTTATCGGATGAACCCAAGACGGGAAATACCGCGCCGCCCCAGAAAACATTGTCGGCACAGACAACAACACACAAAACAGCGCAACAAAAACAATCGCCAGTTTTTTAAACATAACTAAACCACCCTTTTATTTTGATTCAACAGACGCCACAGCATTTTTGCTGACCTCGACAACAACGCCTTTTGCAATTTCTAATTCAACAGATTTTTCACTTATAGACTTAATCGTTCCATAAATACCGCCTGCCAAAACACGATTACCAACCTGCAAAGAATCCAGCATTTTTTGATATTCTGCCATACGACGTTTAGTCGGACACACCATCACAAAATAAATAATTCCAAACACAATCGCACAATACACCAGCATACCAAACCAACTGCCATTCTGGGCCGCAGCCGCATCTGGGGTTACAACATTTGCCATATCAACAGTATTTTCCATGATTTCTCCTTTTGATTATGTGTGCAACATAGACAAAAAAGCCGAAAAAGTAAAGAAAAAATTACCAAAACTCAACAAAGGATAAAAACAAAAAAATTCGGCATAAAAATATGCCGAACAAAATTCAAAAAAACGAATATATCACAATTTTTTTCTATCCATATCAATACACAACTATTCAACAATCTTGACCCAAACATGATTTGTTGAATCATTAGCATGATTTCCAATTGTCACATACCCACACGGCACACCCGTCGTACAATTACCAGTCCCTGGCGTCACCAATTTATCACGATCCAACACCTTGATATTCGCAGTATTTGCCGTTATTGACTCGGTCGACGCAGCAGCCAAATTTCCAACTGTAACACCACTAATATCACTACTTGTATTGCCCTCTGCTGTATTCAACTCATTCGTCTGCGGAATAACCCCCTTGCGATACCCTCTGGTCAAATCTGCAGTCGCCGCACTACCATAATTGATATTATAAATCCTTCTATTCACAGTATTTGTTGTCGCTGTTTTTATTATATCCGCCGCATTTGCACCAGCAACACCCAACAACACACCAAAAATACCAAACAAAATTTTTTTCATGTTCCCTTCCTTTGTTCACATCTTGCTGTAAATAATAACATATTTCTATTTTTTCCACAATCAAAAAATTTAACTTCTTTCAAAAATTATATCCAAATCAGAAATTGGAATAATTTTATACACTGGACGCCCATGATTACATTGACCGCCACGTGTAGTATTTTCTATATCACGCAATAACGCGTTCATTTGATTCAAATCTAATTTTTGTCCTGCACGCACAGAATGATGACACGCCCAATTTGCCAATTTCAAATGCAGTTTTTCATTTAATTGTACCGAATGTCCATTGGCGCGAACCTCGTCTGCAATATCATGCAACAAATCTGCCCAATTCAAATCCCAACTGCTGGGTTTTTCAAATATTGCGACCGCCGTATCACCAAACGCATCCACCCCCAACCCCGAAGATTTTAATTCATCTTGGATTGACATAATCGCAACAACATCCGCATCACGCATATTTATAACAATCGGCGTTAACAAAGGCTGCACCTTTATCGCATGTTGGCGAACACGTTCATACGTGATACGTTCATGCGCCGCATGTTGGTCAACAATAATTAAATTATTATCTTTTTCAGCCAATATATATTTATCACCAATTTGTCCAATCGCCCGTCCCAAAGGCATATCAGAAAACGCATCATCCACACATTGCGACACCACATCACCGCATGGCACTTTTTTGACAGTAAAATCAGATGCAACATGTGGCACAAAGAAATCTTTATGTGATTCAGGTGCCGCAACACGAAACACACCTGCTTTATTTTCAGTACGCGCAAAATCAACACTATTACTCTGTTTTGGTATATTCATTTGAACAGGCGTCATTTCAGTATGTCGCACAACATTATTCAACGAAACATCATGCATTGTCTCGGCCAATCGTGCACGTAAATGCTTTATTATAAACGCACGCACATGCGATGGTTCTAAAAAATGCACTTCGGTCTTGGCAGGCGATACATTAACATCAACATTTGCCGGATTTAATTCCAGAAACAAAGCACACAAAGGAAACTCACGCGCATGCATAACATCCATATATGCCGCACGCAAAGCCCCAACAACAACCTTGTCTTTAACAGGTCTGCCGTTAACAAATAAAAATTGGTCAACACCCGACGCACGCCGCAGAGTCGGTTCTGATATAAAACCCGTCAATTTCATATCATCCGATTCGGATTTTGCATTGATTTCCAACATGCGTCCGACAATATCATCCCCCATAACTGCGACCATACGTTCTAATAAATCTTGATTTTTTGGAAAAAACCATTTGTTATTCAATACAAATCCAACATCACGACGCGCCATCGCCAACCGTTTAACAACATCCAACACGGACATTGTTTCCGCCCTATCCCCACGCAAAAATTTTAATCGAGCCGGCGTTCGTGAAAATAAATTTTGCACACGAATACGCGTTCCACTATCCCACGAACAAGGCCGTATTTCACCAGTTGTCGCATTTAATTGCCATCCATTTACATCACCATCTGTAAATGTATCAATCGTCATATCCGACACAGAAGCGATTGAAGGCAATGCCTCGCCACGGAACCCCATATATGTAATATGCGTTAAATCATCATCTGGCAATTTAGAAGTTGCGTGTCGCAATATCGCCCGAGACAAATCTTCACGCCCCATCCCATGCCCATTATCAACAACAGAAATACTTGTCCGTCCACCATCAACGACATCAATAACAATTTGGTCTGCCCCCGCATCCAGCGCATTTTCCACCAGTTCTTTAACCACACTGGCGGGATTTTCTACCACCTCGCCGGCAGCGATTTGATTCACCAAAAAATCAGGCAATACCCGAACAGACATAAATTTCCTTACCTTTCTGATTTAAAAAATTTTATTCTTTGAATTTAACCTCGATAATTTCAAATTCTTTTTCCCCAGACGGCAATTTAACCGTGCAACAATCACCAACACAGCGACCAATCAACGCACGTCCCACCGGCGAAGTACAAGAAATTATTTGTCGTCCATCAGATTCCACATCCGACAAAATCCGACATTGCATACGATTGCCATCTTCATCTTCGGCAACAACACGCGCGCCAAACACAACACGATTCCCAGACAAAGAATCAACATCAATCACATTTGCATTAGACACAATTTCTTCGATATATTGAATTCTTTTATCAATTTGACGTTGTTTTTCACGTGCCGCACTGTAATCAGCATTTTCTGACAAATCCCCCAAAGACCGCGCCCATTGAACAACACGCAATATTTCAGGGCGTTGAACTTCCTTTAAATCTTTTAATTCTTTTAACAGTGCTTCAAATCCAGCACGTGAAATTGGTTTCTTTTCCATAATAATCACCTAACAATTTATAACTACACCGCGAAATTATACACTTTCATTTTAATTTTGCAATTATCAAATAACAAGGTTATAATCATAAAGATAATGCGTATTGTACCAAATATTTTATCCAGATTCTTGTTGCGTCGCTTTTTTGGTGGCGTTGGTTTAATATTACTCATTGTATGCGGCATTATTTATGCTGTCACATTTGTTGAACGCTTACCATCAAACCCCGACGTGTGGTCTGCAATCACAGACGCATGGATACGATTATTAGAATACGTCCCAATGTTTTTACCACTGGCGGTATTTATGGGCACATTACTGGCCATGTACAATATGACAAAATCATCTGAATCTATTATAATATCCAGCGCAGGTATGTCCCCATATCAAATTGCACGTCCTTTTTTAGTTGGTGCTGCAATCATCGGCATATTCACAACAACCGTTATAAATCCATATTTTGTGAGCATCAGTTATAAAAATCTAAACAATCATGATTTACAATTGGTTGACGACACAATATGGCTCCGCGAAGAAGGAAACAACCATTTTTTAACTATGGCGGCACGTGATATGAAAAAACAAGATTCAAATCTGGTTTTTATAGACGCAAAAATTTTTATCCAAGATAAAAACTTTAAATTACAAAACCGCATTCAAACAGAATCTGTCACATTATCAGAATCCGGCATGTTTTCAAACAATGCACAAATATGGGATTCACGCGGAAACATATCGTCTGGGGCATGGGAAATAGCAACCAAAACAACACCACAAACAGTATTGGACAGATACCTGCAACCAAATCAAATTTCATTTTGGGAATTGCCAAAATTTATCCAAAAAATGACATCTATTGGCGCACCGATGCGGGGACACCTGGTTCAATTTTGGACATTATTGTTTTTACCATTGACAATGATTGCCATGACAACATTGGGGGTCGCTTTTTCCCAAACTCGTCAACGCAGAAACTTTAATTTCGGATTAAAATTCAGTTTGGGAATCATCACATGCTTTTTAATGTATTTCTTAATCAACACATTTAATGCACTGGGGTCAACGGGCGCATTACCCCCAATATTGGCAATTATCGCACCACCAATCATAATCATTGCTGCGGCTGGCGTATTTATCGAACACTTTGACACGATATAATTTTTATAAAAGGGAAATCTGATGCCGTTAAAAAAGAAGAAAAACACAAAAAAAATTCTAATTTGGATATTCATTATCATATTGGTTGCATTTATGATTATGTATTTTGCCCCCACACAAACAACCATTGAATTGGAACTGTATCCATGAATTATATAGATATCTTTCTCGAAGCACTATCTGCCGAACGTGGTCGTGGCGAAAAAACAATCCAAAGTTATGCATCAGATTTGAATCATGCGAACGATGCATTACCAAATGGATTAATAAACGCAACCCCAGACGACATACAAAATTATTTATCCAACCTGCCCGACCGTGCATCTTCTATTGCTCGCAAGGCAAGTAGTCTACGTGGATTTTATAAATTTTTAATGTTGGAAAAAATAATTCAAACAAACCCAACAAAAAATTTAGAATTACCAAAACGCACACGACCATTGCCAAAATTATTATCTGTTGATGAAATAGAATTACTAATATCATCTGCGGGCGACATAAAAAATTCCGTTCGTCTGCATGCAATGCTGGAACTGGTTTACGCATCAGGATTACGCGTATCTGAATTATGCGAATTACCCATGACCGCAAATCTGGGCGACCACTTGCTAATCCATGGCAAAGGTGCCAAAGAACGCATTGTTCCGATGCACCAAGGCGCCATTATGGCATTACATAAATGGCTGGATATACGCGGAGACACCGATTCTAAATACATTTTTCCTGGCACAGGCCAAACAGGCCACATAACACGCGATGGATTTTTCAAAATACTAAAAAAATGTGCGATACTTGCCGGCATCGAACCAAACCGCGTATCGCCGCACGTATTACGCCACTCGTTTGCATCGCATTTACTATCACATGGCGCGAATTTGCGCGCAATACAAACAATGTTGGGTCACGAAGACATTTCAACAACACAAATTTATACCCATGTTTTGCCTGAACAATTACGCACAACTGTGGAAAATTATCATCCATTATCAAATAAAGCAAAGGTCAAACAATAATGATAACAAAATGTGATCACCCAGGCTGCACCAAGGCCGGCACATGTCGTGCGCCAAAAAATCGTGATTTGCGCGAATATTGGCATTTCTGTCCAGAACACGCGGCTGAATACAATAAAAACTGGAATTATTATGCCGATATGACCCCCGAAGAAATCGAAGCGGACTGGGAACGCGAAACATTTGGCGCACCATTAAAAGAAAAAACAAAATCTAATGCAGACACAGCAGATTACATAAAATTCTTGAACGATTTTTTATCTGGCCGCGGTCAATTTGACTATACGCCCCCAAAAAGCAAATTACCAACATCTATCAGTGGGGCATTAAAAACGCTGGGATTACCGTTAACCGCCAGTTGGCGTGAAATTGGCACAAAATATCGCGCACTTGCAAAAAAATATCACCCCGACACCGCCGCCGATAAATCATCTGCTGCGACCGAATTTACCAAAATAACAACCGCATACAACACATTAAAAAAACATTTTAATAAATAATTTAATTCGGTTGCACATTTACACCACCCGTGTTATGCTAAGGCCAAACGAAAAAGGAAAATAGGGATATAAAAATGTACGATATTATTATTCTAGGCTCGGGTCCCGCAGGATTGACCGCCGCAATATATACTGCACGTGCAAACAAAAAAACTTTAATTATTGCGGGCGACACATTGGGTGGCCAAACATCTGAAATTGCGAACTTGGAAAATTTCCCAGGGTATATGGGGTCTGGCATGGACTGGATTCAGGCAACACTGAACCAGGCAACAAAATTCGGTGCCGAAATCACATATGCATCGGCAACAGATATAAAATGGGACGATAATTTCACATATACTGTCCAATGCGATAACGGCAAAACATACACCGCCCCGGCGGTTATAATGGCAACCGGCGCACGCGCACGCAGACTTGAAATTGATGGTGCATGCAATCTGGTTGGACGTGGCGTTTCATATTGTGCAACATGTGACGGATTTTTCTATTCTGGAAAACGCGTATTGGTTATCGGTGGCGGAAACAGCGCACTAAATGACGCACTGTATTTATCCGATTTGGCAGAAAATGTAAAAATCATTTACCGCAAATCTGCGTTCACCCGGGCCGAGGCTATTTTATGCGACCGTGTGGCCGCCCGTGAAAATATCACACCTGTATTCAATACAGAATTAAAATCTATTCGTAAAAAAGACGATTCGGACGAATTGATTGCAACCACCACAACCGGCGAAGATATTATTTGCGACGGAATTTTTGTTGCCATCGGACACGAGGCTAATACAGATTACCTGACCGAAGATATAAAACGCGACAACATGGGACGCGTAATTCCAGACAACCTGCCCCGCGGTTTGTTTGTTGCAGGCGACGAACAAAGTGGTATTCAAATGCAGGTTGCAACCGCTGTGGGAACTGGATGCAGTGCCGCCATGTCTGCTATTGCGTATATAAACACAAAGGATAACTAAAATGTTGGATATAAAATTTATTCGTGAAAATCCAGATATCGTGCGCAACGCATGTCGGGTTAAGAACTTTCCTGATGTGGTTGACGAATTATTAATGACAGACGCACGAGTTCGTGAATTAAAAACAGTCACTCAAACAATGACGGCTGAAAAAAACAAAATATCACGCGAAATTCCAACAGCAACTGATAAAGCCCCATTGATTCAACGCAGCAAAGAAATTTCCCAAGAAATTGCAAATGATATGGCGGCATTATCCGACCTGGAAATCAAATTAAACGATTTAATGCATCGTGTTCCGCAGGTTCCATCTAAAAACGCACCAATTGGTCCAGATGAATCGGCAAACACTGTTATAAAAACCGTTGGTACACCACGCAAATTTGATTTTACACCACGTCCACAATGGGATTTACTGGATATGAACAACTGGTGGTGTCCAGAAAAAATCGCTGGCATTTGTGGCACACGCACATACGCATTACGCGGTGAATTGGCTGAATTAGAACTGGCAATACAAACATATGTAATACAAAAACTAATATCCAAAGGATTCACTTACATAGAATGTCCCGCAATTACAAAACCACAAACAATATTCAACGCCGGTCATTTTATTGGTTCGGATTTATCAGTTATGAACGACGATGTGTTTATGTTAAATGGCACAGACAGATGCTTGGCTGGAACGGCTGAAATCATATTAAATTCTTTGCATACAGATGAAATTTTACCAGAATCCGCATTACCAATTAAATACGCTGGATTTTCACCATGTTTCCGACGCGAGGCCGGTGCCGCCGGTCGCGACACACGTGGATTGGTTCGTTTTCACCAATTTAACAAGGTTGAACAATACATATTCTGCAAACCGGAAGAATCTGACCAAATGCACGAATTTCTATTAAACAACCTATGTGAAATTATGCAAGATTTAGAATTACCATATCGCGTAATTGCAAACTCGACCGGCGACATGGGATTTAACAAGGTTAAAATGAACGATGTCGAGGCATGGATTCCATCTGAAAACACATATCGTGAATTGGGTTCTTGCTCATCAATCGGCACATTCCAGGCCCGCCGCACGAACACACGTTATCGCGAAAACGGAACAAACGAAGTCAAATTTGTTGCAACATTAAACAACACCGGAATTGCACTGCCCCGCGCATTGGTACCAATAATTGAAAACCATCAAAATGCAGACGGTTCGGTGAACATACCAAAGGCTTTGCAACCACTTATGGGGGGCAGAACAAAAATTGGTGGCACACATTAAAAAAAACGCCCAAATGGGCGTTTTTTTTATCTTGATGTTTCCTTTTGTGCCTGTTTAGCGAAATAAGACACAGGTACAAACGGATATATAAAATCCTTCAAAGGATTACTAGACATCTTATAACACCACACTTTATAAGCTGCCAAAAATTGTTCTCTTAACGTACCAACACCACCCAATTGATAATAATTAGACAACGCATACAAAAAGTCTCTAAAAGCAATATACGTGCTATTATCACGTGAATCTGGTTTCATAAACAACATTGCATCCACATGCATTCCTGACAATTTTTGTGCCACACCATATCTTGTATTCCAATCTGTGATATTTGGCAAAGATTCCGCAACTTTACGCAATTCAGAAAAATTAGAAATTCCCCTATCAAACGATTCTAAATCTGCTTTATCAACATATAAAGCACGCATTTTCTCTATGTATTGTGCCGCAGAATTAAAAAATTTTTCGATTACTTTTGCCATATCTAATTGTTTTTCCATAACAACCCTCTTTTTCTATTTTTATCACTTACACACTGTATTATAGACAAAAATTACAAAAAGTCAATATATGTAATATAATTTGTTGAAATTAAAAAAATATAGTATAATCTATACACTTATTACAAAAAAACATAGGGATAATCATATGAAAATTCGCAATATTGCAATTATTGCTCACGTGGACCACGGAAAAACAACCTTGGTCGATAACATGTTAAAACAGGCGGGAACTTTCCGCGATAACGAACGCGTCGAAGACCGCGTTATGGACAGTGGCGATATCGAACGCGAACGCGGAATTACAATATCCGCAAAGCCAACATCTATCCAATGGGGCGAATATAAAATCAACATTGTTGACACTCCGGGCCACGCTGATTTCGGTGGCGAAGTTGAACGTATTTTATCTATGGTTGATGGCGTGGTATTATTGGTCGACAGTGCCGAAGGTCCACTGCCCCAAACAAAATTTGTATTGTCCAAGGCATTAAAACTGGGACTACGCCCAATCGTGTGCATCAACAAAATCGACCGTGGCGATGCCCGTCCTGACGAAGTGTTATCAGAAACATTTGACCTGTTCGACAAATTGGGTGCCACAGACGCACAATTAGACTTCCCTTATTTATATGCTGTTGGCCGTGATGGTTGGGCTGTGCGTGATTTGACCGACGTCAATAACCCAGACAAAAATTTAAAACCATTATTCCAACTGATTGTAGACCACGTTCCGGCACCTGATTGCAACGGCACACGCTGCCAACTGGATGCACCATTTACAATGTTGGCCACAACATTAGAGGCCGACCCCTATGTCGGACGCATTTTAACAGGAAAAATTGAATCCGGCAGTGTCCGCGTCGGACAAACAGTCAAAGCAATAAATATGAAAGGCGAATTGATTGAAACTGCAAAAATCACCAAAATTATCGAACATGCGGGCGTGAACAAAGTATCTCGCGATTCTGCATCTGCCGGCGACATTGTTGTTTTGGCTGGATTTTCCAAGGCAACTGTGGCGGACACATTATGCGACCCCAGTGTTTCAGAACCAATCCCTGCATTACCAATTGACCCACCAACCCTGACGATGACATTTTTTGTGAACACATCACCTTTAGCTGGTAAATCTGGTAAAAAATTGACATCTCGTATGATTGGCGAAAGATTGTTCCGCGAAGCCGAAACAAACATCGCATTGAAAGTAACACAAAGCGCAAACAATGAATCTTTCGAAGTTTCTGGTCGTGGTGAATTGCAACTGGGAATTTTGATTGAAACAATGCGCCGCGAAGGTTTTGAATTATCCGTCAGTCGCCCACGTGTTATCACACACGCAAACGAAAACGGCGAAAAATTAGAACCAATCGAAGAAGTTGTTATCGATGTAGACGATGAATTCAGCGGTGTTGTTATTGAAAAAATGACCAAGCGCAAGGCAACAATTACAGAAATGAAACCATCCGGTATCGGTAAAACACGCATCGTATTTTCTGCACCATCACGCGGACTTATTGGTTATTTATCAGAATTCCGTACAGACACACGTGGCACAGGTATTATGAACCGCGTATTTGATAAATACGATTTATACCGCGGTCCAATCACTCAATACCGCCCTGGCGTTTTGGTATCGATGGAGGCTGGACAAACCACAACATACGCATTACACAACTTGGAACCACGTGGTGTTTTGTTTGTTGAACCACAAACCGAAGTTTACAGTGGTATGATTGTCGGCGAACACAGCAAAGAAAATGATATCGAAGTCAACCCAGTTCGTGGCAAACAATTGACCAATGTGCGTAGTGTAACGGCTGATGAAAAATTATTCTTGGCCCCACCACGCAGAATATCATTAGAAGAAGCATTGTCTTATATCCAAGACGACGAATTAGTAGAGGTAACCCCAACAACGATTCGCCTGCGTAAAAAAGAATTAGACAGTGGCAAACGCAAAAAAGCATACCGTTTCGCAGAAAATGCTGATTAAAACAAAACCGCCCAATCGGCGGTTTTACTTGTATGATGACATAATGAATAAATATATACCAAAACTAAAAAACATCGGATTAAAATCCGATATTTTTTACAATAAATGATCTGGTTTTTCTTTTGCAACCTCTGCATAAACACCTGAATACCCGTACACATAAGACAATTCAAACATATTTGTTGTATCAAATTTCATCATCGCCTGGAACACAGCCTGTTCAGTCGAAACCCAACCATGATTTTTCATTATTTTACGCACCATTTCAAACCAATCATAAAATTTATGAACATTTTCAGCAGTTGCCATAAAACTACATGCGGGCACATCATAATCCGCATTAATCATCGCAATATCTTGCAACGACTGTCTAACCAAAGTTTGTTTGGTTGCAGGCATAATTTTTTGTGTTTTCCTATATATTCTATAAATAAAATTAGGAACAAAACGCGGCCTGGTCTTACCCAATGTTTTAGATATTGTAATACGCACCCTTTCCGGATTTGCCTTTATACTTCCATTCCAATCTTTCCAAACCCCAGCATAATTAGAATTAAAAGACCCGCCATCTAACCACATAAAATATTTTGTTTTAAAAGTATTTCTTGTTGCCGCCCAGTCCATAACAGACGGTTTTGCAGCAATCAATATCAAATAATCAATCCAGTCTTCGGGTGTCTTATGATGGAAAAGATAGCCTGTTTTACCATACATTTTATACAAAATATCCAGCCATTCTTGTTTTTCGCAATAATGTGGCAAATCTGTAAAATCCATTACACGCATATCAATCTGTTTATCTAATCCATATTTTTTCAAATATTCTGCAGTCTCTTTATCACACCACAATGCGACCCGCTTAAATGTTTCTATTAAATTTTTCAATGACGGCAGGTAAAAGTTTTCAAACTTACGTTCCATATGCTTTAACGCACCAAGATTTTTCTGTTCTGGCATCTTAAACAACATTGTACAAAATGTTATGTCTTGTCGTTTATTGTCATATGTTATAACAGCCATTTTAATATATCCCTTCTTGCAAAACATCCATAAAACATGTATATTATAAACAAAGATTAAATTCATGTCTAGAAATAAACGATTATTCTTACTTGCGGGTTATAATAAAAAAGGCATCATTGACGATGCTTTGGTTTTTTATATAAAATCATTATCTAAATATGGTGACGTTATCTTGTGTATGGATTCTGATTGTTCTGATCCAGAACTATCTAAAATCACCCCCTACACTATTACCGCATTTGGAACACGTCACGGCGAATACGATTTTGGTTCATATAAACGTGCATATCAATACGCTCTGGAACACAATATTTTAAACGATTATGATTTTGTATATATGGTAAATGATTCTGTTTACGGACCTTTACACAATATCAAGCCAATATTAAAACAAATGGAATCGCAAAACACAGACGCATGCGGTTTGACAGAATCCATACACAAAACCCACCGTTTTATGGAATCTTGGTTTGTGTGTATAAACAAAAAAATTGCAACTTCCACATGGTTTAACGAATTTATGTCCAACATCACACGGCAAACCAATAAATGCGCAGTTACCATTTTATACGAACACGGTCTATCAAATTTAATCAAAAACAATAATTGCTCGTGGTCAGGATTGTATCATGTATACGGACGCGCGACATACAACAGCCCCAAAAGATTATTCAAATCGGGATGTCCTTTTATAAAAAAAATGTCTTTCACCCGTCACAATGGCGCAATCGGTCATCAATTATATTATGTCCTGTCGCACTGTGATAAAACCGCACACGATGCAATTATATCTAGCGCAAACGACACATATACACGCGAATACATATCTTGGCTACTAACACCAAATCCATTTGCACCTATTATTCGCGGAATAAAATACGCAATACAAAAATTTTGGGGGAAATAAACATGAAAAAAATAAAAAAAATCGCTGCAATCACCATGGCCAGAGACGACGAATTTTTTTTATCCCGTTGGATTGCATATTACGGCAAACAATTCGGCACAGAAAATTTATATATATTACTGGACGGCACAGACCAAAACGCACCACAAAATGCCGGCAACGCACATATAACAAAATTACCACATACCCCAATGTCGCGCAGCACTGGCGACAAATACCGAATCGGCAAACTATCGAATTTGGCATCTGAATTATTAAAAACATACGACATTGTAATCGGCTGTGATTCTGACGAATTTTTAATTGTTGACCCAAATACAAAGCAAACATTGGCCGAATATTTATCAAATAAAAAAATCAAAACATCGCTATCTGGACTGGGACTGGATATCGGACAAAACACAAATTGCGAATCGGAATTGGATGTAAACGCACCATTTTTAGAACAACGCGAATACGCATTATTATCCACCAGATACACAAAACCTGTGGTAAAAAATTCACCCGCCCCCTGGGGCAGTGGTTTTCACAGTGTCCGCGGCAAAAACTTCCATATTGATAAAAATTTATACCTGTTGCATTTCGGCGCAATAGATTTGAAAATGTTGGAACAAAAGGCCGCCGCCCGTGGCACAGATTGGTTAAACCACCTGAAACGACGCGGAAATGGCACAATCAACGCGGTAAGCAACTCTAAAATCCACGGTGAAAACTGGCTAAAAATTGCACGCATTATGCAAACAATCTTGCGTCCAATTTACGCATTTGATAAACCCAGTATGATGGGATTAAAGCCAGTTGTTAAAATCCCACAACGTTTCAAGAAATCAGGAATTTAATTTCCAGATATAAATCTTTGAATTCTGCGTTTGTATTTACGCGCCTGCAAAGTCGGTGGATTATCCAATGCACCAATCATTACCATTTCTGACAATTGTTTTTTTACAAAATCAACATCATCAACTTCATACCCCAAACGCATAGATGTTATTATAAATGGCCATAAAAATTCCCGATTCCATATCTTCATCCATTTTTTATCCGGATTCGCACGCATCACAGAATTAAAAGCTGCCATTGTTGCCATTAAAATATTACTAAATTCTTTCAGTGCATTTGCCGTCTTTAATGCCGACAGATTGTTCGGAATATAAAAATACAAAGGCACAGTCAAAATAATCGCATGCGGATTTTTCAACAATACAGATGTCCAAAATGGAAAATCTTCTGCAATTTTAATATTAGTATCAAACTTAATATTTTTTAACAACCTACGTTTATATAAATGCACAACAGGATAACAATGTCTTATTTTAAACGCACCAAAACTATGATTTTTTTCTGTAGCAAAACGAATCAAATTATCTGTTTTTTTATAGCACAATTTATTTAAATCATAATTTTTACAATTAAACATTTTCAAACATATATCAACATCCATACCACGTGCCACAGAATTGTACAAAGCCTTATCATATCTGAACGACACGATATCCGCATCATTTTTTTCTGCAAAACCACAGGTGATTTCCAACAACTGGGGATGTATCATATCATCAGAATCCACAAACAAAACATATTTACCACACGCCAATTTCAACCCATCATTACGCGCAGCTGACACCCCCGCATTTTTTTTATGAATAACAACAAATCGTTCATCCCGCCCAGCATATTCATCAGCAATTTTACCAGACTTATCGGTCGCGCCATCATCAATTAAAATCGCCTGCCAATCTTGAAATGTCTGAGCCACAACCGAATTCAAACACCTCCGCAAATATTTTTCCACATTATATATCGGAATAATAATTGATACTTTTGCTGTCTTCATTTTTATTTACCAATAAAATCCATTATCTTTAACGCTAATTTACGGCGATTTTTTGGCACCTTTTCAAACACCCCCAAATCATATAAATCGGTAAATTCACGATGCGCAATTGCTAATTCTTCATCAGTTTTTAAATATTTAATCTTACGAAAAGCCCAATTTATAAAGAACCATAAAAAGTTTTCCGACCACTTTTCCATCTGGTGCGCATTTGCCTGGTCACGATACAAAACAAACGAATCTTTAATGCCTGCAATTAAACTCTGCATAATACGTAATTGTTTTGCAGACAACACAATTCCACCAAAGTTTGGAATATAATAATACAAAGGCAATGGGGCAATCGTAACACGCGGATTACGCAACATAACGCGCGACCACCAAGGAAAATCTTCGAACAAAATACCCTTGATAAACGGAATATCTGAAATCAAATCACGGCGATACATATTTTTCCAAACCTGACAATGTTTAATCAACCATTTGCGATTTTGGTTAAATGCATTATGCGCACTGTCGGTTGCATATTCATAAACATCCATAACTGTTTTAGATTTTATTTTATCAATATTGTACTTTTTACGAATACCAAATGGCACAACATTATCTGTATCCAAACCCAATTTATGATACACCATCAATTGCGGGCGATAAAATCTATCATAAGTAAACGATACAATATCACTATTATTACGTTGTGCTAAATTCCATGCAATTTCCATTGTTTGCGGATGAATAAAATCATCACTATCCAAATACATAACGTATTCACCCGTTGCATGTGGCATCCCATAATTTCGTGCATCAGACAAACCACCATTTTCTTTATGCAAAACAACAAATCGTTCATCCCGCCCGGCATATTCTTCTGCAATTTCCCCAGATTTGTCCGGGCTTCCATCATCAACACAAATTGCCTGCCAATCAGTAAAAGTTTGATTTAATACAGAATCCAAACACCGGCGCAAATATTTTTCCACACCATACATTGGAATAATGATTGAAATTTTTGGTTTTTTATTTGGCATAAAAATCTCCTACATTTTATTTATCATTACATCTGCATAAGAACCCGGCACCGGATTTTCCGAACCACGATATGTCACCTTTTGAAAAAAAGCCCCAGATGTCACCTTCTCAAAAGTTTCTTGATTAAACGGTTTATGTTGATAATCCCACCACAGCACATGCGTCGGATCTTGGTCTACATGCGGCATTTTTGCAAAATATTTCTTTGCACGTTCATCATTCATAACCAAAGTTTTAAATAACAATTGATGCATAAAATAATCAAAGTTATGATTTTCATGCATCCAATAATCTAAAATCATTGCACGCCAAGCGTCTAACAAATACGCCCCTTTGCGACTACGAATAAAACAGTTCTGCATAAAACTGTATGGACTGCCTGCATGACCTGTTAAAAAAACAAAGAAATCTTGTTCAATAATCCAATCATCAATCGGCGATGTCACAAATGCAGTTGCATCCAACCAAATTCCACCATGTTCATATAACAATTCCACACGACAAATATCAGCAAAATGCGCACGTGCGATTTTTCCTGCCTTGTATTTTTGCACAATTTCGACTGGCAAAGTTATATAATCAAAAATCGTATTTTCATCCAAAACAACCAATTCTTGTTTACAATGACGACGAACACTGCGGAAACACGCCTTTACCAAAGCCGGCGCTTTATCTTCGCCCTGCAACCATATTGTCCAAATTTTTTCATGTTCATCATCTTTGACAACACGGCGTTCATCTATTGCTGCCGCTGCAGGCAAATACCGTTTAAAATATTTTGGTATAACACGTGATATAACATCACTGCGACGTTGGCGTCTATGTTCACGCGACCACCACAAAGGATTAAAAATATGCCCCAACACAACGACTTCACCGACTGCAAAAAAACGCGCTAAATTCATGTATAACTCCTTTTTATGTTTTTTATTAAATATCAGGCGACACAAATTTGCGCCGCCCGAAAAATTTACTCACCCATATCACTTGACGCATCACTATCATCATCCACAGGCCCCGTAGTCATTTCTTCGGCAATACCACTCGCCTGGGCCATAATTTTATCCAACAATTCTTGTTGAACATCTGGACGGTCTTTTATCCATTGACGCGCATTAGCCTCACCTTGGCCCATACGTTCATTATTATACGAATAAAACGAACCTGCCTTTTCAATAATATTGTATTTAACACCCATATCCAAAATTTCAGATATTCTGGAAATACCCTCGCCATACATAATTTTGAAATCCACAGTCCGAAAAGGTGGCGCAACTTTGTTTTTCACAATTTTGACACGCGTTTCATTACCGATAACATTTTCTTTATCTTTGATTGCACCAGTCCGGCGAATATCCAAACGCACAGACGCATAGAACTTTAACGCATTTCCACCAGATGTCGTTTCTGGATTTCCAAACATAACACCGATTTTCATACGAATCTGGTTTATGAAAATCAACAGAGTATTACTACGCGACACAGACCCTGCCAATTTTTTCAAAGATTGCGACATCAAACGCGCAGTCGTTCCAACAAAAGAATCACCGATATTACCTTCTAATTCGGCCTTGGGCACCAACGCAGCCACCGAATCGATAACCACGACATCAACCGCCCCAGATTTAATCAAAGTATCTGCAATTTCTAACGCCTGTTCTCCAGAATCAGGTTGTGAAATAATCAATTCAGAAACATTACACCCCAATTTTTTTGCATAACTTGGGTCCAGCGCATTTTCCGCATCAATATACGCACATGTTCCACCTTTTTTCTGAGCCTCGGCCACGGCATGCAACGCAAGTGTTGTTTTTCCAGAACTTTCTGGACCGTAAATCTCAACAATACGCCCACGTGGATAACCACCAATCCCCAATGCGATATCCAACCCCAATGAACCAGACGATATTGCCTCGATATTTTGCTGAGAGCCATCACCCATTTTCATAATGGCCTCTTTACCAAATTGTTTTTGAATTTGCGCCAAAGCAGATTCCAACGCCGGATTTTTCGCCGACACGGTCGCAGTATCTTTTTCTTTCTTTGCCATAAATATTTCCCCTTTGTTTTTTCACAAAGAATCATACTAAGAAAATTTGCCGTTTGCAAGTGCCATAAAATTATCTTTTTTTAGATAGCAAAACAAACAAAGTAAATACACCAACCACCACAGAAACATACCAAACTGATGATGTTGAACCCGTTATCGCAATACATAACGCCCCCAACATCGGCGCAATAACATTTGGCAAATACGAAGTCGTCCGAAACACACCATAAAATCTGTCTTGTTCGCTTTTTCTGGTATTATCAAAAAACAACAAATCATGCACAGGTTCCATAAACGCCCCAGAAATTTGCCACAATACAAATATTGCCAACAACCCCCAGCCATGCACCACAGTTGCGCACAATGCCAACACAGAAAAAGACAGCAAGCCAATCGACATCAACAACTTGCTACCCAATCGTTTAACCCAATTTCCTATAAATAAATCAAATATAATATACGGCAAAATCCCCAGTGTTAAAACCCAACCCAACACACTCGCCGAAAAACCCTGCTCTATCACAATAATAGGCACATACAAAATACGCATTGCATACAACGCATAATAGCCAAAATTCACACAATACGCACGTGGCATACCTGGGCATCTAAAAAACGCCAAAGTATTTATCCATAACGCTTTAATTGTACGTCGTGGACTAACCTTTTTAATTTCTTTTTCTTGTTGCACAATACCAAAACGGTGAAAGAACAACAACCCCCCTGCATAAATCATAGCAGATGCCAAAAATGGGATTCTGTAATTACCGAACCATTCCGCAATATTCAACGCAAACAAAGGCGCAACCAAACATCCAATATTTACCCATAAATGATACCGAGCATTTAATTTTGCCATACCAATATTTTTGGAAAAATCCGCCATAAATAACGGAATCAATATCAACACAATCGTTGATCCAATCCCAGACACATAATCCAAAGCAAAAAAAGTTGCAGGTTTAACAGAAAAACTCATCATCGAATAACACACAGCGGTCAACAAAAACGCACACGCCAACAATCTGGCCTTGGAAAACCAACGCAGCAATTCTTTGGAAAACAAACCAACCATCATACAGAACACAGAATACATCGCAACATAAACACCAACAACAGACGACGCCAGTTTTTCATCACCAAAAATTCCGGTAAAAATCCCCAATATCACCAAAGAATAAACAGCATTATAAACACCCGTTGCAAATCCTGTAAACAACCCCAGATTCGCGAACGAATATCCATCAACATTTTCATTTATTGCAATATATTTTTCTTTTGCCAAAACTATCTCCTGTTAACTCTATAAGTCTAAATATTATATCACAGTTTTTTTACTAATACAAACAGCACAAAAAAATCCCCCACAAAAATTCAAATGGGGGATAAAACAAACAACCAAAATCAAAAATTTTTTATTGATTTGCAGGTTTATTATTTTGTTGTGCAGAATTTTTTCTTTGTTCATACAACGCTTCGAAATCCACAGGTTGCATCACAAATGCTGGGAATCCAGATTCTGCTGTCAAACGGGTCACCAACGCACGTACAGACGGGAACAACATATGTGGCACATCAATCAACAAAGTACGACGTTTGGCTTCTTCATCTTTTTCTTCTTCCATTTGCACCAAACCAGAATAAGTTGTTTCGATTAAAAAGATAGATTTGCTATCTTTATCCAACTTGGAATGAACTTTGGTCAACAAATCAACCATAAAGACATTATTTTCTGCACCCTTGATTTGAATATCGATATTTATTTCAATTTTTGCCTGACCATTATCTTGGTTAAAGAACAATTCTGGGACATTTGGACTTTCAAACGAAATATCTTTCAAGAACTGAGAAATAATTTTAAACTGTGACATGCGATTGCTCCTTTTTTTTTACTCGCTTTTATGATAATATAACAAATGAAAAACATTTTACAAGTGGCGGAGTAATAAAAAAATGACTATTTTCAAAACAACCAAAATTTCCAGTATTTTCAGCGCAATATTACTGGCTTTTACACTTACATCTTGCGACATGTCAACCCCAACCCATACAAATAATGACCAAGTCGCCCCGTCCAACCTGCGCGCAGTGTCATACAC
Organism: Candidatus Enterousia onthequi; assembly: GCA_018064365.1. Taxonomy (GTDB): domain Bacteria; phylum Pseudomonadota; class Alphaproteobacteria; order Rs-D84; family Rs-D84; genus Enterousia; species Enterousia onthequi. The sequence continues at coordinate 30,501 of JAGHVJ010000005.1, read as the reverse complement.
AGACCTACCCGGATGGCAAGACGACGATGTTAGATACGCATTACAAGCATTTCGTAATTCATGCAATGCAAAACTGCAATATACTGGTCGCGTAATTCCAGACGCCGCACTGGTTCGTGAAAAATGCAATATGTTGCCTGGCGCAAATGCCAGTACAAAAACCGTGCGCAAATGGTTTGAATCACATTTCCAACCATATCGCATTTATGACGATTCTGGCAAAAAAACCGGCACATATACTGGATACTATTCACCAACAATTCCTGCATGCCGAACAAAAACCGCCCAGTGTAACGAACCGTTAATGGCGGCCCCAGACAACCCTGCGAAATATAAAAATGTCCACAAAAAGAAAATCGTAGAAAATAAAATCGGTCGCGTTTTATACTGGGCAAACATTGTCGATGTCCAAAACATCCAAATCCAAGGCAGTGGTCTATTGGCATTGGATGACGGTTCAACTGTCAAATTAAACTTTGGTGCAACAAACGATATGCAGTTTAAATCTATTGGCGAACAATTACGCGCACGTGGTATCAAACCTGATGGCGGATACAGTGCCGATGCCGTTTGGAAACATTTGAAAAAAAATCCATCGCTTGCACGCGAAGTCATTTATAACAATCCACGATATGTATATTTCAAAACCGCAGAATCTCAAAAAGTCATTGGGAAACTGGGCACACCACTTTCTAAAATTCGCAGTATTGCCGTCGACGACAGTATTTACACCGTCGGTATGCCTGTATACATAAACACAAATTTATCAGACGGCAGCAAATTTCAACGATTAATGATTGCCCAAGACACCGGCAGTGCAATCCGCGGTTGGATTCGTGCAGACATATTCTTTGGCTCTGGTGATGCGGCATATAAATATGCACACGGTCAACATTCATCTGGCGAAATGTTTATCTTGTTGCCCAAGGTTTATACAAATGTCAAATGAAAATAAATTCGATAAAAAATTAAACATTCGCATTACACGCCCAACAACACTCGCGGGCGTGTTTGGCAATTTGTTTGGCACATTTCACAGACCTGCATCTGTATCTGATTTAACCGAACGATGGGATGAAATAATGGGCCCAGACATTGCATCTATTGCAAAACTGGTTGCAATAAAAAAAACAATCGACAACAAATATAGTGTTGTTATAAAACCTGCAAACACCGCATTGGCATTACAGTTGTCGTACGCAAACGATGAAATATTGCGCCGCATAAATAAATATTTCGGATATCCTGCCATTTCCAAAATCACATACAAAAAATAGTTCTCCTCCCCCGGATATTCCCCGTCTTTTCTACCCGCAGGGTAAAAAGAAGGGGTGGATGACGAGCAATGCGAGTCAGACGGGGCAGTTGTGAAACAGATAAAATTTATTTCTTTTATTTAATCATAAAATATGATAAAATTGTATGACGAGAGAGATTTACATTGAGAACGTTCATTAAAATTTTTTCGACTTTGTTTTTATGCGCGCCATTTGCGGTTGCGGCGGCACCCATTGCGCAAACCGCGGGCAGTAATTTAACCCAATATAATGGTTCTATGGGGTCGGTGGTTGGTAATCAGTGGAACAACGCAACAAATCCGCGTAATAATGCGGCGTCGCCCAAGGCTACGGCAGATTTTGGAAATTGTAATTCTTTGATTTTGCGATGTGCGTCGCCCAAATGTTCGGGTGGCGGTTGTGCAAATATGGATATTGCAAAACCGATTGTTGCGGGATGTGTAAATTCAAATGCAACATGCAAAAAACACGGTGACGATTTAATAAACGCAATCGCGGCACAATTGGTATCTGATTCAATCGCGGCACAAAATGCGGCGGCGGCAAACGCGGCGGCAGCCACCGCGGCGGCGGAACAAAATAATGCGGCGTTGCAACAACAATTACAATCGATGCAGCAACAAATGGCATCCATGCAACAACAAAACAGCGCACAAATAGATTCTTTGCAACAACAGTTGGCGGAATCTCAACGCAGTAACCAAGATGCAATTTCTGCGGCTGCGGCTGCGGCGTCGGCACAGGTACAAGCGCAGGCAGTCCAGGCTAATCCGGGAACTGGTTTGACGGCTGCGCAAGAAGCGGCGGCAAAATCGGGTGTATCGGATGATGTGATTGCGCGTGCAACAATAACGGGACAAATTTTAACCAGTATGGAAGGCGTCGACCAAAGTTTGAATAATTTGAAAACAACAATGCGTGACGCGTTCCGCTATGCCAAATGTAACGAGGTCAATGGAAATAATTGCAGTGCCCCAAAACGTGTTGCAAAATTCCGCGAATTGGCAAACAAATTTATGGAACCATACGACGCATTGGCGGACAACCTGGACGACGCATTGTTCACCGCACAATCGGTCGGTGTCGATTTGGGTAATATTTATATGTTTTTCAGTGGCTCTTGCAACCGCTGGGCTGAATACGTTTGCCGCGGGAATTATGCTGAAAAATGCACTGGCGAAGGAGAAAGCAGAAAATGTGAATCCGGTTTACCAACATATAAATATGAAGATAATTGCATAAAAGACACACATAAATCCAGCAAAAATAATGGTATCACTCGTGGAGGACACGATTGTTATGAAGGAAATGTTATTCCACCCGAAGATTTGATTGCATGCACACCGAATAAATACCTGGACCCAAACGATGGCGCAATCCAAGAAAAAATCTTAAATCCCGACGCATCATCCACGGGTTCTGTGCGTATCGGTTGTGCCAGCGACAGTATCAACAACGGCCTTATTCGCCGTCGCCGCAGCAGCAGTAAAAATAAATCCGGCATCGATATCGATTTGTTGGAAATTTTGTTAAATCAAACCGAGGGCTCATTAAAACATAAATCCAACTGCACAGATATAATAGTAACTACAAACAACAACTCATGTGCAAATGATGCGGCACAAATGTGTGGATTGGGTTTTGATACCACCAAAGAAAATGCGATTAATAAATTAAAAGCCGCAACCGTTTCCAAGGCATTGGGCCAAGATGCCAAAGATAAAGGTGCATGTTGTGAAAATGTACCTGGCACAGATTCCGAAAAATGCAAATCATCATGTTATGATTTGGATATAGATATTTCTTATGTTGATCCGGTATTTGCACTGTGTGATACGCACGCATGGAACGCGGGATTTACAAAGAATGACGAAATAACAAAATCCGAAGACCGCGAAAAAATGAACGAAATCATCGCATTGAAAACAACAGTGATTGCACAACAAATGTATAAACAATACGCAACACTGGAACAAATGATTAAACAATTAAAGGTCATGTTGGAAAAAGAAGTATTAAAGGCATCTGTCCAGGTTGCCGGCGGCACATCATCCGACGATGACCAATCCACAGACAAGGTAGAGTTTGACACATGCAGCCCAATCGATGAAGAAACAGCATTATCATGCTTGCGTTCAAATTATTCTAAATTACAACCATATGTCACAAAAAAGAATTTGAAAAACAATGTAAAAAAACAATTGACCGCAGATTCAACAGTTTTGAAAACTTTATTGGACAGCAAATATACCGATAACTGTAAATCAATTAGTACAAATAATGTAGAAACATGTTTTAATGGGATTGCCAAGGGTATTAATGATTTGAACAAACAAATACAAAATAACAAAAGAAGCAATTCTGGTGGTTATATATACGTTCCAGGAAACAATAATGGATAATCACTATTTAACAATAAAATCAAATCTGGGTTTTCACCCAGATTTTTTTTAACCGCCACGTCACCGTCCCCTTCTTTATGAAAGAAGGGGTGGATTGCAAGCGAAGCGAGCAAGACGGGGTAATTGTGCACGGCGACGACAGTCGCCATAAAAAATTTTATTATTCTTTCATTTATAATTATTATTTTACACCAGTTAAAACAAACATTTCACAATTACCTCCCCCGCTAATGCGGGTACTCCTTCTTTCATAAAGGAAGAGACAGTGCGCAAACGCACTGAAAACAATAATTCATCTATTGCACATTAAATCGTGCCATATTTGCATGCGTCATCGCAATCGCAATTGCATCAGATTCATCGGCTGATTTCGGCTTTGCCACAGGCAGCAAGATTTTCAACATTTTATAAATCTGTTCTTTGTCCGCATGCCCCGCCCCCGTCAGAGCCTTTTTAATAATATTTGGTTCATATTCAAAAATCGGGATATCTAAATTTCCCACCGCGACTATTGCCGCCGCACGCGCCTGACCCAACGCAAGTGTAGTTTTGGGATTTTGGTTCACAAATATAATTTCTATACTACAAACATCAGGTTTGAATTTTTCACACAAATCTGTAACACCACGAAAAATCAATTTTAACCGTTCTGGCATTTCTAATTTAGCCGACGGCAAAATCACACCACTGGCGATATATGTGCGTGACGAGCCTGCGACATCAATCACCGCCCAACCAGTATGCAATAACCCCGGATCAATTCCAATAATTCTCATAATTCATATTATACCACCCCACCCCCAAAAAAACAAAAAAATAAATCAAGATAGAAGAAAACAAACGGTAGAAAATAATTATCGTCATTCCGGCGGCCCGTACCGGAATTTATGGTTCGATGATGGGGTACCAATGCGGTGTGCCGTCTTCATCTTGAACAAGTAAACATTTCATATTTGCAGGACACGATTCATCAGGACGGGTTTGTTTTGTATCTTGTAATATCTGAATCTGTCCGGTCTGAGCAATCGTGCGTGATACAACACTTTCAATCGTTTGAACAGTTGTTGCTAATTTTGCCTCCGCCGCCGCAAATTCTTCATCAACCATTTTTGTTGTAGCAATTTTGATTTCCGCCACCGGCCCAGCAATAAACGAACCAGAGCCTGAATTGTTTTTGAATGTATTAGAAACCAAATCATACATACCAACTACATTATCTGAATTGCGCCTGGCAGGGATTAAATCAATTACTAATGTTCCACCTACCGTTGCCTTAAATGATGATATTTTCTGAGCATAAGATGATGTACTGAAATACGCGTCCCTGTAAAATCCGAACAACCCGTATTTTGTATTACCAGTTTCTGTGGTTGAAAATACAATATCGTTCTTCTCATAAACAACCGAATTGTCCAAATTATACATACCCCAAATTCCGTTTGCTGTATCTATAACATACTTATAAAAATCGGTTCTTGCTGTTTTTTTACTTATGCCGTTTTCTGAATTCCCTGTACTGTAATATATCACCGCATCAGCACTACCTGCGCCAACAGCCGTTAGTCCTTGCCACAGTTTTATATTGTTGTTTGATATACCACTGATACTTCCAGAATTATTACCTGCACAGGCATTTATCAACTCTAACTTTACATTTGAAATATTAGAAGAATTTATAACAATCCCCGTATCGATATACTGTGTTCCACTGGATTCGATATATTCTAATTCTGTATAACCGGCTGGCAAACTGGCGAACACGGGCGAAATAAAAAACGCACAAAACACACACGCAAAAAGTGTGATTTTTGAAAAAACGTTCAAAAACATATGCTTTTTAGACAATTTTTTACTCTCCCAAACTTTTAATTTTTCCTTAGATTTCCTTAGTTTTTTCCCTTTGTAAATAGTATACTAAAAACCTAGGTTTTTTTGCGACACTTTGCCGTGCAAAGCCCGGATTTTATAACCCTTTGATTTTGCTAAAAAACCGAAAATTAAAAAAATTGAAAAAAACTAAAAAAAACACTTGTCAAAAAACCTAGGTTTTTTGCGACACTTTTTTACCCATTTCAAAACGGGTTTCATGGGCTTTACCACCATACCACACTGCACAACAAAAAAATTTCTGATATTATTTTTTTATAACAACCTTGCGACCCATATCGCAATCAACACCACACGAAGATATATAAAGATGAATAGTATTCTTTGGCAACATCGCTGACGCAACATCCGGCCATTCTATCAAAGTAATATCATTTTGAATTGCATAACTCAGCCCAATTTCTTCCAATTCAGACGCATCGGTCACACGATACAAATCAAAATGAGAAATCCCATCATAATTCTGCACAATTGTAAATGTAGGCGACGGCACAACAGTATTTCCACCGCGCAATTCTTGAATAATTGCACGTGCAATTTCTGATTTTCCCATACCCAAATCACCATGCAACGCAACCGTCACCGGCGCATGCAAAGTTTTGGCAAATTCACGCGCCCACGCACGCGTAGCATTTACATCTGGCAAAATAACTTCGTTCATATCAACCCCCACCCTATTCTAATAATAACAAATCGTCTTGCATTTTATTAATCGTGTCACGAATTGCAGCCGCATCTTCAAATTCCAGATTTTCTGCACATTTTTTCATACGTTTCGTCAACGCAGCAATTTCTTTGCGCAAACTGGCCGCGTCCCATGCACCATCAGAATTATACACAAATTTGCGTTTCTTGTCCACTTTTTCATCTTTATCGCCAACCTCGGCAAATACGGCCTTGGACACAGTTTTCGGGACAATGCCGTGTTCTGCATTATATTTCATTTGAATTTCGCGACGACGCGCAGTTTCTTCCAACGCCGCACGCATAGATTCTGTCATATTATCTGCATATAAAATCACACGTCCATTTGCATTTCGTGCCGCACGCCCAATCGTCTGAATCAAAGACCGCGTAGAACGCAAAAATCCTTCTTTATCCGCATCCATAATCGCAACCAATTCACACTCTGGGACATCCAAACCTTCACGCAATAAATTTATTCCAACCAAAACATCATATTTACCCAATCGCAAATCACGCAACAATTCTATGCGTTCCAATGTTTCAATATCACTGTGCAGATAACGCGCCCTGACCCCATTTTCATTCAGATAATCATTTAATTGCTCTGCCATTTTTTTGGTCAATGTAGTAACCAGCGCACGTCCACGTGTTTTTTTCAAAGTTTCCAACAAATCATCAACCTGGTGTTCGATTGGTCGCACCTCGCATACCGGATCCAACAATCCTGTTGGACGAATTACTTGCTCTGACACAACACCATTTGATTGTTCTAATTCCCATTGCGCCGGTGTTGCAGATACAAATATAGTTTGTGGACGTAATGCATCCCACTCTTCAAAAGTCAATGGCCGATTATCAACACAGGCCGGCAACCGAAAACCATAATGCGACAGATTTTCTTTACGCGCACGGTCCCCACGCGACATTGCACCAATTTGTGGCACAGTCACATGACTTTCATCTATAAATAAAACCGCATCACGTGGTAAATATTCAAACAAAGTCGGGGGTGGTTGTCCCGGCAAACGCCCAGATAAATATCGCGAATAATTTTCAATTCCACGACAAGTCCCAGTTGTTTCCATCATTTCAATATCAAAATTCACGCGTTCGCGTAATCTTTGTTCTTCGACATACTTCATATTGTCATGAAAATATCTCAACCGTTCATCTAAATCACGACGAATATTTTCAATCGCCTGTAATACAGACGGCATTGGTGTTGCATAATGAGTATTGGGATAAACAACCACCCTGTCTAATTTATGCAACTTAGCCCCAGTCAAAGTATCAAAATCCCAAATTTCTTCTATTTCATCACCCCAAAAAGAAATTTTCCATCCCGTATCCGCCGTATGCGACGGGAACAAATCCAACACATCACCACGCACACGAAAATCACCACGTGCAGGCGCAACATCGTTTCTTTTATATTGAATATCAACCAAAGAACGAATTACATCACCAACACCAATTTTATCACCAACATTTAATGGCAACCGCATAGACGAATATTGTTCAGGCGACCCCATACCATAAATAGCAGACACAGACGACACAACAATAACATCGCGTTCTTCTAACATTGCACGCGTCGCACTGTGCCGCATACGGTCTAACTGTTCATTTATCGCTGCATCTTTATCTATATAAGTATCTGTTGTAGGAATATATGCCTCGGGCTGGTAATAATCATAATAAGAAACAAAATATTCAACATGATTATGCGGGAAAAAAGCCTTCATTTCCGTATATAACTGGGCCGCCAAGATTTTATTAGGTGCCATCAACAATGCCGGCCGCGACAATTCTGCAATAACATTTGCCATTGTAAATGTTTTCCCCGACCCCGTCACGCCCAACAAAACCTGGGACCGCCGACCATGTTCAACACCGTCAACCAATTCGCGTATGGCATTTGGCTGGTCCCCCATTGGGGCATAATCAGATTCAAGATTAAATATACTTTTTTTATTCACAAATATAAATATAATACAGTATAATCAAAATACAAGGGAAAGAGAATGAAAATCAAACCAAGACACAAACGCCGTTTATTTTGGACAATCGTTGTATTTCTGGGACTTAGTGTAATCGGGATATTATGTATTCCGCCATTGTTAAACCTGAACAAAATGAAACCTGTATTACAGGCCAAAATCCAAGAACAAACCGGTTGGACAACAAAAATCAACGGCAATGTAAATTTCAGTTTATTGGGGACCAGTACAATTGTTGCGCACGATGTTGAAATTCCAACTGGCAAAATTGACAGGGTTTCTTTTTCTGTCCCTTTTAAACAAATATTCAATCTCAAAGATGCAAAATTAAACCCAGATTTGGATATTTATAACGGAAATATCAAAATCACAGAATTATTTCCTCGACCTGTATCACACAACATAAACATATATAATACAGAACTGGATTTTATGAATCACGAATATAAAATTGTTCGGGGAACTTTATCAAACAATAAATTTTCTGGTCAAATTCGTACCCCACAACATAAATACGAATTAAACTATGACAACGGAGAATTTATTGTTATAAACAGTAATGATAATTTGCACATACGCGGAACATTATTTCCTGATGGTGGCGCAGCAGGCGAAATGTCAATAAACACTCCCGACATAAACAAATGGTTTGAATTTGAAAATCCAAAAATCAATGAACCCGTATCTTTATCCATGGAATTTAATTGGGATGGCGAATACGGATTTGATTTCACAAATATAAATGCAAATAATTATACAGGCTCAATAAAATTATTACCCGACGGATTTAAATATATAAACTTTGCATCATCTAATGCGAACATGGATATATCTTTTATCGCAACCGATAAAACCATGTTAAATAACACCAGTATCACACTTGATTTATCTGGGAAAATAAAATTCAAAGACAATATGTTTTCAAATTTGAAATTAAATGCTTTGGGCAACAACAACAAACTGGAATTAAAACATGTTATAATGGATAACATCGAATTATTCGATGGCACATACGACAACAACGGTGTCCACAACACAAGATTACAAATAAACAACAAAAACGAAAAATTCAGTTGTATTTTTTCTGGCACACCACAAAAATGGGAATGCAAAAACTTTAACTATAATGACATTACTGGCGAAATCACATCAGACAACGGCATATTTCACATAACAGCAACATCAACAGACAAAATGCCATCATTAAAAACCATCAGGAAATTAGTTTCCAGAATTGGTGAAAATGGCACCATAGATTTTACATTTTCAGATATGTCTGGAAATTTAGTTATAACCCCAAAACAAATATTACCAAAATTCAATTATGCAAACGATATGACTTTGAAAGAGTTAAATATAGACATAAAATTTTTACCAGATTTTATGTTTAATCAACCCGGCACATATACGCATAAAAACAACAAAAAAACATTTATCCCACAAAATAAACAGTGGACATTAGAAATAAACGAAAACAATTTCACAATCACAGGCATAAATTTCAAACAATGGTTACCCAGAATTGATTTACGATTCTTGAACGATATGGGATACGCAATATCAGGAACATTTAACAACGACACAATCAGTGATTTAAACATAATGATTGGCGACCAAATATTATCTGGTGTTGCAACAAAATCTGGTTTAACACTGGACACAAAAGTTTTAAACCTTGATAATTTCATCAACCCAATATTTACAGAAAATTATGAAGAAATGAAATTTTTAACAAATCACCCAATTGCAACATTGTTTGATTTGCCAATAAACATATCTTTATCCGCAGACACAATGATTTTGAACGACACAATATACAGAAACTTTGTGTATTCATTAAAGCCAGACACCCAAATATTTTCCATATCTGACACAAATCGTGGTAATATGTTAAGTATCATAGAAAAGAAAAAATTTGATTATGACATATCAATCCAATTAAACAAATTCCAAATGTTTAATGAATTGTTAAACTTTGACACACCATTAAACATCAGCGATTCTAACATTACCGCAGAAATAAAATTACACACATCTGGTCAAACCGCAAACGATTTAATTTATAATCTATCTGGCGATATAGACGCAACATTTACAGGTGGCACAATATCTGGAATTGGATTTGATGCGTTTTACAGTAATGCAGATAATTTAACAATATTAAACGCCGAATACATACTTGGCGCAGCACTGGAATCTGGAAAAACCAGATTAAAGAAATTAAAAATTTCAGGCATATATAACAACGGAAACTTTGAAACATCCAGACCTTTGACAATATCAATGCCACATGTCGAAGGTGTTGGTGCATTATTTATAAACAACCGTGTTATGACCGGAACATTTGAATTCGTATTGCGTGGAACCGCACCAAAACCTGCATCTGTTGAAATGACAATAAACGAATCTGGCCGACGCAGATATTCAATCACAGACATTATCAACAATCTGGACATTGGATATATGCGCGCATTTACCAGAAGCCACGAAAAATATTAAACAAAAAAATACCCACGAAAAATCGTGGGCATTTTCTTTTTTACGGATTTAGTTTTTCTTGCGAATCTGAATATGAACATCACGCAACTGTTGTTCAGAAACATCGTTCGGAGATCCCATCAACAAATCTTGACCACGTTGATTTGCAGGGAACGCAACGATTTCACGAACACTGTCACCATTGCCCAAAATTTCAGACACCACACGTTCAATACCAAACGCACATCCACCATGCGGTGGCGCACCATATTGAAACGCAGTATATAATCCAGAAAAGTTTTTCTCGACCGCCTCTAATGGATATCCAGCAATTTCGAAACATTTTTTCATAATCTCTGGATTATAATTACGCAAACCACCACTACAAATTTCAAGACCATTCAACACCATATCGAACTGTGCCGCCTTGATAGAAAATGGGTCGCGTGTTGATAATTCTTCCACAGAATCCACAATCGGATACGAAAAAGGATTATGCGTAAATTTTGGCGCACCTGCGCGGTCTTCATCCGGTTCAAAGAACGGGAAATTATCGACCCAACAAAACGCGAAATCACGTGGATTTACCAATCCTAAATCTGCACCTAATTTATTACGCAATTTGCCCGCTGCACGTGCTGCATTTTCAACATTATCACATATAAAGAACAACGAAGAATTGTCCCCTGCAATTTCATGCAATTTTTCAATACGCGCCGTATCCAATTTCTTAGCGACAGGCCCTTTGGCTTCATCGGCAAAAATGATATACCCCAATCCGCCTAAACCTAATTCTTTAACCGCATATTCGACCAATTTATCATACCAAGAACGTGGACGGTCTGCGGTATTTGGTGCCGGCACAGCACGCACAACACTGCCGTTTTCAATTGCATTTGCAAAAATCCCAAATTCAGAACCACGGAAAATTTCCGTCACATCACTGATTAAAATAGGATTACGCAAATCCGGTTTATCGCACCCGTATTTCAACATTGCATCATCATAAGATATATGCGGAATTGCTAGATACACATTTGCATCAGGTGCAAAAGTTTTAACCATTTCCGGCATAATTTCTTCACCAACGGCCTGAATATCAGACACATCTACAAAAGACATTTCCATATCTAATTGGTAAAATTCCAACAATCTATCCGCACGCAAATCTTCATCACGAAAACATGGCGCAATTTGGAAATAACGGTCAAACCCAGACACTTGCAACAATTGTTTAAACATTTGTGGTGCTTGGGGCAACGCATAAAATTTACCATGATGCAAACGTGATGGCACCAAGAAACTACGCGCACCTTCGGGTGAATCCGCAGTAAGAAGCGGAGTTTGAAATTCTGAAAAACCCAAATCCCACATTTTATCACGCAACCATTTCATCATTTTATTGCGCATTAAAATACTGTGATGTAATTTTTCACGACGCAAATCCAAGAAACGATATTTATAACGCAATTCTTCGGATGTTTCTTCATCGCCAAACACTTGGAAAGGCAACACTTCGGAATTAGTTAAAATTTTAACATCACTTGCCGAAGCCTGGATTTCAATATGACCTGTTGGGATTTTATCGTTTATCGCCTCTACTTCACGCGCGACAACACGACCTGTGATTTGCACCACTGATTCCGGACGAATTTTTTCCAGATTTTCATCGCCCCCATCAAACACACATTGTGTAATACCATAATTATCACGCAAGTCCACAAACAACAACGACCCGTGATCGCGTTTACGATGTACCCAACCAGACAATGTCACGACTTCGCCAACATTGCTGATATTCAACTCACCACAAGTATGAGTTCTGTATTTAGATTTCAAAGATAACATTTTTTAACACCTTGTTATTTAATTTCGGTGCTTTAATTGAATTTTCCGGCACCGATTTCAATCTTAAAATCCAGGGGCGCTAAGATTTTTTCGCGCGGTGCCACCCTGCTTTTTTACTTTTGGCCAGACCCAAAACGCGCTCCACGGTTGTCAGTCGTATCATCACACGATTTAAATCAAACAAGAGTATTTTATACCCCAAAAACAAAACTTTCAACATTTATTTATAAAACAAAAAAGACCGACAAAATCGGTCATTATCTTGGTAGCGGGAGAGGGACTCGGACCCCCGACACGTGGATTATGATTCCACTGCTCTAACCAGCTGAGCTATCCCGCCAAGTGAACGCATTATAACAGAGTTTTTTTTAATTGCAATTATTTTTAATCGTTTTTTGTTGCTTTTTACAGCAAACCCGATATAATAGCCCCAGTTGCCCTAATAGTCTAGTGGTAAAACACGTCCTTGGTAAGGACGAGTCGCAAGTCCGATTCTTGCTTAGGGCACCATCAGAACTCGGTAAAAAACTTATTTTCTCAAATTTTTTTGCACTTGTTCCAACGCAAATTTATGAATTTGTTTTAAAATTTCACTTTGTTTCTTGAACCGTGTAATCTGCGCCGTATCATACGCTATAACAACAATCAAGATTTCTATATCACGACATAATTTTTCAGGCTGTTCGAAAACATCCATTGGATAATGTACCAACAATTTTTCCAAAATTTTTGGGCGCAACTTTTTAAACTCGTCAACCAACCCCAATGGCATAGATTTTTGATAATTATCCAATATACCATTTATTTGTTTTGTTTGTTTTTCTATAAAATTAGAATCATATCTCGACACCATATCAACCCCCTATTTTCAAACAAAAAACCATCTAAAAATAGATGGTTGGAGTTTCACAGCAATTGGTAAGAATTGAGCGATTTATTCAATATATTCACCGCACTCCAACCTAGGTTGGAGAGGTCCATAACACGACCTCTATCGTGTCCACCAACGGGGCTGTGATTCCCCACACAAGAACACCCTGTGCGAGATGCATAATACATTAACAAATCTGAAAAATCAAGCAATTGCAAAAAAACATATTTATTCCGTTTGTTTTTACACACAAAATATGATATTATTGCTCGTATGATGAAAAAAACATTATTTTTATTACCAATAATATTACCAACAATGGCTTTTGCTGATTCTTGTTTTTTACCAGAAGTTAACCCGTTTATGGGCAAATATCAAAACCAATTTTCCTTTGGTTTTGGCCAGGGTTTTGATACCGGTATTCTTTTTCCGCCCCCCGTGCGCCCTGTGCCTTTTTACATCGGGACAATCACATATTCTCAACCAACAACATTTTTCAGAATTCCTGCGCGTAGAAATTTAAACGCTTCACTGACATTGGGTTTGGGTGAAAAATACGGTTGGAAATGGCAAGATTACACTATTCCAATTGGTTATGCAACCGAAGATATCGCCCTATTTCGATACAAACGTTTTTATATGGGCGCGGGTGCGGGTGCCGGACTCCAGGCCAAAGAAAACGCCCGTCTGGGTGCAAAATTGGTATTCCAATTCAAGGTAATGCTGGGGTATAACATCAACAAAAAATGGGCAACAGAACTATTCGTTCAACATTTTTCAAACGCAAACACTGCGGATGATAACCACTCTTATGCGTTTTACGGATTGGGTTTAACACATAATTTCTAAACAAAAATCTATTACCAATCAATTGGCTGAAAACCATGTTGCACCAGGTATTCATTTGCCTGACTAAAATGTTTACATCCAAAAAAACCACGATATGCCGACAAAGGCGATGGATGCACAGATTTCAAAACCAGATTTTGTGTTGCATCAACCAAGGCCGCTTTTTTCTGGGCATAACTGCCCCATAACAAATAAACAATATTTTTTCGCCGCGCCAATGTCGCAATCACCGCATCTGTAAATTGTTCCCAACCACGACCCGCATGCGATGCCGCCAAATGAGCCTGCACAGTCAAAGTTGAATTTAATAATAACACTCCTTGGTTTGCCCAATGCGTTAAATCACCATGGGTCACAGACGGTCGCCCTAAATCAGATTCAATTTCATGATAAATATTTACCAACGACGGCGGCACAGTAATCCCAGACGGCACAGAAAAACAAAGTCCCATCGCTTGACCTGGTTCGTGATATGGGTCTTGCCCAATAATCACAACACGCGTTTTATCCACAGGGCACAAATTAAACGCATTAAAAATATTACGCGCCGCAGGATAAATCGCACGCCCAGATAAATATTCTTGCCGCACAAAATCAGTCAATTTTACAAAATAATCTTTATCAAATTCTGGCGACAATTCGCGTTTCCACGATTCTTCAATTTTCACATCCATGTTGCACCTCCGCGATTAAACCATTTTGTGCAGACTTCCATAAAACAACATCTATATATCCGATTGGTAAATTTGTTTCTTGTGCCAAACAATCAAACATATCATCACAACATTTTTTTATTTGTGGACTTAACTTTTTATTATCAACATTAAAAACCGAAACAGATGAATTTTGTTTTTGTCGTGCAAACACAATTCCCAAACGTTGAATCCAAACATCATATTTAACAACATTTTCACCCAAATTTCGCGCCAAATGATTTGCTGTAATTTTTCCAATATGTGGCAAAGTCGCAATAAAATTCAATTTATCATCTAATGTTTTCTGTGAATAATACAGATTACATAATTCATCACGATTATTCCAAATTTTAGAAATAGCATTTATTTTATTTTTGTTATTAAACACTTGCAACAAACTTGCCACATCTGAACAACCAGATTTTAATTTTTCACAAATAATTTTATGAATTTTTTTTGCAGTCTTTTGGGAAAAACCGCCTGCCAAAATTACATACGCACATTCAAAAGCAAATTCGTCACCAGTCAACCGTTCACGATTTGACAACCGTGCGCGTATTTCATCAAAAGACATGGCATCCGAATCCAAACCATGCTCTCGCAAAGTTTTATCCAGATGCCAAAACCAATCCGCCGTAAACATAATTATTACAAATCCTGACCTTTGATTTTGTTTCTATCAAACATTTCTTCAAAAAATTTATTTTTTCTTTGTCCCTTATCAAGCACAGCCTTAGTTGCATCATCAAACTTTTGTTTTTTGCTGTCTATATCAAGCATTTCTTGTATTTGCCAATTTATTTCCGAAGACAATCTCAATATACCATTTTCTGTATTACGACACTTTTTCGTTTCATTAAATATAGCCCTATATGCCTCAACATATCTATCCGGCAGCAATTTTTTATCACGCAGTTCTTTTAATCCAAACATCATTTTTTTAAAAGATTCATCACTATGTTGCCTATCAACCATTTCATCAATGTGTCGCAATTCAGCAATTACTTTTTCATATTTTTGCACAGGGTCAGATTCTTGTGTTTTTTCTTTTTCAAATTCCAGCTTTTTTTTATTTTTATCTTGTTCTGTTAAAAATTCTTTCTTTTCTTGATACTCTTGAAAAACACCCAAGCCATGCATAAAATTTGTTATCCCCCTATCCAATTCATTTAAACCATCCCAAACATCTTCATACAAAACACCTTTGGCATGCAATTTATCATAATGTTTAGAAAAAACATTCGCAGAATTATTCCACCCCAATAAAAAATTTTCCAATTTTTTATCGTCATAAGATTTTTCTAAATCTATTTGTCTAAGCACATCTACAAGCGGCTCTAAAACCTCACTTATTTCAGAATAAGCCCGAGCGCTCACTGGGAAAACATTTGGATCAAATTGAGAATAAGCTTTTACACGATTAAACCTTCGTAATATTTCTTTTCTTATCTCATTAAATTGTTCTATTTGTTGTTCTGATAATTTCTTATCTTTATCCATAACAAAATCTCCCCATCAATAGAAAAACAAATTTGGACTATACGTCCAAATTTGCTTCCAATGCATTTTCAACAATAAAGTCACGACGTGGCTCAACAACATCACCCATCAACATAGACACAACTTCATCTGCTTGGGATGCATCATTTATTTTAACCTGGAACAAAGAACGATTATTTGGGTCCATTGTTGTTTCCCACAATTGTTCTGCGTTCATTTCACCCAAACCTTTATATCTTTGGATTTTCAAGCCATTACGTGCATATTCAAACGCCGTATCCAACAACGCCAACGCGCCCCAGATTTTTTGAGATTTTGATTTCACCGTCAAAACCGTTGGTTGCTTAAACATCTGAACTAATTCATCTTTGCCATCCATACGATGCCAACCACGAATTTCAGGTGAATTTAATTTTTCACGTGGCAACACATGTGTCTCATTTACAGACCGCAAAGTGCGTGTAATAATTATCCCACTTTCATCAGCCGAAACACGCCAACCGCGTTCAAATTCTAATTCTTCGGCATCCAACATTTTTGCCGCAGCCACAAAATTTTCTTCTGTTTCATTTTCTAAAACACCGTTCAAAGCCAATGCTTCGATAAAACGCAAAGGCATAATATGATTCAACGATTGCAAAGTATTTTTCATATTCAAAATCAAAGTCAACAAGCGTTTCAAATCTGCCCCAGAAATCTGGATACCCTGGGCACTTTCAATCATACCATCTGTTGCCAACTGGTTCATCAAATAATCGTCCATATCATGTTCGTTTTGAATATAAATTTGTTGCTTTCCACGCGTCACACCATAAAGAGGCGGTTTTGCAACATAAATATATCCGCGTTCAATCGCTTCGGGCATATGTCTATAAAAGAAAGTCATCAACAAAGTTTGAATATGTTGTCCATCAACATCGGCATCGGTCATAATAATGATTTTATGATAACGCATTTTTTCAATATCAAATTCATCTTTACCGATACCTGTTCCCATTGTTGTAATCAACGCACCAATCGTATCCGAAGACAACATTTTATCGAAACGCACGCGTTCAACATTTAAAATTTTTCCACGCAAAGGCAAAATTGCCTGGGTTTTGCGATCGCGTCCTTGTTTCGCAGTACCACCAGCCGAGTCCCCCTCGACAATAAACAATTCACATTTCGCAGGGTCGCGTTCAGAACAATTTGCCAATTTACCCGGCAAACCACCCAATTCCGGTCCAGACTTTTTACGCGACAATTCACGTGCCTTGCGTGCAGCCTCACGCGCGGTTGCGGCCTCGACAATTTTATCAACAATCGATTTAGCAATCGCTGGATTTTCTTCCAAAAATTCATACAACAAATCGTTCACGGTATTTTCAACCAATGGACGCACTTCACTGGACACTAACTTATCCTTGGTTTGCGAGCCAAATTTTGGGTCTGGGATTTTTACACTAACAATACTGGTCAAACCCTCACGAAAATCTTCACCAGATAAATTGATATCTTTTTTAGTAATTTTTTCACCAATATATTTATTTAATGCACGCGTCAACCCCGCACGAAATCCAGCCAAATGAGTTCCACCATCACGATTTGGAATATTATTTGTAAAACACAACGAAGTTTCTGTATATGCCGTTGTCCATTGTAAAACAATTTCGATATAAGAATCTTCGATTTGTTTAATCATTTGAATTGGTTCTGGATTTAATAATTCTTTTGATTTATCCAAATATGTCGCAAAGCCTTTTAACCCATCAACACTGTGAAATTCGCGTTCTTTTTTCTCGGCACCACGTAAATCTTCCAAAATAATACGAACATTTGCATTCAAATAAGACTGTTCACGCAACCATGTTTCCAATGTATCAAAATTAAATACAGTCCCTGCAAATGTATCCGGGGATGGTAAAAAAGTCACCTCGGTTCCATGTTCATAATTCGTTTTATTTTCAGATATTTTCAAATCTGTTGTCGGTACACCTTCGGCAAAAGACATTGTGGCTTCTTTATCACCGCGCCAAACACGAACCTCTAACCATGTAGATAACGCATTTACAACCGACACACCAACACCATGCAAACCACCAGACACCTTGTACGCGCCATTACCTTCGTTATCAAATTTACCACCGGCATGCAATTCACACATAATCAGTTCCAGCGCACTGCGCCCTGTTTCGTGATTGACATCAAACGGCATACCACGACCATTATCACGAATTGTCACACTGCCATCTGGATTTAACGACACATATACGGTATCTGCATACCCAGCCATGGCTTCGTCAATAGAATTATTTACAACCTCGTAAATCATGTGATGCAGACCATCACCACCCTCGCCCACATCACCAATATACATCCCAGGGCGCTTTTTAACAGCCTCTAAACCCTTTAAAACCTTGATAGAATCACCAGTATATTCATTATTTACAGCCATAATTTTTTCCTTTCGTTTTTTACTACCAAAACCATAGCAATTTGTGCTATAATTTTCAAGGAAAAAGGCAAAAAATATGAAAAACATTCACAAAACAGTTCCGACCGATACGGCAAAGGAAAAAAACATTTACCCCACGGCAATTGCTGATTTTAACTATTCTTCAACATATACAACATCAGATTGCTTAAACCCATCCAGCGTGGCTAAAAAATACGGAATTTCTACAAAAACAGCACGCGAAATAATGCACACTTTCAAAAACACAAACAAATATATGTTGGTAAACGGCCACAAACGGGCAATAATCATAAATATCAAAGGAAAACACGGCCCATTTTTACATCCATTGGCAACATCCATATTTGAAAAATATTTACAAAAAATAAAAGGATAAAATATGAAATTCAAACTTATTTATTTTGGCGACATCCTTATAAACCCTAAAAAACGCGCCCAGCATATTGCTGATATCCGCATGCAATTTCATCCACAACTCAAACGTTTGGTAGAACACTCTCCATGGGACAATTTAACACAATATATGTTACCAAACGCATCTAAAAACCCACTGATTACACGTCATGTTGGTGGAATTGATTGGAATCCAATCATCACCCCAAATTTGAATATGATTGCAGAATTAGATATTTTAATGCTGCACCCAGAAATCGTTGGTGTTGCACACTCTGACATAGACAACCGTATAAAAACATTGATGGACGGTTTGCGTTGTCCACAAAACGAACATGAAATCGGTGCGAACACACCAAACAATATTGGCCCAATATATACACTTCTGGACGACGACCATCTGGTCACAAAATTGACCGTCAACACAAGTCATTTACTGGCCCAAGACATTTTCCCAGACGGTTTCAAACAAACCCCTGATTCAATATTTATGTTGATTGACGTAAATGTTCGTGTCACAACTGGGACGCTAGAAAACCTACCATTTATGGTATAAAAAATTAAATTTATATACAAAAAAATCCCAAATATTATTTTGGGATTTTTTTATTATCTTATGACAACATCATTGTAATTTGGTCTTGCATTTGGAAAGTAGCCAAAACAACCCACGCAATAATCGCCGACACCAACAAAATACCAACACTGTTTAACGCACTCGACAAAGATTCCATTTTTTTCACAGAATGTTGTAAATAATCTTTGGCAACATTTGATATGTTCGTACTAAAATCGTTCATATCAGAATAAATAGTCAAATCACCAATCAATTCATTATTCGGAAAATTTCGCCCAGTGTTTGCCAGCGCAACACCTAAATTATCACCATTTGCAATATACTGCAACGCAGAATCTAAAATTTCACGCAAATACCTATTTGAATTATCTGCCAATTTACGCATTGCATCTGGCACAGACACCCCCGCCGCAACCATTGCCGATAAAGACATCAACCAACCAACAGATATATGTATTTTATAAATATTCCACGGAGAAATATTATCAAACTTTGTTCGTAAAGAACCGGTCCAATTTGGCAAAGAAAACCAAACTAAAAAACACAAACCAAAAAACACCGCCGCAATAATATGCCAATAATTTATTGAAAATTCAGATACTGTTATCAACAAACTTGCCGCCCCCGTCCACGCAACATCAGACCCCGCCACAGATGCCAACGGCGGCACTAAATATATACCAACCATAACAATAATAGCAAAAGTCAACACCAACAAAAACAACGGATATGTGATTGCACTACGCATAGCATTTTTTATTTTATTCATGCCAACCACAACCGTTTCCATATTTTCCAACGCAACAACCAAATCCGAAACATTTGCAGACGTCAATAACAAAGTCTCGGTTGCCGGCACCCATCCACGTGTTGCATCTGGAAACGACATACCTTGTTCCAGATTTTTTTGCCATTGACGCATTGCAATCGCATATGGCTCATCTGGTTTTTTACCATTATAAGATTCTATTTGCTCGATACGCCCCAACGCATCCATCAACGAAAAATCATTACGCAACAAAGACATCAGTTTACGCAACATCGCCAAACGATGTTCTGTGTTCAATTTGAACACCATTTTTGCATATAATATTTCTAATTTTTCCATTTGTTTAATATTCCCCAGGTCTATCCAACAAACCAACCCAACGTTCTAACTCATCAACACCAATAATACCCTTTAACATCAATTCCACCGCAGATTCTTTTAATGTGCGTCCATCCATTTCTTCCAACCAATACTTTAACGCCAAATCAGTATTCCCAGATATTGCTAAACGCAAAAATTCACTGTTGGTAATAATAATTTCACCAGCCTTGATACGACCAAAAGTCCCTGCTCCATTACATTGACTGCAACCTGCGCCACGAATAAAAGTTTGCTTCAACCCGATTTCGCCAAAAGAATCCATAACACGTTTATATGCAGGATGTTCTGGATGATTCGCCAACGGTTCACGACAATGTGGACATAACTTTTTAAACAAACGCATAGAAACCAAACCACGCATCAAAGTTTCTTCTTTTAACTTAAACGCCTCGACCCCCATATCTAACAATCTGGTCAACGCAGCCATCGCAGAATTCGCATGCAAAGTTGTCCAAACATTATGTCCTGACAACGCACCACGCACAGTCAATTGTGCCGCCGCCAAAGTTCTTATTTCACCAACCATCAGTGTATCTGGGTCACTACGCAAAGCCGCCGCCAAAGCCTCAGTATATTTTTCATCACGCTGTTCTTCGTTCATAGCATTCACAACCGGCATTTGATGCGCACCAAATATTTTTTGCTCCACAGGATTTTCCACTGTAATCAAATTAATTTCATAATTACGTTCTTTTAACATCAACGACATATTACGGGTCAATGTTGTTGATTTACCAGACGAAGTAGGACCTGCAACAATTACTAAACCCGTTGGATATGCGCGCAACCGTTCCAACAATTTGCGTTCATATTCACCAAACTCTTGTTCTGTTTTAATACCTTCGGACGGATTATCATACAGCAATCGCATAACAACATATCGCGCACCATACGCAATCGGATTAAATTGCATACGAATACTGGTAACACCATCTGGCAAATACAAATCTTTTGTTCCACGCAACGGAGTCCGTCCGTCTTTTTGCGCAGATTGATATTCATTTTGTGCATAGTTAGAATTTGAAATATCTGCCGATGCAAATGCCGCACGCACAAAAGATTCACCCCATGCAGAATTATATTCCAACACTGGCTGCATACTACCATCTATACGAAAATAAATTGTTGTCTGGTCCGACACCTCAATATGCACATCAGACACTTTTTGCGATGCAGCACGTGCGATAATATCAACAAAATCTTTTTGCATTTGGTTATCAAAATCCGCGCGCCCACGCGTTTCATTACCAAAATGTCCTTCGTAAGTTTTATAAATAGACGATATTAAACCCAAATCAGAATAAAAAGGCATTTTGGTTGTCATATTGCGTTCACGCAACAAATCTAAAAACGCCAACACACGACCATCATATTTATGAGTCCGCGAAATAATAACCTCGCCACCAGAAAAATATGCAATCAAACTTTGCACATCACGCGACAATTCCATTTTTGCACCAGTCGCCGTCAACAACCGATTATTATTAGAAAACAAATAATCGATAATTTCTTTGGCTTCGGCATTTTCCATTGCCACCGGCACAGACGGTGTTTTTGCAATTACTTTTTCATCAAGATTATTATTTTTGCTCATTTTATTACCGACTGGTTATATTCAAATTTTGTGTTTCACCATCTTTGCTAAAAACAACCCCATCTTCCAAAGAAATAGATTTCACAGTAAACCCACTAATTGTTTTACCAACACTTACACGCTTTGTTTGCCCTGTTTCCAAATCAGACAAAGTTGCCTGCAATTGATTTCCTGCACCCATAACATTTACCAATTTATACATTGTTGAGATATCTTCCATTTCATCAGAATTTTCTGCAACTTGCTTTTTCTGCCCTGTTTTCTTGTTCTGCGCATTTGACCATGCCCCAAAACTATCATCAGAACTATCAGACTCTGACATTGCCGCAATAGCCTTTTTCTCTTGTTCGATTTTTGCAGCCTCAGCCTCTAATCTGGCTTTTTCATTTTGTAAAATCTGTTGTTCTTGTTCTGCGCGTCCAGACAAAGTATCCATTTCCATTTGCAATTTTATTTTTTCTGCCGCCAATCTGTCTAAATCCAAATCTAATTGAGCGCGTTCTTTTTCTAACTCCATCAAAACCTTTTCCTGTTCTAAATCTGTAATCTGCTGGAACACAGTACCATTGACATCATAATTTGCAACCGCCATCGCAGACAAATCATCTGCTGCATCACTTGATTCATCATCAAACACTTCATCTGATTCGACAAATTGAACTTCTGTTTCTTCAGACAAATCGTCATCCAACGCATACGCATTTGGCACCAGCGCAAATGCGAACAAACCAAACAACAAACCAAACATCTTTATTTTATTTTGCATAGATTATAACCTCATAGTTCCAATTTTTTGACACCGCGTTCCACACACAACGTGTAATGTAAACACCACCAAAATCTTCAAACATTTTTATAAATTGCATTGGCAACAATTTAGAATCAACCCCAACCTCGACAACATTTAATTGCGCCGTTTCAACACCATTAGTCAATGTATCAACAACGATTTCTGTCTTTGCATCCATACCCATAGATTGAAACAAACTGATTACATTGCGTTCCACAGTTTGTGCATCACGTGCATCAATTGACGCGGCACGTTCAACATCTGGCAAAGACACACTTACACTTAAAGTATCATCGTTTATTTCTGCAATTATTGCCCCAGGTAAAAAATCCCCAGCCATACTATAAAAACCATCCAAAGAACCATACTTTCTATTAAATTCCACAGTTGCCGTTGTTTCATCACATGAAACAGCCGACTGAGTCCACCCAGAAATCGGTTGCATTAAAAATCCAATTGCTTGATAACATTGTTTTGCACGCGCCATCGGTTCAGGCAAAGAATCATAAGGAAAAACCAACGGTTGTACTTCTGGTTGTTTTTGTATATCAAATTCTGCATCTAACTCTTTATTTTTTTCATCAACCAAACGATTATATTCATCTATAACACTTTGGTCCAGTTGCGCCGGTTTTACCTGACGCATTTTATGAATAGGCTCATTAAACAATAAATAAAGCCCAGAAAAAAACACCAACAATAAAAACAAAGAAACCAAACGCGCACGCCACAAATTTATTGCGCGCAAAACATACTTTGTTTTACGTGGCAACAAAGCCCATAAATCTTTTTGCACTGCGCGCGGCACAGCCCACGAATTAGGCGCTATAAATGCAGACCAATCAGGAATTTTTGAAAATTTTGCATACTCTGCACGCGCATCTGACTCATTATTAAACAACTTGTCTGCCAAAATAATTCCATTACGCACCGCCAGTAAATAGTATTTTTTATCCACAAAAAATACAGCTAAGAACGATGTGTATTCTGATAAAGCATCAACTATCTCGGCTGCAATAGCTGGCATACCTACAATATAACCACGACGACGCGACGCCAATCCAACCATAGACCGATATTCGACATATAAATTCGCACGACCTTTGGAATTATGAGCCAACACATGAGCATATTTTCGCGGAGTATATCCAACCGCCACCGGTTGCCAAAACAAACCAGCCGCAAATCGCTTCTTATTCACACGCAACAATTCACTCAAAGTATTGTCACTAAATTTGAACAGTTTGCCAAAAACAAAACTCAAAAAAGCCCCGATAACAGTATCTATCAATTTTTTTCATCTCTCCTGTTTTATAATTATAACAAAAAAACACAATCTTTGGCAAACAGATAATGAATAACATGCGCCAAAAAATTTAATTATTTTTTATTGCCACAATCATAAACCCGTGCCGTCATCAAATACTTGTATTCTGGTCCAAACATAACCCAACTATTCTGCACAGTTTCATCGCGTTCCAACAAAAATACATTTCCAGGTTTGTTTTGTGCCACAATTTGATTTTTCAAATAACGAATTGCATCATCATGAGAATACAAAGAAGCCTCGGCATCCAATTTATAAACAAAAACACAATTGCTTTCCGGCACAGAATTTAACTGTATCAACATATCTGCGCCATCATCTGGTTTAACAGTATTTGTACATGCCGCAACAGATAATAATGCAACAAACAAAAATATTTTTTTCATATTCCTTCCTTTTTTTAAAAATTTATTTTTCAACAATTTCGTAATTGGCTGGGTCACTAAACAACTTTCTTAACACCAAATTATTTAACGCATGACTCCCCTTGAAAGAAACCAAATCACCAATAATGATACCACCCGATGTCCACATATCGCCAACTGCATCAACCACCTTGTGCCGAACAAATTCATCATGCCAAAACAGACCATTTAATACACCATCACCTGTTTTATTCACAGCAATAACATTTGTTTCATTTGCACCATGAGCCATACCATGCTTTTTCAAATAATCCCACTCTGAAAATTTTCCAAATGTCCGTGCACGTGCAACATCTTTCAAAAACACATCACGTGATTTTTTCGAACCATCAAAAAAATAAGAAAAACTCTGAGAACCAATAATCTTTTCTGGATATTCCAAAGTCGCAGAAACCTTTAAACCATTTCCGTCATTAGGAGACAAACTAACAAAACCATCTGTTTTTCGTCCAGACAATTTATTCAAAAACCAAAACTTTAACCTTTCAAAAACAGGCAGATTTTTCTTTACTTCCCGTGAATAAACCACCACAGGTCGTTTAACAACAATACGACGCGGTTTTACACCAACAACACCAACTTCTAAAAACTTTTCTAAAAACTGATACGCACTACCGTCTAAAATTGGCACTTCTGGTCCATCAATTTCAATAACCGCCCCATCAACACCAACAATCATCAAAGCCGCCATCAAATGTTCGATTGTTTGAACACATTGTCCATCCATATCACCAATAGTAGTATTTCTAAATTTTGTTTCACCAACATTAGAATACAATGCAGAAATATCAATTTTTTTACCCAAATCCACACGATTAAAAACAATTCCACGAATCAAACGCGGATGTATAACCATACGCACAGGCGCGCCTTTATGAATACCGACACCACAGAATTCAATATCTTCCTTAAAAGTCGCCATTTAACTTCTCCTTTAACCACACAAAGAATTTATTTTCTATTTTTGTATCTAACGCAGCAAATTTAATATCTTGCTGTGCTTCTCTTGATAACCGAACCCAATCTTTTTCCGTTGTCACCAATTTTGCATTATGCTTTTCCGCCAAATCACGCAACTTTTTAATATCCATATCTGTATATTGATAATGGTCCGGAAAAGGAACTTTTTTTACAACATTATCTAAACGACGAAAGAATTTTTCTGGATAACCAATTCCTGCAAACGCAACCAACGGCACATCAGAACCATACGGAGGAATTGTTGTATTTTCTGCATAAAACACAGGTATCCCCGCCGGCAAATTAAATTTTTTCTTGTCGCCACCAGATTTTATTATAATAATCGCATCTGCCCGATACAGCGCATTTAATGTTTCGCGTTTTGGCCCCGCCGGCAATAAAAAACCATTACCAAAACCAAATTCTTCATCTACAACAATCACAGAAACATCTTTTTTTATAGACGGATTTTGAAAACCATCATCCATTACAATTGGGGCATTTGATTTTTGTTTATTCAACAAAATTATATTGCTTTTTCTATCACCCGTATGCACAGACAAATCATATCGTGATAACATCAAAGCCTCGTCTCCAATATTATTTGTCGCATTTGTTTTTTTATATCCACGCATAACAACAGGTGCATCAAAAAATTCTGCAATTTGACGCACAATAGGCGTTTTACCAACACCACCCGCCAAAATATTACCAACACAAATTATCGGCCGTCTGGATTGCAAAGGATGCCGCGCACGCATACGAAAAACAATACGACTGGCACAATAATAAAACAAAGACACAGGAACCAAAGCCCTGGCTATTAAACCTTTTTTCAAAAACCATTTTGGTGTTTTCATTGTTTTGCTATTTGCTTTTGTAATTTTTTAGCCTCGGCTACCCTGTGTTTAAATTCAGTTGCCGTCATACCTTCTTCAACCTGCATTAAATTAAAGACAGCATCCAAATCACGCAACTGTTTAATACAGATTTTTTCAATTTTCTGACGTTCTTGCTCAAAACCTTCTGTTTTAATTTTAGATTTTATAAATATAGGCTCGCCAATATCCATAATGTTTTTTGAAAAAGGCAATGTCACCAAATACCGGTCCCAACGTTTTTGAAACCAAGATTTAGATGAAGAAAAACACACCGGAATAATTGGCACATTTGCCATTTTTGCATAATACATTGCACCATCTTGTAAACGCAAAGACGGGCCACTGGGGCCATCCGGACACATAACAATCGACCGACCTTTATCACGCACCATACGCAACCCCGCACGCAATACAGATACAGCCCCACTGGACGTACTGCCGAACACAGCACGCGCACCAAACATATGCTGAATTTTTGCCATCAAACGTCCGTCTTTATTACGACTGGTCACAGCACAAGACCGTATACGATACAACGCCATAACAACACTGGGCAACATAGACCGACCATGCCAAACAACGAACACAGCAGGCTTTTTACGATATTCTTTTAAAATATGTTTATTACGAACATGAGTGCAACATGTTAAGAACACCAGCCACATCAACAGCGCTAACGGTATAGCAAAACACCACTGGACAATATCCAGTCCCAAAAACGGGTCCAAAACATACTTTCTAAATTTACTTCTTGCCATATATAACCACCACTTATAAATACAGACATCATCATAGCAACAATAAAAAAACAATGCAAGAACCTAAATAACACACGGTTTTTAGATAATATTTTGATAAAAAACGGTATTTTTATTTGACATTAGATAAATTTAGTATATAATACACCCTATCATCGCGGGGTAGAGCAGTCCGGTAGCTCGTCAGGCTCATAACCTGAAGGTCGTTGGTTCAAATCCATCCCCCGCAACCAGTTTAAATAAAAAAAGCGCCCCATGCGGTGCTTTTTTTGTTTAAATTTTTTGTGGTCGGCGATTTGTGGCCACGGCAACCAAGGTTGCCTGGTTCACAATGAGTAAGTGAAAACAAGCAACGCGAAGTTTGAACGCTAACGAATGCCGCACAGGCATTTATGCCGAGCGAATTCCATCCCCCGTCACAATAGACAATCGTTCTGTTTAGAAAGTTTTTCGTTTAGCTTCCTAATACTTATACTTCCTCAGCGTCTAAAAATCATGTTTTTAAAAATTTCTATTTTTCTACAACTTTTGAAGTTTTTATGATACAATGCATACAATATAAAAAAAGGGAAAAATGAGAAAAATTTTTGCACGCATTATATCCGCATTTATGCCAACAAGAAATTTACGCAGAACCGTTCGTAATCAATTAACATATGGATTTGGCAAAACACACTATCGTGGTGGAAAAAACAATAAAATTGTATACATTGATAAAAACAACAAAAAACACACTGTACGCAGACTGCCCGGGTGTAATATCTATTTTTTTGGTAATAATAATTATATTGAAATACATGGCCCATTAAATGCTCTACTATTAAATGCAACTTTACATGGCAACTCAAAAATAGTTATAAAACCGTCAAAATATGAATTACGACACATAAACATAGACACTATGACAAATTGCACATTAGAAATAGAATCTGATTTTTATGTTAACGGCACATTAAAGATAGAATTTTGCAATAACACCAAAGTCCACATCGGCCAAGATTGTATGTTTTCGTATAATATATTAATTCGTACTGGTGATGGTCATAAAATAACAACACTAAAATCAAACAAACAAATTAATCCAAACCAAGATATATTTATTGGCAACCATGTATGGATTGCAGGCAATGCAACCATATTAAAAGGGGCTTATATACCAGATAATACAATCATAGGTGCATCAAGTTTAGTAAATAAAAAATTTACCGAAAAAAATACTGTTATCGCAGGAGTACCTGCCGATGTGAAAAAACGCGGAATAAAATGGGAACGATAATAAAAAAACACTTATAAATTCATATCCCCCGCAACCAGTTTAAATAAAAAAAGCGCCCCCTGCGGTGCTTTTTTATTGCATTTTGATTTATCTCCAACATATAATATCTATTATAAAATAGAGGAGTTGTCATATGCCAAATACCCAAGACCCAAAAGTCTTTTCAACAAAAATGCAAGTCTATACTGCACAAACATGCGTTTGTCCATCAGATATGAACATTGAAAAATGCCCTTTGAGGAAGAAATTATCAGAATTAGAACAAGAATATCATATAGGATACAAGGTTTTACCAGACGGCACTCTAAATTACCCAGGTTTTGCATATAGTATGACCAAAAAAACATTTATTGATGTAGAAAATATCCAGGCCAATATATGCAACAAATGTTTTTCTGAAACCAGATAAAACACCATTTTCAGTGGCAAAACTACGGTTCGATGATGGGGTACCAATGCGGTGTCCCATTTTCGTCTTGGACAAGTAAGCATTTCATATTTGCAGGGCATGATTCATCGGGACGGGTTTGTTTGGTGTCTTGTAATACTTGAATTTGTCCGGTTTGGGTTATCGTGCGACTGACAACACTTTCAATCGTTTGAACTGTCGTCGCCAACTTTGCCTCCGCCGCCGCAAATTCTTCATCAACCATTTTGGTCGTCGCAATTTTGATTTCCACCACCGGCCCCGCAATAAACTCACCAGTTCCTTGGTTAGTAAAAAACGTCCCCGACACCGTATCATACATACCAATTTCACCGTCACTGTTGCGTTTGGCGGGGACTAAATTACGAACTAGTGTACCATCATCAATTAGTTTAAAATATTTACATCTGATTTTTGCATATCCATCAGTTCCAGTGTTATAATGAGACGTAAATAAATACACACTATTTGTTTTGTCTAGTGTTTTTTTAATGCTTTGTGATTGTTCAACTTGGTTTACAGAAAATCTTATTGTGTTCCCATCTGTAATCTGAGCGAGAGTATACCAGGTTTGTAATGATAAATTAGTAGATATTGTTGTACCATTTTCACCAAACTGAGCTCCATAAGTACTAGTACCAGATGAACCAAATTTATAAAGTGTAAGTCCATGCTGAGTACCTTTTTGGTTTCCATATATACCGTGTCCACTCGTTACATCTTCTGTTCTATATACTTCTGTTTCAACAATAGCATTGTCAGTAGTCCAAATATATCCTGTATCAATATACTGTGTTCCGGTGGATTCGATGTATTCTAATTCGGTAAAACCTGCGGGGAGTATGGCAAATACGGGCGAGATGAAAAACGCGCAAAAAACACACACCGAAATTGTGATTTTGGAAAAAACTCTTAAAAAAATGTGTTTTTTAGACAATTTTTTACTCTCTCGATATTTTAATTTTTCCTT
>JAGHVJ010000034.1 GCA_018064365.1 Candidatus Enterousia onthequi | reverse complement strand
GTCTTTCCGTGCAGGCACAAATTATAAGTTCAAATTGTTCTAATAATTTGATTCTTTGTTTTGTTAGTCTAAAAACGCCGGTTGTTATCCGGCGTTTTTTTTGATAAATAGTGGCTTTTTGTAAATTATTACTGGACAAATGGTTTGTTTATGGTAATAATGTTCTTGATACTCTTGGAATAGTTAAATTATGATATATATAAAAAAATTTTTACTATAAAGGGTGCGATCTGAAATTTATGACGGACGCACTTTTTCGGCGTCCGTTTTTAATAACATGAACAAAGGAAAAAAACAATGGCAGAAAACCAAACTTTATCGACAAATGAACTGACTGCGCGTTTGCAAAAGGCTGAAAATATTCGTTTACGTGATGGTGTTGTGTGGAAGGATAAATTTGAACGGTCTCATAAAATTGTCGATGCGCGTGAATTACCTGATGATACGCCTGTTAAATTGTGTGGTCGTATTACTGCGTTGCGTTGGTTGGGTAAATTGATGTTTGGTCGTATTTATGATATCCAGGGCGAAATTCAATTTTCTATGTCGCGTGAAGAGATTGGTGAAGAACAGTATAAATTTATGAAGGCTAATGTCGATATGGGTGATTTTATCGGTATTACTGGGGTTTTGTATCATACCACGGCGGGCGAATTGACGGTTAAAGTGTCTGGATATGAAATTTTGTCCAAGGCTTTGCGTCCTTTGCCAGAAAAATATCATGGTCTGACCGATATGGAAACTCGTTATCGTCAGAGATATTTGGATATTATTTCAAATCCTGAATCGCGAAACGCTTTGTATGGCCGATTCCAGATGACTCAAAATTTGCGCGATTTTATGAATAGACACGGATTTTTGGAAATTGAAACACCAATTATGCAAAATATTGCTTCTGGGGCGGCGGCAAAACCGTTTGTGACTCATCATAATGCATTAAATGCTGATTTCCAGTTGCGTATTTCCCCAGAATTGTTTTTGAAGATGGCAATTGGTGCTGGGTTTGACCGTGTGTACGAGGTTGCAAAAGATTTCCGTAACGAAGGTATGGATGCTATGCATTTGCAAGAGTTTACTATGATTGAATGGTATGCTGCATACTGGGATTACAAGAAAAACATACAATTTACGTGGGATATGGTTCAAGAACTGATTATGAAGGCACGTGGAACTTTGCAGATTGAATACCAAGGGACGTTGCTGGATTTCAGTAAGTATGAAATGGTCGATTATACTGCCAAAATGAACGAATTGTTTGGCTGCAATATTTTGGATTTTGACGATGTTGATGTATTGCGTCAAAAATTGGTTGACGAAGGTATGTTCCCAATGTCTGAATTGGAAGATTTAAAGTCTTTGGCGACATTGGTTGATTATGTCTATAAACGCAAGATTCGCGTGAATATTGTTCAGCCGACTTTCTTGTATAATTATCCGACATATATGGTGCCTTTGGCACGTCATAATAGTGAAGACGACAGACGTTTGGATATGTACCAGTTGTTGGTTGCTGGTGGCGAGTTGTGCAAGGGGTATTCTGAATTGGTGAATCCTATACACCAAGCCCAGGCTTTCGAAGACCAGGCAAAAAGTATTGCTGGTGGTGAAGAAGAGGCGTTTAACCCAGATAATGATTTCGTTCGTGCAATGGAACATGGTTTCCCACCAATATCCGGGGTGGGAATGGGAATTGACAGATTGTCTATGATTGTGTTTAATCAGCCGACTGCGCGCGATGTTGTGTTATTCCCGATTATGAAATAACAAAGGGTGTTTTTCGATGTCTGAAACGACAGATGCATTGGCCAGAACACGTGCCAAAGATGCCGAAAATTTGGCGGTGATTGATGCCGCGTTGGGGGCGGGGCGCATAAATTCTGCGGCAGCAGATTACCTGAGATTGGTTTATTCCGACGGAATGGACTGGTTTCGCGAGGTTTTTCACGTACTGGGGAAATGTTTGGGCGCCCCCAAGGCCGAGGTTGTGCCGTATGACACCACGACTAATTCTGGTAAAGATGTCAATATGAAGATTGCGGATATTAATCCGTTAGAATCTTATTTGGTTCAACATCGTTTGGATGTTGACCCAATGCGAAATCAATTTTTTACTTCGCATGAAAAATACCAAATTGATTTGTCTGTATCTTCAATTGTGACGGTTATTGTTGGGGCCCAGAAAAATATCAATCGTGCGATTGATAAAATTACTGGTAAATATTATACGCGTTTTTTGAATTCTGTTTTGGATGTTGTAAATAATACATTAAATGCAAAAGTAAATCCTGAAATATTGTCCAAATTGGAAACAAATATACGGGAACAATTTGCCGCAAAATATATAACTGATGCAGCGGCATTAGTATTGGATTTAGTCGATGATTTGGATAAAGATTTGGCTGTAGAATTGGTGCGTCGTTTGGATAAAATTCCGCAACCACACCGATGTTTGTCTGATGTGTGGCGCATAAAATGTTTGTTCGATTTAATACCTCAGGCGCGGACTTTTATTGAACGATTACAAGAAATAATGCCAGATAGAATTTTAGAAATTCGTGATAAATTTTACGATATAAATAATCCCAGAAACTATCGTGATTCAAAAATAATTTTGAATATTGGGAAAAATGGAAATGTTGTCCCGATGGAAATTATTTGCCAGGTGCGTAAGTTTTTCGAGGCTGAAATTTTGACTCATGCAAATTATGAAACAATTCGCAAATCTGATGACGCAAACCATATTGATAAAGAACGTGAATCTTGCAATTATATGGAATCTGGGGTGCGTCAATATAATTTGATGATTATAGAGTGTTTGCAAGATTTATTTGAACGGGTTGGTTGGAATATTTTGTATTCGCGTGATCAAGACATTTCTATGTTCGAAGGTTTTCCGAAAAATTGCAATTTGTATTATCCGCAAAAATTGATGGAACAAATTCGGGCAAAATTGTTTTTGGCCATAGAAAATGAAATTTTCCATATGACTCAGGTTCCTGCAAAACTAACCAGAGAACAAGAAAATCAGATTTTCTTGTATATGGCACGATTTATTTTGGTGGCGGCTATGCCGTATTCTCAGACTAATTGGGATGTGCCAGATGATACAATGCCGCGAAAGTTATTTAATTTTGTTATGAAGGAAGTTCAAAGATATTACAAAAATAATTGCTTGGTGGAATAAAATCTTTGTTTTCGTATTTGCTTGCTTTGAAATTAAAAAATGTTTAATATGTCTATGAGTTCTGGGTTTAGTTGTGTTCAGAACCGTAACAAGCATATAGGAAAGGATTAGTTATGCGTCAAGGAAAGGTTAAATGGTATAATGGTAAAAAATGTTTCGGGTTTATTGCACCTGATACTCCAAATGCAGATGGAAATATGGAAGATGTTTTTGTTCATTCCAGTGCATTAAAAGAAGCGGGAATTCGATTCTTGAATGAAAATGATATTGTTGAATTCGAAGAAGAACCTCGTAATGGAAAATTGTCTGTGACAACACTGAGGGTTGTTCAACGCGATGAAGAATCTGCACAACGTTTTCAAGAACGTCGGGCTGCGCGTCGTCGTGCAAGTGAAGAACGTAAACAAAGAGCGGAACACGAAGAACACGCAGAACGTGCGGAACGTAAACGTGGTTTTGCTTTTTGGAAAAAATAAAATTTATTAAAAATATTTTTAATCGCCAAGAAATTGGCGATTTTTTACTGTCTTGATTTTTTATGTGTTTTGTATTATATTTATTGCAACAAAAGGAGTATAAATATGACAACATTTTTGATTATTTTGTGCGTTTTGGTGTTTTATATTATTATTGTGTATAATGGTTTGATTGCTCGCAGAAACCAAGTACGCGAGGCATGGGCGACAATAGATACACAGTTAAAGCGTCGGTATGATTTGATTCCTAATTTATTAGAATCTGTCAAAGGTGCGGCAAAGCATGAAAAAGAAACTTTAAATGCGGTAATCAGTGCCCGTAATGCCGCTATGACTGCGAATGGCGTGGCGGATAAAAGTGTTGCAGAAAATGCTTTGTCTGGGGCGTTAAAAAACATTTTTGCCTTGGCTGAAAGTTATCCTAATTTGAAAGCAAATGAAAATTTCTTGGAATTGCAACGCGAATTGACAGATACAGAAAATAAAATTCAGGCAACACGTCAATTTTATAATACTGTGGTGATGGGTTTGAATACATCAGTAGAGCAATTTCCAACAAATTTGATTGCGAATATGTTTGGTGTTTCCAAAGAAAAATTGTTCGAAATAGATGAGTCAGAACGCAAGGCACCAAAGGTCCAGTTTTAATCTTGTTTTGTCTGGTTTTTGTGTTGCGCAGGAATTAGTCTATAAAAATAAGAAAAAACTTGATTTTCTGGTAAATTTAATATAGTATATGCACCGCTGGGTAATCAGAACTGATTAAACGGCGGTGCTTTTTGGTCCCGTTTGTGATAAGGATTCTGTGAAAAATCTGGCATATAAAAACCAAAAAATAAAAGGATAAATTATGGCAAGAGCCGGTGCAAAACGTAGCACACGTAAATTAAAAATCGCTCGTTCTTTGGGTGTAAACTTGTGGGGCCAGGCAAAATCCCCATTTAACAAACGCAAATATAAACCTGGACAACATGGTCCAACATCCCGTGGTGGAAACAATTCTGCATATGCACAACAGATGCGTGCAAAACAGACATTAAAGGGTTATTACGGTAATATTGGCGAAAAGAAATTCCACAAATATTATGCCGAGGCTGACAATATGCGTGGCGATACTCCAGAAAACTTGATTGGTTTGTTGGAACGTCGTTTGGATGCGGTTGTTTATCGTGCAAAATTGGCACCAACTGTATTCTCTTCACGTCAGTTGATTAACCACGGTCATATTATGGTCAACGGCAAACGTGTCAAGATTCCATCTTATCGTGTAAATCCGGGTGATGTTATTACTGTCAGTGAAAAAGCGAAACAGATGCCATTGGTTGTTTTGGCGTTGGAATCTGGAGAACGCAATTTCTGTGATTATGTGAACGTTGATAGTGCAAACTTTACTGCGACATTTGTTCGTGTTCCTGCGTTTGCGGATGTTCCATATCCTGTTCAAATGTCACCAGAATTGGTTGTTGAATATTATTCTCGTTAATACGAAAGAAAACCGGGTTTATCCCGGTTTTTTTATTTTTGTTTTTTTATAATTTTAATTATCCATCGAAAATGGGTGGGCGTGGGCATATATGTCATTTATTTCTGACATATTGACCCGGGTATACAATTGGGTTGTTGATAAAGATGAATGCCCCAATAATTCTTGCAGACTGCGTAAATCCGCGCCACCACCCAATAATGCGGTTGCGAAAGTATGGCGCAAAGCGTGAGGGGTTACATAATCTGGTAATTGTAAATATGTGCGCAAGTTTTCGATAACTTTTTCCGCCATGCGCGGACTCATGGCCAGTCCTGTGACACTGCGGAAAAGTGGTTTTGTTGGGTCGTTATTATATGGTGATACGGCAATGTATTTTGCAATTGCATCGTTTACAGCCGTCAAGACCGGAACAATTCGTTCTTTTTGGCCTTTACCCACTATGCGTAATGTTTCAGGCCGATTCGCAAAATCTTGTTGGGTTAGGGCTAAAGCCTCGGATATGCGGAGTCCACAACCAAACAATAATGTCACCAATGCCCAATCGCGTGCGGCAATCCACGGATTTTTTGTGTCGATTGCAGTGATTGCGGATTTCATATCGGCGACATCGGTTGCGTCAATGGCCTTGGATAATTTGCGTGGAACACGTGGTGCAGATATTAAACCGATTGAATCATTTTGAATGTCGTGTTGTCTTGCAATATATTTGTAAAAACTACGCACCGAAGATAATGCGCGTGCGGTAGATTTATGTTCCAGATGTCTTTTTGACCTGTCTGCCAACCAAGCGCGAAATGCGATTGTGTCAATTTTTGCTAAATCAGATGGCATTGGTTGTGTGCCAGACCACCGCGCATAAAAAGATATAAAATCTTGCAAATCTGATTCGTATGCGGTGGCCGTATGCATTGAATATTTTTTAGTATTCAATAAATAGTTTATAAAATTTGATACGATTTCGTTCATTTTACTTTATTTCAAATGTGGCAGAAACACTGACTGATACATTTGTATCTTTTGCAGACAATGTTCCGAATGCGCCAGCATCCATAGATTCAGCCTTGGCCATAGATGTTAAACGATAATTTGCGTTTGGTGCGCTTGCATTATTGGTTGTGCCGTATGACACCGCCAACAATTTTCCAACCCGAGATTTGTCGCCCAATGCCAAAGCATTTGCGCGCGCACGTGCGTTTTCAACCGCCGCAGACATACAGTCTTGAACAATTGGTTGTAATGTTTCGCGACTGGTGAACATTTGTAAATTGCCGACATAAATATTTGGTTGACCCGCGAATTGATTCAAAATCTGTTCAATTATATCCATATTATCGGCAGAAACCTCGATAGCGATTGTGGTTTCTGTGCCCATGTTGATAGATTTTTGTGCGGTATGATTCCATTCTGTTTTTTCATAAGAATTAAATTCTGTGGTTTGGGTTTGCACATCCAGATTTGCCAAATATGTGTTGATTTCGGCGATTTTGCTGGTTGCATCGCGCATAGATTTTAATGCGTTTTTATCCAGTGTTGTGACACGCATAGTTATCGCCGTTCTGTCGCGTGGCGCAGTTGTCAGACATTCGCCAGTTGTTGTAATTGTCCTGTGGTTTCGTGGTGATATGCAGTTATAACCAACCAAAGCCAATATAATTCCAATAATCAAAATGCCAGATTGTTTCATAATAAAATTCTCCCTTTTTTCTTGGGTATTATTTTATCAGATTTTTTCTATAAAGGCAAGTGGCGGGCAATGAGTGTATTTTTTTGTAGTGACATGTGGTAAATAGTCGCAAAAAAACCTAGGTTTTTTGACAAGTGTTTTTTTTAGTTTTTTTCATTTTTTTTATTTTTCGATTTTTGCGCAAAAACAATAGGTTATAAAATCCGGCCTTCGCGCGGTGTGGTGTCGCAAAAAAACCTAGGTTTTTGGTATACTGTTTCTAAAGGGAAAAACCTAAGGAAATCTAAGGAAAAATTAAAAGCATGAGAGAGTAAAAACATGTCTAAAACACACATATTTTTGAGCATTTTTTCAAAAATCGCCATTTTTGTATGTGTTTTTTGTGCTGTTCCAGCGTGGTCTGAAACGACATGTGATATAGATTATACACCGGTTACGGGCAACAGTTGGCAAAACGGTACGCCAACCCCAACGAATCCGGTTGAAATTGAATCGGTCGGTACCAAGGTCGGAAATAAATACGCAGTCCAAATCGCCATTAACAACGGCGGTGGGGTTGTTGATTTAGGAACGTTGAATTGGTCTTATGATTCTGTTTATGATAGATTCTTATCGCAAAAATCTTTATCAGACTTAGGAATAATGAATAATAACAACGTATATTTACATGGCTATAGAATAACAACTTCTGTAACGCCTGGGTCTGGAGATAAAATTATTGCCACAAACGGTATTTATGTTGGTATTCGTGATGAACGTTACACAGATGTAAATGCATTCAAATCTGCTATGTCTGGTAAAATGTTGTATTATCAACGTGCAACAGACGAAACTTGGACGGCGCCGACTTTAAGAACTATTTATTTGGATGAACCGCTGCGAAAAGTTGGTGATTATGCCGATGTCTTGGATTACAAAAACGGCACAATCACCCGCAATGTTGGTGTGAAAGTGCTGGATGGAACGGAGAATTGGTCAAAAAATGCTTCGGGTATCTTTACAACTAATATTGCAAGTGTGTCACAAAAGAATGCATTTTGTACACATTATAAAAAAATAAGCGACTCAACAAGTCTTGTAAATATGACTACTGGAACATTTAAAAATCATAGTTCTTTAGGAAATGTTTTTTATTTTGCTGATGCTCGTTTTGAAGATATAGCATCTTTCAAATCTTGGCTTGCACAACAATACACAAATGGAACACCTGTGACGGTGTATTATCCACTTGCAACACCTGTGGTAGAGCAGATAGAAAACTGGTCTTGCATCCCGCCGATAACGGACATTCAAATCGCAACGACTAAATTTGTGGATGATGAATTTGCAGTGGCGGAGGCAAATTTGGCAACAACTGTTCAAACGATTGAAAGTGTTGTCAGTCGCACAATTGCCCAGACCGGACAAATTCAGGTATTACAAGACACAAAACAAACGCGCCCTGATGAAAATTGTCCCGCAAATATGAAATGCTTACTTGTCCAAGACGAAGACGGCACCCCACATTGGTACCCCATCATCGAACCATAA
>JAGHVJ010000022.1 GCA_018064365.1 Candidatus Enterousia onthequi | reverse complement strand
AGATGAAAAATGCACAAAAAACACATACAAAAATGGTGATTTTTGAAAAAATGCTCAAAAAAATGTGTTTTTTAGACAATTTTTTACTCTCTCGATATTTTAATTTTTCCTTGGATTTCCTTAGGTTTTTCCCTTTGCAAACAGTATACCAAAAACCTAGGTTTTTTGACAAGTGTTTTTTTTAGTTTTTTTCAATTTTTTTAATTTTTTGTTTTTCTGTAAAATCAACAACTTATAAAATCTGGGCTTTGCGCGGGGTGGTGGCGCAAAAAAACCTAGGTTTTTTTGCGACTTTTTTGTGCAAATAAATAAATGTTTTTTACACCCGTTTGTATCTGCAAAAATATTACTTGGTAAGAAACTTTTTATTCTTGGCGCATATAAATATCGCCAATCCAACAATAAACATTGCCCCAGACAGCAATTGTCCCATTGTCAATCCCCACGTTGTTAAAAAACCAATCTGGGCATCGGGCGCACGAAACATTTCGCAAAAAATACGCGCCACTGCATAAGACATTGCCAGTACGCCCGACAATGCCCCAGGTAACGATTTCAAATTTGTTTTTTTATACAGATACCACATCCATACAAATAAAATTACGCCTTCGGTTATGGCCTCGTACAATGGACTGGGGTGACGGGGAATTTCTGTATAGCCTTTGAAAATAACACCCCACGGCATATCGGTTGGACGACCCATAACCTCGACATTTATAAAGTTGGCAATTCGGCCAAAGAATAATCCAATTGGTGCCAATACCGCGCATAAATCCAATGTTTTCCACCCACTTAAACTATTCTTGTGTGCAAATATAAAATTCGCAATCATAACCCCAATCAATCCACCGTGAAAACTCATCCCGCCGTGCCACACCATAAATATTTCGATTGGATGTGCAATAAAAAACGGCAAATTATAAAACAGAACATATCCCAATCGGCCACCCAGCACCACCCCCAAAATAATAGCAGTCAGAAAATCATCGCTTTGTTTTTTATTTAATACAATACCACTGTTCTGATTACGTATCATACGCAAAAACAACCAAAAGCAAATCAAGAATCCTGCGATATATGCCAACGCATACCAACGAATATCCATCCCAAATACAGATACCGCGACCGGTGAAATCGGATTTATAACAATTGCCATTTTTGCCTCTATTTTTTCACAGTGTAAAACAAAAGCAATATGAAACACAATAAAAAAAGCACCGAAAAATCGGTGCAGAATCTGTGAATTGCTATTTTATTTTGTTTTTGCAGGACGAGAAATAATTTCTATTGCTTTTTGTTCGCGTGCAATTGTGTCGAGGCATCCACAAATGATTTCTTCGCAACGTTGACGAATTTTTTCGTTTTTTTCTGTTTCCAGACGCTCTTTCATTTTTTTGATTGTGCTTTTTGCATCAGCAATAATTTCTCGTTTGTCTGATGGTGTTTGAGGTCTTAGGCTATTAATTTCTCCTGGTTTATAAAATGTATTGCGCATTTTTTGCTCCCTTGATTTTGTTATTACAAACATGATTGTAGTGCAAAAAATATATTTGTCAACACTTGGGCAAAAATATTTTTAATATTACTCAAAAGCGTAAATATTCGGTATGTTTTTGTCTTGAATTTATGGGTAATTTGTATTATATAATCGTTAGACAAAAATAAAGGAGAAAACAAAATGAATACGGTTCAGACAAATACTATGGACGGATATTTGAAACGGATTTTTGCATTGATGTTCGGGGCGGTTGGAATTACCGCGGCTGCGGCGTATTTGACAATTTGGGGCGGTGGACTGCGATTTTTAATAAATGGTTCTGGTACTGGATTTTCTGTATTGTATTATGTTTTGTTATTTGGCGGTTTGGCATTTTCTATTTGGGGACAAATTCGTGCCTTTTCATTAAAGCCGGCAACTGGCGCGGTGCTGTTGATGTTGTATGCGGCGGTTATCGGAATTACAATTACTCCATTGGTGGCGGTCAGTTTGGCTGTTAATCCGGCATCTATATTATATGCATTTATTTTATCTGCATTGATGTTTGGATGTATGGCTGCATTTGGATATAAAACGGTTAAAAATTTGTCGTTTTTAGGTGTTTTCTTGATGATGGGTATGATTGGTTTAATCTTGGTTGGTATTATTTCGATGTTTTGGCCACTGGGGTCAATGTTTTCGACAATCGTATGCTTTATCGGGGTATTGGTGTTCGCACTGTTTACGGCATATGATATGCAGAACTTGAAAAACGCATATAACAGTATGTCGGGCGGTGACGAAACATCTAAAAATCAATTGGCGGTATTGGGCGCGTTGCATTTATATATCTCGTTCATTGCAATGTTCCAATATTTATTGAGTTTGTTTAATCGTGATTAAAGAAAAAAAGGAAAGAAAAAATGGCTTATAAAATCGATTCTTCTAAATGCATTGGGTGTCACAGTTGTATGGGAATGTGTCCTGCGATGGCGATTTCTACAGGTGCCGATGGTAAATGTGTAATTGATACTGCAAAATGTTTGTCTTGTGGGACATGTGCATCTGTATGTCCAATGGGGGCGGTTGTTCCAGAAAATAAATAAAATATACAAAGGAAAAATTAAAATGTCAGACGTGAACGATGTTATTGCATTATGTAAAAGGCGTGGGTTTATTTTTACCGGTTCTGAAATTTATGGTGGTTTGCCGGGGGCATATGATTATGGTCCGTATGGTGTAGAACTGATGCGTAATATTCGCAACGCGTGGTGGAATACGATGATTTATTCTCGTGATGATATCGAAGGGTTAGATGCGGCGTTGATAACAAACCGTCTGATGTGGAAATATTCTGGGCACGAGGCGAATTTTTCAGACCCATTGGTCGAGTGTAAAAAATGTGGCGC
Organism: Candidatus Enterousia onthequi; assembly: GCA_018064365.1. GTDB lineage: Bacteria > Pseudomonadota > Alphaproteobacteria > Rs-D84 > Rs-D84 > Enterousia > Enterousia onthequi. Next base: position 11,942 of record JAGHVJ010000022.1, on the reverse strand, counting down.
GCGTATGCGTCAGGACAAAATGCGCGATGCAAAAAAATGCGACAATTGTGGCAGTACTGATTTAACAGAACCACGTGCGTATCAATTGATGATGGGGTTATCTGTTGGGGCAACATCTGGGGGTGAAATAAATGCGTATTTGCGCCCAGAAACCGCCACAACAACATACACAAATTTCAAAAATGTTTTGGATTCAAAACCACATAAATTGCCGTTTGGTATTGCCCAAATTGGCAAGGCGTTTCGTAACGAAATTTCCCCACGTGGTTTTGTGTTTCGTATGCGTGAATTTGAACAGGCTGAAATGCAATATTTTGTAGATCCTGATACAGATGATAAATATTTCGAAATGTGGAAATCTGAACGTATGGCATGGTGGATAAATGTTTTGGGAATACCTGCGAATAAATTGCGTTTTATGCCACATGAAAAATTAGCCCATTATGCCAAGGCTGCATGCGATATCGAATACGAATTCCCAGACGGCTTTGACGAGGTCGAAGGTGTTCACAATCGTCAAGATTTTGATTTGGGTTCACATACCAAGGGGCAAAGCGAATTCGAATTACATGCTAATGTTTTAGAAAATCATGACAGTATTACAAAATTGGCATATTCTGACCCCCAGGCGGGAAAAACTTTTATTCCATATGTGATTGAAACTGCGATGGGTGTAAATCGTGCAATGTTTGCTGTGATGCTGAACGCGTACACGGTTGAAGATTTAGGCGATGGAAAAACACGCACTGTATTAAAATTAAAACCATGGTTATCTCCGGTCAAAGCCGCGGTTATCCCGTTGGCACGCAATGTGCCAGAATTGCAAAATGTCGCAAATGAATTGGAAAACAATTTACGCAAATTGGCGATTGGTAGAATAGAAATGGAAAATTCAGGTAATATTGGAAAATCATATCGTCGTCATGATGAAATCGGAACGCCTGTCTGTGTAACTGTTGATCACCAAACATTGGAAGATAATACAGTCACTTTGCGGTTTCGCAACACAATGGAACAAGAACGCGTACCTGTTTCAGATGTTCCAGAACGAATTCGTAAAATCGTTATGGGGTTATAAAAAAAAACACCGGATTTTTCCGGTGTTTTTTTGTCTTTTTGTTATGCGGTTTTTTGATATCGTTTATACGCAAACATTTCTAACAACTTTTTCTGGTCCAGTTTGTGTAGAGTTGCGACCTGTTGCGAGCCTTTTTCTGGCACATTTGTATTTGTTGCACGATACGGTGCACCAACTTTTCGTGCCTGCATATTTTGGTCACTGGATTGTTTTTGCATATCTTTGATTTTTGCAACGGATTGATTTTGATTAGCGCGAAATTGCGGACGTTGCTTTTGTCCACTGTTTTGTGGCGCGCGTGGTCGTTGCAGTTGTTGTGTTTGCAAGTTTTGCTGTGGGCGTTGCACTTGTTTGACCCGAGCCATTTCTTGCATCAATTCTTGTTTAGATTCTGCAACCTGTTTTTCACCCAACTTTTTATATTCTTGTGAATGTTTTTTATCCAAAACCATTTCAGATGATTTGTCCGTCATAATCTGGCGCGATACATCTTGCGACATTTTTTGAATATTTGCCTTTACAGTATTTGTCATTGGATTTGATTTGTCCAAAGTTTCTGCAAAAGATTTCATTTGTTGTATGGATTTTTGTTTTGCGGTCCCCAGTTTTGTATTTTCGCCATCAGACCAGTGAACATAAACGAAGCCGACATACATACGGTTTAATGTTTTTTCTACATTTGTCATGGTTGCCTCCTTGTGGTTATTCCCATGGCACCATCACCACAGGATATTTATATAGGTAGAAAAAAATATATTTCAAGTACCATATACTAAATAAAAAGAATTTTTTGACATCTGGGGCGAAATATAGAATAATATTCCTGTTATGCCAAACAAACACACTGTTGCCAATAATGGGTGGTGTGTGGCAATAACCCTGGTCTTGCCAATAATGGGGGTCAGGCATTTTCATCATAAAAATCAAGGAGAAATAGGTGAAAAAATTTTTGAAAACTGTGGCAATTGCTGCAGTATCTATGGTTACAACAGGTGCAATGTCATCTGTCACAAAAAATATGGAAAACCCACTGTATATACCAACATCGGGTGAATTTTATTCCAAAACTTCTGCCGGCATCATGTATAAAAAGGCAGATCATACAAGTGCTATGCGTGACAAAATGGCGGCTGGTGATCCAGAATTTCCTGTATGGCGTGCGTTTGAAGATTTTGGTTATGGTATAACCGATCGCGCCAGTGCGTATGTATCTTTGGGTTGGACACAAAATGACGATATTGGTCGTTATGGTATGCATCGTGCGCGTTTGGGTGCGAATTACCGTGTTGTTGAAACGACAGAAGATTTTGTCTGGGATGTTTATGCCGAGGCATATTTGGCTGGTTTGTCTAAAATGAAAGGCGTATACAAGGTTGTTACTGGATTTAAATATGATAATTTCAGTAGTGGTCGTTGGGGGGCTGTTGCTGGAACAAAAATCGGTAAAAAATGGTCAAAGCTTACAACTTCTTTGAGCGCAGAATATTTGCAAATCTTTGGAAATCACAATAACGAAATCGACGTTAGCTCGATTTATCCATTTGTTCTGTCTGGGATAAATGAAATATCTGTAGATTTGAAATCTAATGATGAATGGTTCGTATCTGCGGATGCGTTTTATCAACTGGATGACCGTTGGTCTGTGGGTGGCAGTTTTGCGTTTATCGAACACGCTGATAATGGCGTAAAATCTATTCGTACAGATGTGTCACGTGTCAACCAAATACCTCCTTTTAATGGTTTGACCGATGCTCTGTTGCATGAAGTGCAAGATATGCAAGACGGTTGGGAAGAATACTGTTTGACGGCTGTTTTGGCTAATCAACTTACAGATTCTGTCCAATTGGCATTGTATGGTGAATATGTGTTTGATAGAGCGCATGCAAAATCTCAAAATGGAACAGATATCAAGGCTGAATTAGGTGTTCGTGCAAATGTGCGCTTTTAATTCATAAATTGGTAAAAGTTTGATAATTTGATTTTTCCCCGTGGGATACCCTGCGGGGATTTTTCTTTTGCAATAAATACTTTTTTATTTTTGGCGTTTATGGTATAATAAAGCAAAAGAATATGGAAAGGCGATGAAAAAAATCAAATATTTTGGGGCATTTTTTGCCTTGTGCGCTGGGATAACAATTGCGGCAGACGCTGCGTATCCGGTGTATTCGGGATATAACGGACAACCCAGTGTTGGTGGTATGAACACGGTGAATAATGGTCGTGTGGTGTATTTACCAACGGCATCAGGGAATATTGTTGCAACAAATTCTGTGGCGGCGACTGCGCCAACACGTGTGACGGGTGCGTTGCCCCGTGTTGGCAGTACATCGATAAACGCTGGTCGTCGGTATTATCAATCGAGTGATTTTGACCGTTTGGCAGATAGCGGTTTGTATGTTGGTTTGTCCGCGGCATATACAGCCAGTATTATGGGAGAATTTTCTGCGGATTATTCTGGCGAAGAAGGTGCGTATATGGTTCCTGGGGCGTTTGCTGGGGGTGGTATATCCAAAGACAGTGTTATACCGTTGCAAATATCTTTGGGTGCTGCAATCAACAGTGATTTTCGTATAGATTTTTCATATTCAAGATACGGTAATATTTCATATCCTCAATCTGTACAAACATCGGATGGTGCGGGCGGTTTTGTGACGGCATCTGCAAATGGTGGTGCGGTAACATCAAATGCAACATTGTTAAATTTCTATTACAACATCGATTCTTATACAGGCTATTTGGCGGGTGGTTCGTTGCGTCCGTATGTTGGTGCGGGTATTGGTGTTGCTTTGAATACAACGGCTGACTATGTCGTGTTTGACGGAACTTTTTATTCCGAAGGTGACCCAACGGAAACCCCTGCGGGTGAATTAACCGGCGTATCAGATATCAGTGCTTATCACAACGGTGGAACAAACGAACAATTGGCATTCTCGTTAGAGGGTGGGGTCACGACTGAATTGGGCGATGGTATGAAATTAGATTTGTTTGTCAGATATATGAATCTGGGCAAGGTTAAATCTTCGGGCAGTATTGTGTTAACCCAGAATGAATGGGTCAGCGACGGCAGTGGAATGCCAGATGGTGAAGAACCATATCCGACTGTGGCACATTATACCGATTGGACTGAAAGCGCCAGTTTGAGTACGATTGATGTCGGTGCCAGACTCAGATTGCAATTCTAGAAAAGCAAGTTTGTGGGAGAGAGATGAAAAATTATAGATTAAAATTTTTAATTTTATCCATGCCTGCGGCAGTGGTTTTATTACCTTATTCTGCGACGCATGCTGCATTGCGTGTCAATAATTCATCTATTACCCAGGCACAAATCCAGGCGGCAAATGCTATGCGTGAAATGGCGGCTGCAACCCAAATAAACGCACCGCAAGCCGCTCATACAATTACAGATGCAAACGGTAATACAACCACGATATCAAGCGAACAAATGGATGCATGTAATGCGATTTATCCTGGTGGAACATTTGATTGGACAAAACCTACAACTGGTATGAAATCTGGTTCTGGGGCGACGTGTTCTGCACTGATAGAATTGCGTTCATATAATGGTGGAGCGTCGTATACTGTTTTGGCAACTGGTTATGTTGCGGCTGGCGATGCTATGAAATGTAATATAGACGAATTTCCAAATATCACCGCAACCGGACGTGATTTTACATATCCTGCTGACGAACCTCCAACCGTTGAAGATGTTGAAAAAGTTATGGCCCAAGAAAATAAATCAAATGCTGGTTTTAAAATTTTAGCGGCGGCTGTTGTTGGTGGTCTGGGCGGAAATCTGGTTGGCAAAGGCGATGACGGTTTCGGCACAAATAAAGACAAATTAAAAACCACGGCAATTGGTGCGGCATCTGGTGTTGCATTGATGACAGCCAGCACCCAGGTCAATGATTACAAGGTTGGTAGTGCAATTTTATCCACCGGTATGAATGCGGCGGCTGGGGCAGTTGCTGGAAATGTTATGGCATCTGGCGAAGAAGTTTTGCAAATTGATAATTGTAAAATCGACGGTGCGGAAAATGAAAAATGTTTGTATGGTACAATCGCAACCGACAGCAACACCGCAGTTAAATCAGGTGATAAAACATTTTATTTTTACGATTACAACAACGAAAATTCTTATGAATGTACAGAGAACGAAGGCAAATACGGATCTTGTCGCAGAATAGTGTTAAGCAATCTGACATTCGAAGGCATAACTGTGTGTGCAGATGCGGATGTAAAAATTAGCAAAGACTGTAAAGAAAAATTGGCAGAACAAACAGGCGACAAAACATATAAATTATCTGACAAAACAAAGCTTTTATACGATGGCGGCACTTTGGAAGTCGAGACAGGTAGTACCAAAGGCAAGTATATTATGATAAAAACCGCTCAAACTGCTGGGACACGGAAAGGCGCAATGATAAAATTGGCTGATTCTACACCAAATAACGTATTTGGTTATAAAAGTGAAGATTGGAGAAAACGCAATACTGATAAATCAAAATTAAAAGTAGATAACAAACTTTATGATTTATACGGTAAAGAAATACCCGATGCCGATATCAATAAATTTTCACCGGCATACAAATCTGCATCTGACGGTTCTGTTATCGACTTTAATAATGCAGCGCGCACAAAGTCCACAATGATTGGCGCAGGCGCCGGTGGTGCATTGGGCGCTTTGTCGGGTGTGTCGGGCGCAAATGCTGCAATCCAAGAACGTTATTTGACTGCCGTTCGTGAATATGAAGATTCTTTGGGGAATGTTGCGTGTTATACCGGCAATCGATATTTGTCGCGCTATAACGATACGATTGTTGTTCCAGCGATGAAGATTTCAGAATAACTTTATGGTTTATAATAAATCTTGGGACTGACACCCAGAAACGGTGCCGGGTCAATAGAATCATGCTTGGGTTTATGCACAATATTGATTGTCCGTCCGTTCCCAGACACAGATGACAAAGTCCCAGTGTAATCAATTCGATAATGCAGATGAGATATTGATTCCTTCATCGTCGGATACGGGTTGTTTGCAAACGCTTCTTTGTTGGCCTTGGCACCACCTGTATTACCAATGGTCGCGATTTGACATCCCGCCTGAACGCGTTGACCACGCACTACAAACATATCTTTCAAATGCATATAGGACGTTTTAAAACCATTTTGGTGGTCTATACGAATATAATTGCCTGCAGAACTGCCTGTGCCATTTGGTTTGACCAAATCCACCACACCATCTGCGATTGCGAACACAGGGCGTCCTTTATGCTTTTGGGTGCATCCAATATCAAAACCATAATGAAAATCAGTTTTGCCATAAACAGTTCGCCAACCATATTTTGAACAAAATGTGTAATCTGATTCCAACACAGGTTTCCCAATCGGAAATTTTTGCCCAGACGGAATATCTGGATTTTTCACAGCACAATACTGTGTGTTTTTTGTATAAGAAGCAGTTTCAACAACAGGTTCTGTTTCGATTTCTTGTTCGTCTTCTGCTATTTCTTCTTCGATACCTGCATCTGTATTTACAATTTCTAGTTGTTCATACGGGGTTAAATCTGCAAACTTTTCATAATCTTGGGCCAAAACATCATACCGGTCAGAAAAATCGACATCATCAAAAGTTTTTGGGAAAGACACAGGTTGTAACAAACTGTCTGCAACCGCAATGTGTGACACACAAAATAAAACCCCAGCAAGATAAAATTTTTCTCTCATAATTTATATGCTACAACAACACGACACGATATGTCCACGAATAAAAAAACAAAAATAATAAAAAGACATAAAAAAACACCCATTTGGGTGTTTGATTTTAGTGGCGGATGGTGAGGGATTCGAACCCCCGGACGAGTTGCCCCGTCAGCGGTTTTCAAGACCGTCGCATTCGACCGCTCTGCCAACCATCCGAAACTGCAATACTTCGCAATTATATATTATTTTTTTGCCAACGCAAATGTAAAATTACGCAAATATAGAAAATTTTCTATCATTTAAGTAAAAACTTGTTTATAATCAAAATATGAAAGTTTATATATCTACTTTGTATTTAATATCAGAAAATGTGACTGCTTATGCGAAAAAATTGAATCCTGCACAACAGGTTCGTGCTGCGAAATTCAAAGATAACACCCGCCGTATGCAATTTATTCTGGGGCATTTGATGGCAAATGCAACCGGTAAAAGTTATATATCGATTGGATATATAGATGATATGGTGGTTGTTGCGGCATCAAATACTGCGCCGGTCGGTATAGCAATAGCGGATGCAACCCAAGAATATGACACAAACGCAATCACACAAGAACTAAATTTGCCAGAATCAAAAACAAAAAACGAATTTTTGCGTAATATGACATTTGCGCGTGCTAAATTTAAAATTGGTTCACACCCATGGTCACGACTGTTTATGCGCCATGGCAATTACATAATATGCCTGTGTTCGTCGCGTGCATTTGATATGCCTAAATTAAACAGATTCATACCGTCGTTGTAAATATTTAATTACAAGATTTTATCCATGATAGAAAAATAAAGGGGTTAAGCCACGAGATTTATGGCTCGATGATGGGGTACCAATGTGGTGTGCCGTCTTCGTCTTGAACCAGCAGGCATTTCATGTTTGCGGGACATGATTCATCGGGGCGGGTTTGTTTTGTATCTTGTAATATCTGAATCTGCTCAGTCTGGGATATCGTGCGTGATACAACACTTTCAATCGTTTGAACTGTGGTTGCCAACTTTGCCTCCGCCGCCTTAAATTCATCATCCACCATTTTTGTCGTCGCAATTTTGATTTCCGTTATCGGCGGGATACACGACCAATTTTCTATCTGCTCCACCACTGGTGTTCTAAGAGGATAGTAAACGGTAACAGGTGTACCATTTGCGTATTGTTGTGCAAGGTAGGCTTTAAAGTTTTGGGCTGTTTCACTCTCAAAATGATTAACTTTTAAGTAAGTGCTAGGAGCAGGATTTTCAATCCACATTTTATAATTTTCATTTGGATGTGTATATGCATAACCTGCAGTAGTTGACGCAAAATGAGTGTTTATGAATGTTGACACTTTAGCATCAATGGATGTATAAAAATAATCTCCGTAATGATTAGCAGTTATGGATTGTCCCCAACTCTCCGTCCCATCTAACACTTTCACACCAACATTACGGGTGATTGTACCATTTTTGTAATCCAGCACATCCGCATAATCGCCTACTTTTCTCAACGGTTCATCCAGATACACCGATGTAGTTGTCCGAGAACCGTTTGCACTCGTTCCTGCTACTGGTATCTCATAGCCATATGGGACGTAGGAGGTTGGAGCTGTAGAACCTTCTATAATGTAAGGTTTAACAGTTCCGCTTGTCGCAATATTGCCACTCCTTTTAAGTCCTACGTATAAATAATTCGCATTTGGATAATCTGCTAAATTTATAACTGTTGGATTTAAATTTGATAAACTTAAACCTGAGTATGTTCCATCTTTAAAATATATTCTCGCATCTCCATACTGAACGTTTGATGATACAGAAATCCCATCGTTTAGACCACTAATAACGATTGTTTTATTTTTTATGTCATCAGTTATGTAAAATGGTGCTAATAGATAAAGCCCATATGCTGTTGCAGTTCCACTTATAGTAATGCTTCCGTCAGGATTAGTATGATATGTAACTCCGCCTAATGTTTGTTCGTTTAACCCATTAGTTGCATTCCATAAATTCACAGTTTTGTCCCCAACACTAATGACATCAACTGGACTGGTTGGGGTTGGTGTGCCGTTTTGCCAACTGTTTCCGGTAACTGGGGTATAGTTTATATCGCATGTTGTCGTATCCGCCCATGCCGACAAAGTGCAAAAAACACATGCAAAAATGGTGGTTTTTGAAAAAACGCTCAAAAATATGTGTTTTTTATGCATTTTTTTACTCTCTCGTATGCGTAATTTTTCCTTAGATTTCCCTAATTTTTTCCCTTTGCAAACAGTATACCAAAAACCTAGGTTTTTTTGCGACACCACACCGCGCAAAACCCGAAAATTATAACCCTTTGTTTTTGCGAAAAAAACGAAAATTAAAAAAATTGAAAAAAACTAAAAAAAACACTTGTCAAAAAACCTAGGTTTTTTTGCGACTTTTTTTACACCCGTGGCACTAAATTTATGACCAAAAAATATGTATTAAAAAAATCCCCAAGATGGGGATTTATATCGACACAGATTGTTGTTTTTTAATGATTGTTTGTTGGGCGATCTAATAACAGCCACAGCAACCACAATAATGCCGCAACACCGACAACTGAATAGACGATGCTTGCCGCCATGGTCGCAGGTCCAAATATCCACGCAACCAAATCGAAACCGAATAACCCAATCAGCCCCCAATTCAAAGCGCCAATAAAAGTCAATGGTTCCAAGACATATGTCGTTAGTCCTCTCATCTGTTTTTTCTCCATATTGTTGTATATAAATCAAAAAGTTTGGCTTTTTGATATTTCAATTATATGTTATTTGTGATTCGAATTCAATCGTCAATCACGTTTTAGGAATAAGTGCAAAGCCACGGCTGTATTGGATTCCAGTCCTATTTGTGTGTCAATTTGTCTATTACATAATTTGCCAGATATAATCCAAAACATCCGGTTACAGTCATCATTGACCCCAATGTGTTTGTGTCGTTTTTTATTGGAGTTTGTGTAGAATATACCACTGGAAAATCAGGTAAATTTTCCGCGCGTACTAATTTTCGAATCCGTGCCGCCAATGGACACACTGTTGTTTTAGAAATATTCGCAATACGAATTTGCGAAACATCTGTCTTTTGTGCTGCCCCCATACTGGCAACAAACGGAATATTATGTTTCGTACACCACCGATATAATGCTATTTTAGATGGTACAGAATCAATCGCATCTATTACAAAGTCTGGCGTAATGTTTGGCACAGAATTTTCATCCCAAAACATATTTAATGTTGTGATTTGAATATCTGGGGATATATCTTGGATACGATTGTGTGCGGCATCAACCTTGGACATACCAATCGTAGAAACACACGCGAACAACTGTCTGTTTATGTTTGATTCTTCGATTTTGTCGAAATCAACCAAAATCAAATGACCGATTCCACTGCGTGCCAAAGCCTCTATGGCCACAGAACCAACCGCACCACATCCAACAACCATAACTGTTTTTGATTGTAATGTTTGAATCGCGTTATCGCCTAACAGCAAACGAATTCTATGTAATCTATCCATTGAAAAATATCCTTTTTGCGTTTTGTAAAATATCATCTGGGGACACATCCGAACGAATCGCAGACACACCACGCGCTGTCAATATCACACGCGATAAATCAGAACTGTCGCTTTCAATCAAAATTTTATTTTTTGGCACACGCAATACAGATCCTGCCATGCGTTTATATTTTGGATTTGCAATATTCGGAGAATAAGAAAAATATATGTCTGCATCAAAATCTATTGCATTCTGGGTGCCATCAAAACCATGAGCAACAATAGTTGGCAATTCATGGCGATACGATTTCAGGATTTCCAGAACACGTTCCCACGCATGCACGCAATGCAAATTTATTACTCGATTAAATTTGATTGCAATTTCAAGTGCAGAAATAAAAACTTTTTCTTGGCTGGCAAAATTATCACGTGTTTTATCCAGGCCGATTTCCCCAATCATTAAATTGGGGTTTGTGTTTAACAAATAAATCAAATTATCTTGCCATGATTTGGATACGGTTTCTGTGTGCCACGGATGAATACCGATTGCGCCACGAATATTTGCATTATCATGCGTCAATTTCGAAATACTTTGCCAATCAGATTCTGATACAGAATTTAACACACAACCGACAATGCCATTTGCATTTGCGCGCATAAACACATCTGAAAAATTCTCAGGATTCGACAAATGACAATGAGCATCAATATATTTCATTTTTAATATTGGCGACCGCGATTAAAATGTTTTGTCCATGGTTCAATTTTTCGTTTTGGAATCGGCTTGGATGTGAACTTTGTAGAGATTGTAGAATATTTTGCTAATTCAATCAAGTTGTTACGCATAGAATTTATTTCTGGCAACGGCATTTGATTTGTGCGAGATAATAATTGTTGAAATTTTTCTTCTTGGCCAGATTTTGCGATAATATGTATGTCTGGAACATTGCAATTATATAATTGAGATACACAAAAATAAAAAGCATGAATTCTGGATTCTTTGATTGGTTGCGATACCATAGAAAGCATATTTTTGGGATTCAAGCCATAAATACAATAAAAACGATACATTACATGATTTTTTGTGTTTTCGTCCATATTTTGCATAACAGGTGTAATATATTCTTTAAAACTATTTGATACAACAGGCGCAAAATATTTTTTTAACATTTTATACATAACAAATCCTCTCTTTTTTTTCGTGCCACAGACAATAGCATTAAATTTAATAAAATCAAGCAGAAACATATCGCATACCTTTGGTAATAGTGATTTATGTTATTTTATCGTGTGCGGAACGTACGAATATAAAAACAGACTTGAAATTGAAAAGGTTTTAATCTAGAATACATCTCGTTGCGCCCATGGCTCAATTGGATAGAGCAACAGATTTCTAATCTGTGGGTTGCAGGTTCGAGTCCTGCTGGGCGCGCCAGAAATAACAGACCGGGATTTTTCCCGGTTTTTTGTCTTTTGTTATTATTACACAGGTTAAAAGAAAACTGGCGCAAATGCGCCGGGGATTATGGTTCGATGATGGGGTACCAATGTGGGGTGCCGTCTTCGTCTTGGACAAGTAAGCATTTCATATTTGCGGGACAATTTTCATCAGGGCGCGTTTGTT
>JAGHVJ010000003.1 GCA_018064365.1 Candidatus Enterousia onthequi | reverse complement strand
TTTATAACCCTTTGTTTTTACAGAAAAAACGAAAATTAAAAAAATTGAAAAAAACTAAAAAAACACTTGTCAAAAAACCTAGGTTTTTTCCACACTTTTTTACCGTGTTTTTCCCCGTCATACCGCCGCAGGGCGGTATCCAGTTGTCTATTGGACAACCTGAGTAATAATGCCAAATGACACAAGTTTTGCGAAACGCAAAACTGGATTCCGCACTCCTGCGGAATGACGATAGCAGGAAAAATACAAATCCCGATTATCTCGTCTTGCTATCGCAATCCACCCCTTATTTCGCTCGGACTTTGTCCTATGCGGCACTCCTGACGATTTTGCTTTGCAAAATCTACTCGTAGTCATAAAGAAGGGGACAGTGTGATAAAATCACACTGGAATATAAAGAAGGAAGATAGGGATTTATGGTTCGATGATGGGGTACCAATGTGGGGTGCCGTCTTCATCTTGAACCAGCAGGCATTTCATATTTGCAGGACATGATTCATCGGGGCGGGTTTGTTTTGTTTCTTGCAAAGTTGCAATTTGGCCGGTCTGGGCAATCGTGCGACTGACAACGCTTTCAATCGTTTGAACTGTCGCCGCCAACTGGTCTTCCGCCGCCTTGAACTCTTCGTCAACAAATTTCGTTGTCGCGATTTTTATTGGTTCGCCACAATAAGTTGTTGCCGACCAATCTTCGACAACCTCGGTTGCCAGTGGATAATACACCGTCAATGGTGTGCCGTTTGCATATTGTTGCGCAAGGTAAGATTTGAAAAGGCTAATATCACCATTAAATTGTTGCATACGTATAAATATGTCGTAGTAATATATAAAGCCTATCCCGTCAACATCTGTAGGACGATAATAAATCTTATTAAAGTGGGAACTTTTCATTGTGCTTGGAGAATATATCATACTAGGCCGTGGGCTAAAATAAAAACAATTCCAATCATCGGTATACTGAATTGTTTCTGTTCCATCTAATACTTTCACCCCGACACGGCGGGTGATTTTGCCGGTTGTTGCATCGTATGAATCGGCATAATCGCCAACAGCACGAAGTATCATATCACCTTGGGTATAAAATATGGGTTCAATTGGGTTTTCTGGGGTTGGTGTTCCATTTTGAATAACTGTCCCTGTTGCAGATACATAATTACGCACAACTCCATCGCATGCGATTGGTTCGTTATCTGCGAATACCGATGTGACAAAGGTATTTGTCACAACAAACACAATCAACAAAGATATTACCAACTGTTTCAATTATCCCCCCAAAAAATCAAACAAAAAACCGTCGAAAATTCAGACGGTTGGAGACTCGAAACAATCCAAACGGAAATTGCGCGCTTATTCTATCATAAAATGATATTATTCAGCAACTCTCCAACCAATTACCAGTTGGAGTTCGCCTGTACTAAACAAAAATACAGGTGCCGTTTGATATACGGGTTTCGAGGCCCATCAGAGAACACCTCTGATACACAATATTTTACAAAAAAAGATTATTTTATGCAAGGATAAAATATATAAATCGATTTAGTTCGAATATAAAAAATCCGCCATGCTGACGGATTTTTCATTGTGTTGCAGTGAATTTTGCCTAGAACCAATTCCATGGTTGTAATGCCTTTATCCAACTCATTGCTGAACGTTTGTCTGCATATGTATGACCACAACGCGGACACACCAAGAACGGTGCAACAACGGCCTTGTACTTTTTGAATATCATTGACCATATAATTATTCCGCCGACCCACGCAGCAATTACCAATCCCCACGCGACATATCCAAAATATTTATCAACTGTACGGGTTAAAATCTGAACAACACCCAAATCTGATTTTTCTAAATCGTTATAGATTTTGGTTGCCACAGGCCATGAAGACGGACGCCATGGATACACATGTTTTATTCCATAGTTTGTCAATAATGTTGTTCCCAAACCACCAGATGCCTTGTCCAACTGACTTTTAATTGCGGTGTCAATTACCTTGTCAATTTCAATTTGGGTCACCTTAATCAATTCAGCCTGGACTTTGTCCAACTGTTTATTCACCATTGCCGCGGTGTCGTCAACCTTTTCGATTGCCTTGTTTGCCTGGGCAATACCATCATCAGCCGTATCTACAACCTTGTCAACGGCATCTGTTTTAATACCAAATTTGTTCACTAATCCGGTTAATTTTTTAACCCCAGATGTCGTATCTGCCGCTTTTGCAGTAGATTCTTTGGCCTTGGTCGTAGTATCGGTTACTTTATCAACCTTGGACTGGACAAGTTTGACCTTGTCAATAGCAATCGCAACAGGCTTTTCCAGATTTATTGCATCTTTGATACCGTCCAGTAATCGGGCATATTGCTCTTGGATGTTTCTCTGTAAATCAAAGAACACAGACACTACCATAGATTTTTTTATTGGACCCGCATAGTGATGTTTTACATATAGCGGAAACGAAAATACAAATGCAAACCACACGATTGTCACAATTGCAAAAACGCGTTTCGCCCCAGTTATAACAGATGCTTTTTTCTTAACAGTTTTTGCACCGTGCATATCAATAACTTCTACTTCCTTTGTTTTTTTTGCCATGGTAAAATCTCCTTTCCTCTGGTATGGTATAAAATTATTGTTTTGTGGTTCAAGACTTTTTTCTAATTTTCGCCCTGATATTTTTTGATAAATTCGTTTTTGAATTCTTGGAATTTTCCTTGTTCTATGGCGGTGCGAATATCACGCATTAAATCTTGATAAAACCACAGGTTGTGTTGCGTCAATAATGTTGCACCTAAAACTTCATTACATTTAATTAAATGATGGATATAGGCGCGCGATAATTTACATGCCGGACAACCACATTTGTCGTCCAATGGAGATGCGTCATCACGGAATTTTGCATTACGCATATTCATTGTGCCGTGTCTGGTAAATGCCTGGGCGGTGCGACCAGCACGTGTCGGCATAACACAATCAAACATATCGATTCCACGTTCGACCGCACCCAATATATCCAATGGTGTTCCAACACCCATTAAATATCTGGGCTTGTCCGTTGGTAACATTGGCGCAACAGTCGATATCATATCAAACATAACCTGTTGAGGTTCACCAACAGCCAACCCACCAATCGCATATCCGTCAAAGCCAATTTTAATTAGTTCACGCGCAGATTTTTCACGCAAATCCGGGAAATCAGCCCCTTGGACAATTCCGAATATTCCGTATCCATCACGATCAACAAAAGCATTTTTACTGCGTTGTGCCCATTCTGTCACCATGTCTATATTTTTTTCTGCACGTTCGCGAGTCGTAGGCAAGTGCAAGCACTCGTCCAATACCATTGTGATATTTGAATCCAATTGATGTTGAATATGAACAGAATCTTCGGGGCGCATAAAATGTTTAATTCCACCATCAATATGAGAAGTAAATTCAACCCCGTCTGGACGCATTTTTACCAAATTAGATAATGACATAACCTGGAATCCGCCGCTGTCAGTTAAAATCGGACCGTGCCAACCACTAAATTTATGCAGACCGCCCATTTGTTCAACCAAATCACCACCTGGGCGCATCATTAAATGATATGTATTTCCCAATATAACCTGGGTTCCTGTTGCCGCAACTTGGTCCATTGTCAATGCCTTGACTGTTGCCGCAGTCCCCACCGCCATAAATGCAGGTGTTTCAAAATCGCCATGTGCCGTGTGAACACGACCACGTCGTGCAGTGCCATCTGTTTTAATTAAATCAAATTTTAACGACATATATTTTACCTTGTTTTATTTAAAATTTTCAATCCATACTTTGCGCAGGTCAACATCGTGTTCTGCGCCAAATGTTATAATAGACATTGAACCCTTTGGAACATTTTATAACGTCATCCGCCGTGATAGATTTATCAAATTCTTGTATCTGGCGAAAGTCATATATTGTTCCAAAATCAGACCAATGATTTACCAAAATATCACAACGACGCGTCGCAGATTCCAAAAAATCAGCATCAGACAATCTGTGATGATTGTAAAAACGTTTTATAACAGATTCTGTAATTTTATCATTGTTATATATACGATATGCTGTTTGCGCAATCAATGCAACTGCGCGTTCCAAGTTTTCTGATGATGTTTCTGTATCAATACCATGAATTCCATTGTCTTCATTGGCATACGCAGCCATACCAACACCATACACCAAACCATTTTGCTGACGAACAACCTCTACTAATTCTTGAACCAGATATTTATGGAATTTGGTTTCTGCAATATTATCGCGTAAATTTTCGTAATTATCTTCCCTCAGGTATGGAAACAAAATGTTTATCCATACATTTTGCAAACTGGGTTCTGGAACAAATTTATCGCATGGGGTGTATTTAAAAAGTCTGTGTTTTTCAACATCACGATTTGGCAAGAACGCAAACAAATTTTCTAGCTGTTTTAATAATGCGTCTTTGTCATCTATGCGCCCAGATATGCCAATTGTACAATTTTTTGCAGACAAATGTTTGTGCATCCAATCTAACATTTGTTCGCGTGTAAAAGATTTTATATTTTCATCCGGCCCCAAATTTCTAAAAGCAGAAAAATCAAGTAAACTGGTTTGAATCAAGTCGGCAAATTTTCTGGAATTACTGCCATGTGCACGACGCGATTCATCTAAAATTACATTGCGTTCAATTTCTATCTTTCCTGGCTCAAACAACGAATTTTGTAACATATCGGCGAACACAGTCAGCAAAACATTTGTGTTTTCTGCGATTATACGACCATATATCTGTAATGAATCACTGGATGTAGAAGCATTAAACGCACCACCATGATCTTCGATATAATATTTTAATTCTTTACGAGACGGAAAATTTTTAGTTCCTTTGACCAACATATGCTCGCAAAAATGCGTAATTCCGTACACATCTGGTGTTTCATCGCGTGAACCGATGTTAAATCGGATTTTTACAGCCACAGTTTCTAAATCCATAGAATCTAAAATTACTGTCACACCATTTGATAATTTATGTGCTGTTGGTTTGTATTCCATGGTTAATCCCCGTCTTTTTTGAATAACAAACAGCAATCGCCATAACTGAAAAATCTGTATTTTTGTTCCACCGCATGTTTATATGCAGATTTCATTTCATCCAATCCTGCAAACGCAGACACCAACATAAACAATGTGCTTTTTGGCAGATGAAAATTCGTCAGCAATACATCAACCGCACCAAATTTATACCCAGGTGTAATAAATATATCCGTAGATTGGCAAATAGGCATAACGCGTTGTTTTGTTCTGTTCTCACGCGCGCGTATTGCCGCACTTTCCAGAGTCCTCATGGATGTGGTTCCAACCGCAATCACACGTTTTGCATTGTTTATTATTTCGGCTTGTTCGGGGGTGATACAACACCACTCGCTATGCATTTTGTGTTCAGTTAAATTTTCTGTTTTAACAGGCATCCATGTTCCTGCGCCAACATGCAAAGTGATTTTTACAATTGTTGCACCACGCTTTTCAATTTCACGCATCAATTCTGGTGTAAAATGCAATCCCGCGGTTGGTGCCGCCATAGACCCCAACGGTTCCGCATAAACCGTTTGATAACGTTCACGGTCAGCAGATTCGGCCTCGCGCTTCATATATGGTGGCAGAGGCATTTTGCCAACATTATTCAGAACTTCAAAAACATTATCGCAATCAAAACGCAACAACAGACCACTTTCGTCATCTTGGTCGATAACATGAATGGTTGTGCCATCGTCCATCGTTAAAACATCACCAATGTTTATTTTATTGAATTTTTTGCACAATCCCCACCAATCTTTATCACTGACAGAAGTATGCAAAGTGATTTCGTGACCATTGGCCATAAAACGCGCAGGAATTACCCGCGAATTATTAAACACAACAACATCGCCAGAACGAATATAGTCCAAAAAATCACGAATGTGTTTATCTGTAATATCCATACCATTTACAACCAGCATACGCGACGCGTCGCGTTGCTCTAATGGATGTGAAGCAATCAATTCTGGTGGTAATTCAAAATCAAAATCCGATGTGTGCAGCATTATTTGAACTCTAACCCTTGGTCAGTGTAATTTTCAGATACATTTTCCCAATCTGCCTCTACACGGACAAACAAATGCAGACGCGCATTTACACCCCATTGATTTTGAATATCATGTCGTGCATCAGTTCCGATTTTCTTTAATTGTTCGCCGCCACGCCCAATTACAATTTTTTTATGAGCATCATTTTGCACAACGATTTTTTGATATATATCCAGAACACCATCAGCATCGACATCAACACGTTCTGTCACAACATTTATGTGATAAGGCAATTCTTGATGAATGTACTTATAAATTTTTTCACGGGTCAATTCTGCCAAATACAGATTGTCAGGCACGTCCACTGCATCGGACGCGTCAAACAAATAAGGCGATTCCGGCATAACATCAGACAACGCGGTCAACATTTGACTTATACCGTCATTTTTTAATGCAGAAATCATAAATATCTCTTTGAATCCAGCCAGGTTTGAAAGTTCTGCTACCATCGGTAATAAATTATCCTTGCGAACAGAATCAACCTTGTTTAATGCGACAAACAGATTTTTATGAGATTTTATTTTTTCAATCAAATCACGAATTGTGCCGGTTATACCGTGTGTTGCATCAACCAGCAACAATACAGCATCTGCATCACCAAACGCATCAAATGCCGCACCAACCATTGCGCGGTCCAACCGTCGTTTTGGGCGAAATACCCCCGGTGTATCCACGAAAATCAGTTGCTTTTCGCCCACCATTTTTACAGCCCGCAAATTTGTTCGTGTTGTTTGAACCTTGTGTGAAACAATAGACACTTTTCGACCCATAATTTGGTTGATTAGTGTGCTTTTCCCAGCGTTTGTGGGACCTAAAATTGCAATAAATCCAGAATAAGTCTTTGTCATACCGTAAACAATAGCATATCTATTTGAAAAGTAAATAAAAAAACCTTGCAAAAATATCATTTATGATTAAAATATCCACCAGGACGAGAGAGCAAAAAAAGGTTATAAGAAATGCAATTATCTGGTCCAGAAATTCTCCGTCAAATGGAATTAAATAATCCGCACAATCCTGGTGAATACGGGCGACCGAACATTATAATCGAACCTTCGACGAAAGGTGTTTGGGTTCTAATAGTTACGATTTACATTTGTCCCCGATGTTCAAGGTTTATAAAGACACTATTCCATTTGGTATGAAACCGTTTGTTCCGTATGACAAAAATCGCGAATATTCAATGCAAGATTGGTTTTATTCAACCCAAGAAACAGACGAATTGGCAAAAACAAAATTTCCAAAATGGCAAAACTTTTCTTATAACAGGGCAGCAATAAACGAACAATTTCCAAATGTGCAACATCCTCATTTCCTATATGTTGCTGGGAACGAAGAATACGATTTGCGTAATCCGAAAT
This sequence comes from Candidatus Enterousia onthequi, assembly GCA_018064365.1. GTDB lineage: Bacteria > Pseudomonadota > Alphaproteobacteria > Rs-D84 > Rs-D84 > Enterousia > Enterousia onthequi. The sequence continues at coordinate 4,083 of JAGHVJ010000003.1, read as the reverse complement.
TTTTAATCGATACCGCAAAAAACAAAGAAACTTTGGATTTTGAAATTCCAGAAGAGGGCGCAATCTTGAACCCGCAACTTGGATATTTGGCATCGACTGTTGAATACACAGAAACGTACAATTTGTTCCCGTATATTGATGGTAAATCAAGTCTGGGACGCAATTTTGTATTGAATCACCATACTGCGGGTCGTGGTGATGATGGTTTTTGCGGGTACTGGACTTTAGAAATACGTGTTTTGCATCCTACGGTCGTGTATCCCTTTATGCGTATCGGTCAGATTTATTATGAACAATTCATTGGCGAACGTAAACCTTATAACACAATTCCTTCCAGTCATTATTACAAACAATCTGGGCCAACAGCCGCTGCATCAATACCAGTAGATTTGTTTATTAAAGATTTGGTCAAAAAACAAAGATAATGGATTGTTATCGAAAATAAAACGCCCCATTGTGGGGCATTTTTATTTCTTTAATCTCTTTGTCCACTCGTTATCCGGATAATTTTTGCGCAACATATCCGCATAACCTGCGCTTTGTGACGGCAAACCGATTGCGGCATAGCATTGTCCCAAACGATACAAAGCCTCTGGCGCCATAACTGTTTCATCCGCAGTTGTGATTACAGATTGCAATTTTGTAATTGCAGACGTCCAGTTTTCTTTGTGCATATCAGTGCGAGCAGAATACATAACCTTGCCAGCGATATAGTTCTTTAAAATATTGATTTTATTTTTTGCGTTTTTCGCGTATTCAGAATTTGGGAAACGTTCGCGCAACTGTTCAAACTGTTGCAATGCATAAACAGACATACCTGGCTCACGGCGAACATCACTGACCTGGCGGTAATAACACATACCACGCAAATACAAAACATACGCCGCGTCTTTATGTCCAGGATGGAAACGCAAGAAACGGTCAGTTGCAATCAGTGCGGCGGGAAAATCTTCGTCCATGTAATGAGAATAAGCCGCCATAACCAGCGCATCAGGCGCAAAAGCATCGGTTGAATGTTCAGATTCTGCCATCAAAAACAATTCTGCCGCCCGGGCATAATCGCCATCGTTAAAATTTTCATACGCGTCTTGATAGATGTCCGCCATAGAACGTTCAGATTCAATATCTGTGCCCGCACATCCTGTCAAAGCACACATAACCAATGTTAAAATCAAAAATTTTTTCATACTTGAATTTCCTTATACATAAACAGTATAATATATTCATTAAAAATAAAAGAAGTTTTTTACAAAAGGCAAAATTAAATGAAGTTAGGAAAAAATATATTCGGTGTTGGGGCGATGACTGGTATCAGCCGTGTTTTTGGTTTTGTGCGTGATATGTTGATTGCGCGCGTTTTGGGGGCTGGTCGATTGTCCGATATATTTTTGGCGGCGTTCAAATTACCAAACTTGTTTCGTGATTTGTTGGGCGAGGGCGCATTGTCCGCAATATTTATTCCTATGTTCGCAGATTCCAAACATGACAAGAATTTTGCAAACAATGTGTTTTCTTGGTTGGTTGTGGTATTGTTGGGATTGACAATCATATTTGAAATATTTATGCCGGCATTTATTACGATATTGGCACCTGGTTTTTCAGCAGACCCCGGAAAAATGGAAACAACGGTTGTTATTTCGCGCATAATGTTTTGGTATGTTATCTTTATTTGTGCTGCGGCATTTTTATCAGCGGTATTAAATGCGTTTTCTCGGTTTATATTGGCGGCCTTTATGCCGGTTATGTTGAATATAATGTTGATATGTGCGCTATTGTTGTCGGTATATTTTGCACCAACGACAATTTTATATATTATGGCGGCGACAGTTGTTCTGTCTGGAATTATCCAGTGTGCTGTTCTGTGGGGGCGAATTCGTGCCGGCAATTTCGGACTGCGTTTAATAGTGCCGAAATGGAACGGCAAAATTAAATCTATGTTGCAACGTTTTGGTGTCAGTTTAGTCGGCAGTGGTTTTTATCAAATTACGATTATCGTTGGAACATTAGTTGCCAGTTTTCAATCTGGCGCAGTGTCTTGGTTATATTACGCAGACAGAATTGTTCAATTACCATTTGCGATGATTGGTTTGGCGGTGGGCACAGTTTTGATGTCGTCTATTTCAAATGCATTGGCTGAAAAAAATATGCGCAGTGTTTATATCCAGCAAAATTCATCTTTACGCCGTTCGTTGATGCTGATAATTCCCAGTATGGTTGGATTGTTTGTGTTAGCAGAACCGATTATCAAGAATTTATTTCAATATGGCGCATGGACTCCAGAATCTACACGCGCAGTTGCGGTGGCGATTATGATTCAATGTTTGGTTTTGCCTGCAATGTTGATTAGTCAGATTTACAGCAAAACACTTTATGCGTCCCAAGATGTCAAAACACCTGTGAAAACCAGTATGATATCACTGGGGGTGGCCACAATATTGTACGTCGCATTATTTTATCATTTGGGGTATTTGGCAATCCCAGTTGGCGTTGTTGTGTCTGGGTATGTTAAAAATTTATTGTTGGCACGCGCATGCAAACGCAAAGGATTAATTAAATGGGACGGACGCACAGTTCGTGCAACAATTGGATTTTGTGCATGGGCGGGAATTTTGGGCGTTGGATTATGGTTCGCACCAATTAGTGGTATTATGTCAATGTGTATTGCGATGGCTGTATTTGGGGTGTTGTATTTGCCGGTTGCATATCTAATAGATAAACGCGCATAAATTATCAGTTGAAAACACCATAAAATTATGATAATATCTATATCGAGAATGAGGGGGGAGTTTTTCAAAAAACATTGCTCCCTGGCATATGACATTTTTTTGAACAAGGAGAAACGAAAATGAAAAAATTGGTGTCTTTGACGGCTTTGGTTGCTGTGTTGGCGGGTTGTGCCACTGGTAACGATGCCAAAATTTATGGTTCTGAATCTTTGGCCGAAGAAGATTTGACGGCTGGTACTGTATTAAATGATTCGTATTTGATGGCGGCGGCACCAAAATATTACATTGGTAATGCGTACAAGGTTGACGATGTTCAATATATTCCATCCGAAGATTTAACATATAACCAAACTGGCATTGCTGGAATTATCCCAACAGAATTATCTGGGCAAAAAACCACAAATGGCGAAGTTTTCGACGCATCACAAATGGTCGCAACCAGTAAAACTCTGCCATTGCCCACAATTGCCAAGGTGACAAATTTGGATAATGGTGAATCTGTGGTTGTTCGTGTGAATAATCGTGGCCCATTTGTAAATACTCGTATTATGGATTTATCTCCGGCTGCGGCTGAAAAAATCGGATTGAATTCCCAGGCCAAGGTCCAGGTCCAGGTTTTAACAGAACAATCTATTGCTGTTAAAAATGCAACAATTGGTGCCCCAGAACCAGGAACAACTGTCCAGCCTGCAACGGTTGCAGAAACACAACCGGCGGCACAGCCACAACCTGTTGCGACATCTGGCGAATATGCAATCCAGTTGGCGGCGTTTTATGCCCAAGACAGCGCAGACGCAATGGCGGCACGTATGAAGGCATACGGTGATGCGGTTGTCGTGAACGAGGGCGGTATGTACAAAGTTCGTATTGTGAATCTGGACGCAACCAAGGCACGTAGTGTTATCAACGCATTGCGCACAAACGAAGGTATGGCCCCAGGTTTGTTGAAAGACGGCCGTTGGGTTAATGCCGACAGTATTTAATAAATAGTTTCTTCTAGTTATAAAAAGACCGGCATTCGCCGGTTTTTTTGTTCATAATTCTGGCGTTATCTGTATAAAAAGTGTCGCAAAAAAACCTAGGTTTTTTGACAAGTGTTTTTTTTAGTTTTTTTCAATTTTTTTAATTTTTTGTTTTTCTGTAAAATCAACCACTTATAAATTCTGGGCTTTGCGCGGCGAAGTGTCGCAAAAAAACCTAGGTTTTTGGTATACTGTATGCAAAGGGAAAAACCTAAGGAAATCTAAGGAAAAATCAAAATATCGAGAGAGTAAAAAATTGTCTAAAAAACACATTTTTTTGAGCATTTTTTCAAAAATCACCATTTTTGTATGTGTTTTTTGTGCATTTTTCATCT
>JAGHVJ010000037.1 GCA_018064365.1 Candidatus Enterousia onthequi | reverse complement strand
ATTTTTCCTTAGAATTCCTTAGGTTTTTCCCTTTGTGCATAGTATACCAAAAACCTAGGTTTTTTTGCGACACCACACCGCGCGAAGGCCGGATTTTATAACCCTTTGTTTTTGCGCCAAAACCGAAAATTAAAAAAATTGAAAAAAACTAAAAAAAACACTTGTCAAAAAACCTAGGTTTTTTGCGACACTTTTTTATCCTATTTTCCCCGTCATACCGCCGCAGGGCGGTATCCAGTTGTCCATTGGACAACCTGTGTAATGACGCCGAACGACACAAGTTTTGCGGAACACAAAACTGGATTCCGGCCTCCGCTGGAATGACGATAAAGAGAAAATATTTAAATCACAATTACCCCAACCCATAAAAGAACAAAAAATATAACAAGCAGATGCCCTCCACAAAAGAACAAAAAATATAACGGAGCAGATGCGCAGTTGGTGGCGCGCGTAGTGTACAAACGCTACATGAGCAAGCCATCAACAAGCAGATGCCCGTTATATTTTTTGTTCGCACCAGGAACGACGTTTGCCACCACTATACGGTCGCCCTAACTTTTCACGAATCAATACGCGACCAACATCGTGACCATGGGAATCTTTGACATTGGCATCTATGCGGCCCAGATATTTATCATCTTTGATATTTTCTAATTCAACCACAGAATCAACCGGCAACAATTCGGCCAAACGATTTTTTGCAACATTTGCCGCAACAATTTCATCAACACATTCCCCATGCAATTCAGGCGTATCAACATTACGCAATCGCACCCGCACAGAAACCATCGTATCATCTTGCAATTTCACACCGGCTGAAAAAGTATCGCCATCAACAACATATTTCACAACCGCCGGCACAGCATACGCTGTCGACGACAGCACGCACAATACAACACCCGTAAAAACACATATTCCGAATCGTTTCATAACCTATTGCAATTTTGGTGACCAAGTCGGTTCAACCCCATTTACCCCATCTGGCAATTCAATGTCATATATATTTTGTCCTGTGATATCAACACTGCGCAAATGGCTCACCCGGTCAATACCATCATCAGATTTTTCCGTTTCATAATACACTAAACGGCGCGACCCCGGTGCCCAAGACGGCGCCTCCATATACCAACCACCGGCCAATATTTTTTCACGTTTGCCGTCCGGCCCCATAATACCGATATAAAAAGTATCATCTGCAATTTTGGTGAACGCAATAAATTGTCCGTCTGGCGACCAAGCCGGTGTTGCATACCGCCCTGCTCCAAAAGTGATACGCTCTTCGTCACCCGTCGCCAGATTCATAACATGAATTTGCTGGGACCCAGATTTATCAGAATTAAACGCAATTTGCGTTCCATCTGGGGAATACGACGGCGATGTATTCAAAGAATGACCAAATGTCAACTGACGCAATTCAGATGTTTCAATATTATATTCAAATATATGTGTATCGCCACCACGCACCAAAGACATCGCAATCCGTTTTCCGTCCGGTGAAAAACGTGGCGCAAAATTCATACCGCCAAATTCACCCAATCTGCGTTGCGCCCCAGTATCTAAATCCAAAGTCCAAATCATAGGATTATCGTCACGATAAGACAAAAACACAATCGTGCGCATATTCGGTGAAAAACGCGGCGACATAACAAAAGTATTTTTATCAGACAAATACCGCATACCAAAACCATCTTGGTCCATAATTGCCATGCGTTTCACACGATTAGACACATCGCCTGTTTCCGCAATAAACACAATTTGAGTATCAAAATAGCCCACCTCGCCCGTCAATCTTTCATAAATAGCATCCGCCATCAAATGAGCCATACGACGAATCGATTTTTTTGATGCCATTAAACTTTGCGCTTCTATCTGTTCTTTGGAATTCAAATCCCAAACATAAAATTCTAATTTATACATATTATTTTTCTGTTTGGTCATCCTGGATTGAACCAAAACATCAGATTTAATCGCACGCCACAAATTAAAATCTGGCATATCATTAAATTTCACAAATTGCGGATACGCATCCGGATTTATCATCCGAAACAGTCCTGTTGATTTCAAATCATTTTCAACAACTGTGCGCACCATTTCCGCATCAGACTTTGAAACACCCTTGGCAACTTCGACATTTTGCACCGCCACAGATTTTGGTGCAACATCACCCGCAACAATATCAACCCGCAATTCCGCGCGTGCCGGCGCAACAAACACAGCCAATAAAAAAACAATTCCACAGAATATTTTTTTGAACATAAAAAATCCTTTCCTTTCCGCGTAAACACATATATTAAATGACATTAAATACGCATAGATATCTTAGATACAAAAAACACAAAAATCAAATTTATTTAACCAATACAATCGCCATCACAAACACATACACAAACGTGCGGACAGCCGTGATTACAGCCGCATTTACAAATGTATTGACAACTGTAAATACAATGTTATAGTCAACCGTAAAGACACATGTATTGGACAGTGTGTATAACAAAGTATAGAGGGGTGTCAATATGCCTAATGTTATGCAACAGTTATTCATTATGAATATCGAGGCGCTGCTGAAAGAATACGCGGCCTATCGCACATTTAACAAATCTGATTGCGTTATAAATATGCGTATTCCACATGCAATTTTGGACCGCATCAAAGATTTGGCCAACCAACAACACGTCCCATACCAATCATTGATATCATCCGTTCTGTATTCGTTGGCAAATATTGAAGAAAACAAATAAATCATAAAAAAAATATCAAATAAAAAAAATGGCGCACACACGCCATTTTCTTTTATAAAAAATTTTAGGTGGCCCAAAAGCCACCCAAATCTTATCCGTTCCAACCGCTGGTCAACTGAGAACAAGCAACCCCATCCCCACCAGACGCACCCAGCAAGAACGAAATCACCACACCAATCGCAAACAACAACGTGAACCCAACCAACATCCCGATACCTTTTTTCTTAAGATCATCCATCTTGGCTTCACCTTTACTGATATACTCCCATGCCCAACCGGCCATATAAAATCCAGAACCAACAAAAGCTAAAACACGCAAAGTTTTAAAAATCCCCTGCATCTTGCCAATCAATTCACAAACAGATTTATCAACCGTCCACGCATGCGCCGGAACAACAATCAAAGCCACAATCGCGGCAAAAACCAAAACTTTTGTATATTTTTTCATATAAAACTCCTTAACTTATACGGCAATTCTATCACAAAAGCGCAAGTTTTTCAAACAAAATATAACAAAAGCACAAAAAAATGCCGCCAAACTTGGCGGCATATCAATTCATAAAAATCTATTACATCCCAGACACAATAACAATTTGTTTCGCAGGTTGTTTGCGAGCACATTTATTACAACCGCAAGATTTTTTAACCACAGGTTTTACAACAAATTGTTGTGGCATCGCAACTGGTTCTGCAACATATTCAGCCGCAGGTGTCAAAACGCGACGTTCTTGACGCACTTCTTGCCCCGCCATATCACGAGCATACAAATCAGCACATTGTGTATCGCGATAAACAATCTTTTTATCCAAATCAGCAGTATTCACATCACGAGAATAATGTTTTGCAGATTCACCAGAATAATAAATACAATCCACACCATCTTGAACATAGCGGACACCACCCTTGTAATAATCATAATAATTAGAACAGCCAGCCAACACAACCAATGCAATCAAAGCCAAAATTTTTTTCATATTTATATCCTTTTTATAATTGTTTTGCAGACGATTATTCATCTACCTTGCCCTAATTATTACACAAATCATTACATTGTCAAGCGCACCACATAAAAAAAACCTAGCCACAGACAATTAAATATTGCTAGAATTAAACCAAAGAGAGAAAACAAATATGCAATACCAAAATTTCGGTCTGAATTCTACCAAACAAATATTTGAAAACGCGATGCGACAACACTTTGCCGTACCTGCATTTAACGCATACAACATGGAAACAATAATGGCGATTGTATCTGCGGCACGATTGACCAAAAGTCCGGTTATTGTGTCCGTATCCGAATCGGCATTAAAATATATGGGCGACGATATGTTGATGGGGATGATATCTGGATTAAAAATCCACCCAAACGAACAAATCGCCCTGCATTTGGACCACGGGTCGTCGGTCGAATCATGCATGCACGCAATAAACATCGGTTTTTCCAGTGTAATGTTAGATTTCAGCAAACGCGACATTGACGAAAACATAACCGCAACCGCAAACGTGGTTCGATACGCACACGCACGCGATGTCCCTGTGGAATCAGAATTAGGCATATTATCCGGCATCGAAGACGAAATAACAAAATCAAACGAATCGGTTTATACCGACCCAAACATCGCAAAACAATTTGTATCAGACACCGGCACAGATTCTTTGGCCGTCGCAATCGGGACATCTCATGGCGCACACAAAAGAAATTCATCAGATGAAAAATTACGATTCGATATTCTGGAAAAAATCCAAGAACAAATTCCCAACACTCCATTGGTATTGCATGGCGCATCATCTGTCCCAGAAAACCTTGTTGCCGATGTAAACCAATTCGGCGGAAAATTGCAAAACGCCATGGGAATTGATATTACACAACTGGAATTCGCGGCAACCAAAACGAACATTTGCAAAATAAATATAGACAGCGACCTGCGTCTGGCAACAACGGCCGCAATCAGAAAAACACTATTTACAAACCCAGAAATATTTAATCCACGCGAATATCTGTCTGTTGCACGCGATTCCGTCCGCGACATATGTATATTTTTAATCCGCACCGTATTCCACAGTAATAATAAAATTTAACTTTCACAAGGTTATTTTATACCCCAATGCACAACAGCCCAACAAACAAAAACACACATGTTTTTGTCATCCTAAGCGGAGCAAAATTGCGATGTCGCGCATTCGCGGTTTTGCGAAGTCGAAAGGATCCAGTTTTATTAAAGTACCAGCAATATGCTGGACTTTAATATTGACTGGATTGCCACGTCTCACTCGTTCGGCCTTGCGCCACACCGCGCAAGTTGAACTCGTTCGCTCGCAATGACAAAAAACGTGTTGCGCCGAATTTATGGTTCGATGATGGGATACCAGTGTGGGGTGCCGTCTTCATCTTGAACAAGTAAGCATTTCATGTTTGCAGGGCATGATTCATCAGGACGGGTTTGTTTTGTATCTTGTAATACCTGAATCTGTCCGGTTTGGGTTATCGTGCGACTAACAACACTTTCAATCGTTTGAACCGTTGTTGCCAACTTTGCCTCTGCCGCCGCAAACTCCTCATCAACATACTTTGTCGTGGCGATTTTGATTCCAAACTCTGTCGTTGAATATTCATAAGGGACATAAGACGTTGGCGCCACACTATTTTCAACAACCACTAAACCACTAACAATATCATCCCACTGACTTAATTGTGATGCATTACAAAGTTGTATCACCAAATATTTGCCAACATTATTATTGGTAAGAATTATAGGTGTCACCCCATCCCAAGTAGAAGATCCCTCATTAGCAATGACCGGAACACCAACAGCCGGAACACTCTCTGTAAAACACCCCCGCAACCTAACCGGAACAACACTTGAATAAAAATTCATAACAGAATATGTTGCATTTGGCTCAACCGGTATATAAACCAAATAAGGACTCGCAGCATCACTCGATATAGAGGTCGTTCCCGTTCCTTTTGCAGGAACATACAAATTGTCACTTGTTTTCATGTAATTATCTTTATTAAACAAATTCCGATATTTAATAGGCCCAGCAATAAAATCGCCCGTCCCTTTGTTGGTGAAAAAAGTATTACTCACCATATCATACATACCAATAACAGAATCAGATGTGCGTTTGGCTGGAATAAGGTCGCGAACTAAAAGATCGCTTTGATATAATTTAGCAAAATATATTCTTGTCTTGGAAGGATTGGTTGCCCCCCCCGAAACAACACTTCTAGCAAACAACCATATAGAATTCGTTTGTATCCAAGTAGTAGGATTAGACCAAGTAGCACGTAATTCATCATCATAATACCAACCATTTTTGGATAAGACCACATTATGCCTACTTTTATCTATAGTCGGATTTTCTATTACAGTCCTTGCTATACTATCAAAATTTGCATACCAATTCGTACCTGCTGAGTTTTTCGCCACAAAAAACGAACGACTGTTATCACCACTCTCAGTAGAACCAAAAACGGCCGGATTAACACCAGATGAACCCTGTTCAGAAAAATCAATATCTATCTTTGTATTTAAATCCGCATAAATTCCTGTATCAATATACTGTATTCCGGTGGATTCGATGTATTCTAATTCGGTATAACCTGATGGCAAAGTTGCGAATACGGGCGAGATGAAAAATGCACAAAAAACACACACCGAAATGGCGATTTTTGAAAAAATGCTCAAAAATATGTGTTTTTTAGACATGTTTTTACTCTCTCGTATGCGTAATTTTTCCTTAGATTTCCTTAGTTTTTTCCCTTTGCAAACAGTATACCAAAAACCTAGGTTTTTTTGCGACACCATGGCGAGCAAAACCCGAAATTTATAACCCTTTGTTTTTACAGAAAAAACGAAAATTAAAAAAATTGAAAAAAACTAAAAAAACACTTGTCAAAAAACCTAGGTTTTTTCCACACTTTTTT
>JAGHVJ010000035.1 GCA_018064365.1 Candidatus Enterousia onthequi | reverse complement strand
AATTTGTTTGTTTGATTTACGGCAAACAAAAGCATATTTTGATTTGTCGATATCGGATTGGCAACAAATGTTTTACCAACAACAGTTTCTGTTTCTCCTGTTATTAAATTATTAACTGTTAATTCTGTTGTATACCCAGAACCTTCAACATACTTAGCTTTGGCTTGTATATCATACACATTATTTGTTTTTCTAATAATATTACTTGTTACAGAAGTACCAGAAGTTCCATCTTTTCTTACCATAGTCGAGTTTATAGTATTGCCATTTAAGGATCCCATTATACCGGAATATAATTTATCATCAATACTTCTATAACCACACAAATAATTTGATCCCAGTCCAATTGGTGAAAACTTAACCCTTAATCTTCCATGAGCGGCAGGATACATTCCCAAATCTATATAAGCACTTTGTGGAACATCTATGTATTTCAATTCAGTATAACCGGCGGGTAAATTTGCGAATACGGGCGAGATGAAAAACGCGCAAAAAGCACACGCCGAAATTGTGATTTTGGAAAAAATGTTCAAAAACATACGCTTTTTAGACAATTTTTTACTCTCTCGATATTTTAATTTTTCCTTGGATTTCCTTAGGTTTTTCCCTTTGCAAACAGTATACCAAAAACCTAGGTTTTTTTGCGACACTTTGCCCCACAAAGCCCGAGATTTATAACTCATTGTTTTTGCGAAAAAACTAAAATTTCAAAAAATTGAAAAAAACTAAAAAAAACACTTGTCAAAAAACCTAGGTTTTTTGCGACACTTTTTTACCGTGTTTTTCCCAGTCATACCACCACATTGACGACAAAAAAAACACCCATTGGGACATTCTTGAAATAAAAATAACGACACAAATGCGAAGATTCCGGCGAGTGCAGTGTACATGTAGTTACATAAACGAACCGGAATCAAGCAGACACATCAAATTAAAAAATAAAAATATAACGACACAAATGCGAAGTTGTTTGCGAACGTAGTGTACAAATGCTACATGAGTGAGCAAACAGCAAGCAGATGTGTCGCTATATTTTTATTTTATTTATGCAGCAGCAGTGAACACCTTCTGCACATCATCATTCGCATCCAGCGCATCAACCAATTTTTCAATTTTGGCATACGCTTCATCATCTAAATCCATTGGCATATTCGGCAACCAAGTCAATTCAGCACTTTCTGGTTCGCCCAATTTATCTGCCAAAAATTTCTGCACAACAATAAAATCATCTGGCTTGGTTGTAATGATAAAACCTTCATCTGACGATTCCATATTTTCAACAGCCGTTTCCATAATAATTTCCATCATTTCGTCTTCGGTTTTTCCAATCGACGCAGGATACATAATTTGTCCGGCATGCGTGAACATAAACGCAACAGACCCCTCTTCACCCATATTACCACCACTTTTGGCAAAGATATTACGAATTTCTGGCACAGTCCGACGTGGATTATCGGTCAACGCCTCGACAATAACGGGTACCGCACCCGGACCATAACCTTCGTACCGAACAGCAACAAAGTTTTCTGTATTTGCACCAGACGCCTTGTCAATTGCACGTTTAATATTATCATTCGGCATAGAATTTTTACGCGCCTGTAAAATTGCCAAACGCAAACGCGGATTATTATCTGGGTTTTTATCGCCCATTTTTGCCGCCATTGTTATTTCACGCGCCAACTTGGTAAACAGTCCGCTACGTGCTGCATCAACCAATCCTTTTTTGTGTTGGATGTTATGCCATTTACTGTGTCCACTCATATTTGACCTTTTGATTTAATTGTTATAAAATACCTTGCAAAGGATAACAAATGATTGGCAAATTGCAAGGAATTGTTGATTACATTGGTGATGGTTTTGTAATTTTAATGGCGGGTCCCGTCGGATACAAAGTGTACACCCCAAATTACTTGACTTTGAAATCCACGGTTTCTCTGTGGATTGAAACCGTCGTCCGCGAAGATTCAATCCGTTTATTTGGATTTCTCAGTATCAACGAACAAAACCTGTTTAATAATTTAACATCTGTATCTGGGGTCGGCCCCAAGGTTGCCCTGGCAATTATGTCATCAATCAAAACAGATACATTAATGTCTGCAATTGCCACAGGCGACGCAAAAACGATTTCAACCGCCCCGGGTGTCGGTAAAAAGGTCGCAGAAAAAATCATTGTAGAATTAAAAAATAAAATGGGCGGATTTGACCTGTTCACCCCCGACACAGAAAATTCTCGCCTGCCCGATTTATTATCTGCATTGGAAAGTTTGGGCTATCGCCGTCTGGACATTATCGATATGGCGCAAAAATTGGTGTCAAACAACCCAGACGCCGACATAACAAAACTTGTCCCAATGGCATTAAAAGAAATATCAAACGGAAAATAAAAAATGAATAACGATAGAATATTTGCCCTGTCCAGTGGTTTTGGAAAATCCGGTGTTGCGGTAATCCGCATATCTGGCGATAATTTAGACGAATTTGCAAAACACATTATTGGCAAAAAAAATCACGAACTAAAATCTCGACATGCTTATTTCTGCAATCTGCACGACGACAATGGCGATTTAATAGACCAATGCATTGTGATTTATTTTGCCACGCCAAATTCTTTCACTGGCACCGACATAATTGAAATTCACACACATGGCGCAACAGCCGTTATAAACAAAGTCTTTGAATTTTTATCATCACACAATATGCGTATGGCAACGCCTGGGGAATTTTCTCGTCGCGCGTTTATGAACCAAAAAATGGATTTATCTGACATTGACGGATTGGCGGCATTACTGGACGCACAAACAGACCGCCAACGTCAATTCGCATTAAAATCTATGTTGGGTGGTGATGGCGAAATTTACACCGCATGGCGCGAACAAATGATTGAAATCGCCGCATACGCCGCCGCTATTCTAGATTACGACAGCGACGATTTACCACAAAATATATCAGAAAAAATTTTAGCCAAAACCCGCGAGTTATACCAAGAAATCAACAAATCACTTTCGCGTTATAATATTTCACGCACAATCACACATGGATTTAATATTGCTTTTGTCGGTGAAACAAATGTCGGTAAATCTTCGCTGTTTAATTGTTTGGTTGGTTCAAATCGTGCAATCGTGTCCAACACCCCCGGCACAACACGCGATGTTATATCTGCACAAATTGACATCGATGGATATTTGGTAAATTTATCTGATACCGCTGGCATTCGTGATACCGGTGACGAAATCGAACAAATGGGTATCGACAGAACAAAATCAGAAATCGATTCCGCAGATTTAATATTGCATGTATTTGCGAACGAAACAAATACCCTGCCCGACGATAAAACAATTATTGTCATCAACAAATCAGACACAATAAAAACAAGAAATAACAAAAACGCAATTTATACTTCAACAACATCAGACACCGGCATTGACGAATTGTTAAACGCAATCCGCAAAAAAATGCACAGCATATTGGACGGCGCAGAAAATACACTTGTAATAAATGCCCGCACATATAAATTGCTGACAGATACAGAACACGAATTAAATTCTGCATTGGAAAATTTTGATGGCAATTATGACATATTTGCGGAACATGTTCGCGTTGCGGCCGACAATATCGGGAAAATACTTGGCACAATCACTGCAAACGATGTTATGGATGCCACATTTTCACAATTATGTCTAGGAAAATAAAAACAAAAAACCGCTGCAACACACAGCGGTTTTCTTATATTGTTTACCAAATTAACGGCATACTTCAACGGCATACATTGCCTTGCCATCAATTGTCGGATTTTTGACCATTACACGATATGCAACCTGACCTTCAGCTTCACAAGTACCAAAAACATTTACATAAACATTTTCAGCATCAGCACCCGCTGCAACAATATCAAATGTATCACCAGAACCACCAAACATTGCATTTGCTTCCATTGCTTGGATAGCAGCCAATTCTTCACTCATTGGGCACTTGTAAACATCGCCACCTTCTCTATCTGCAGTAACTTTTTCACAACCAGAAACCAAAGTTTTTTCTTGGGAACATGCAGCCAATGCAACAACTGGCAAAACCAACAATAATTTTTTCATTTTTTCTCCTTTTGTTTGTTGTATGTTCAAACTATACAAACATAAAAAAATAAAAACAATACAATAATTATCACAAATTATAACAAAAAATTCCAGAGAACAAAAAACTAAATGCCAGTTTATATTTTCGCACTATATTTCGGTGTACATACCCTTTTCCAGATTCTGTTTAACCACAAAATGTTTAACTTTCTGCGTTGATGTCATCGGCAAATCATCAGTTGTCATCGCCATATGCGTCACCCATTTATATTGGGCAACCTTTTTATTCGCATCCGCGACCGCTTTTTTTAATCGTTCCGCCGTCATATCATCATCAACACTAAACACCGCATAAGCCACAGTTTTATCATTTACAACATGTTCAAACACAGCAACATTGTTCACGCCTGGAATATCTAAAAACAACGCCTCTAATTCATCGGGATAAACATTTTTTCCAGAATCCAAAACAATAACCTGTTTTTTACGCCCAGCAAAATGCAACTCTCCATTTTTATCCATATACACCAAATCACCAGTTTTGAAAAAACCACGTTCATCAAAAGATTCCGTATTCGCATCGTCATTATTCATATACCCACCAAAAACTTGATGTCCACGAACCCACAACATACCAATACCATCTTCATCTTTATCACGAATTTCACACTCGTTCGTTCCCAAAGGCGCACCAAACGCATACGGCACACGTTTTTTTGATGGCTTGGAACCACAAAACGGACCAACTGTTTCGGTCATACCATAACCTTGGATAAACGCGATACCTAAACTATTATAGAAATTTTCGACCTCGGGCTTGGTCGCAGCACCACCCGCAATCATCAACTGGACCCGACCACCAAACACTTGCTTGATTTGGTTTTGCACATTACGCACCAATACCCCCAACCCGATTTTCCGCAACCATTTTTGATTTTTTAAAACAAAAGACACAATCCACCATTTTTTCTGGGATTTAATTTCTTCTATAATTTTCTTGCGGAATAATTCCCACATTTTTGGCACAGACGGAATCACATGTGGCCTATACTCTTTGAAATCTTGCAAAATCAATTTTGGATTGATTGACGATTGCAACAAAATCCCCATTTGAAAATGCAACGGAGCCAAAAATCCCGCAGCAAATCCAAAAATATGATACAGCGGTAAAAACCCATACAAAACCCCACCCGGTTGAAACCATTGATTAAAATCATCAAAAGAATTTGCACACTCTATCAAATTAAAATGTGTCAACGGCACAATCTTTGGTACGCCAGTCGCCCCAGAAGTAAAAGACAAAGTCGCAATATCATTTGCATTTAATGGATACGGCGTTAAATCCGCATCTGTGTCGCTGTCCACCGTTTGAATATCAAAAAATTCAAAACCTTTGGCATCATAAAAAAACGATTTTTCCGCCACAACCAACTTGCACTGAACCAGCGAAGTCATATTATCATATTCAACATTAGTCAGATTCGTATCCAACAACAACACACGCGCACCACAATACCACGCTGCAAACATCGTTATAATAAATTCTGGAATATTATGCGCCAAAACACCCAATGTATCGCCATATTGCACACCCAACTTTTTCAAAGTAGTTGCACGCGCGCGCACCAATTTTGGAAAATCTTGGAAAGTGATTTTTTCACGCACCAAGAAAAGTGTCGTCGGACACTTTTCCATTGTTTGTTCAAAGAATTGGTACATATTCATATTTTTCTATGCACCTTTTTCAATATAACGACCATCAATTAAATTTTGCCGCACAACATGGTGTTTAACTTTTTGCGTAGATGTCACTGGCAAATCATCAGTTGTCATCGCAAAATGAGTCACCCATTTATAAGACGCAACCTTTTTATTTTTCTGCGCAATTTCTGCCGCCAATTTTTCCATCGTCATGTCTTTATCAACACTGAACACACCATACGCAACGGTCTTTCCATTGACATCATGTTCGAACACTGCGACATTACGAACCCCAGGAATTTCAATAAACAAACCTTCTAATTCATCTGGATAAACATTTTTTCCAGAATCTAAAACAATAACCTGTTTTTTACGACCTGCAAAATGAAATTCACCATTTTTATCCATAGACACCAAATCCCCAGTACAGAAAAATCCGTCTTTATCAAAACATTCTTTGTTTGCCTCATCATTATTCATATAGCCACCAAAGACCTGATTACCTTTGACCCACAACATACCAATACCATTTTCATCTTTGTTGCGAATTTCACAACACGTAGACCCCAATGGCGCACCAAACGCAAACGGCACACGTTTTTTCAACGGTTTCGAGCAACAAATAGGCCCCATAGTTTCCGTCATACCATAACCTTGGACAAAAGACATACCCAGTTTATTATAAAAATTTTCAATCTCGGGTTTCGTCGCAGCACCACCCGCAACCAAACAATGCGCCCTGCCCCCGAATACAACGCTAACTTGACCTAAAACTTTATCAACCAATTTACCCAAGCCAATTACACGCAACCATTTTTGATTATCCATAACAAAAGACACCAACCACCACTTCTTTTTAGCCTTGATTTTATCTATAATTTTATTACGGAAAACTTCAAACAATTTTGGCACCGCTGGAATAACATGCGGTTTATATGTTGCAAAATCTTGCAATATAGAATTTGGATTGATTGTTGATTGCAACAAAATCCCCATACCAAAATGCAACGGAGCCAAAAACCCAACAGAAAAGCCAAACACATGATATAATGGCAAAACCGCATACATAACTTCACCACGATGTAAAAACACATTTAAACTTTCCAAACTTTCAGAACAAGAAACCAGATTCAAATGCGTCAACTGAACAACCTTTGGCGTTCCCGTAGACCCAGATGTAAACGACAACATCGCAACATCAGATTCTTTTAATCCATACGGTTTCAATGATTTGCCTGATTTTTTATCTTGTGTTTCTATATCAAAAAATTCGAAACCTTTGGCATCATAAAAAAACGATTTTTCTGCAACAACAAATTTACAATCAACCAATTTTGTCATTTTATCGTATTCTTGGGATGTTAAATTTGTATCCAACAATAATACACGTCCACCAACATACCAAACAGCAAACAGAGTGTACAAAAATTGTGGCAAATTATGTGCTAAAACCCCAACTGTATCACCCGGCTGAACCCCGGCATCAATCAAAGAAGCCGCACGAGCCTTTACCAAATTTAACAAATCTGCAAAAGTCACATTTTCACGCACCAAAAAAACCAAATCTGGATTTTTCTTGGCACTTTCTTGCAACAAATCAATCATCGTCATTTTTTCAAGCCTCATGATATATTAGTTTATTCGTGTTTATCAGGATATTTACCATCAATCAAATTCTGACGCACAAGATGGTGTTTAATTTTCTGCGTACTTGTCATAGGCAAATCATCAGTCGTCATCGCAAAATGGGTCACCCATTTATAAGAGGCAACTTTCTTATTTGCATCTGCAACACAGGCCGCCAATTTTTCCATTGTCATATCTTTATCAACAGAAAATACACCATACGCCACAGTTTTATCTTTGACCTTGTGTTCGAACACTGCAACATTGTTCACACCCGGGATATCCATAAACATTGCTTCTAATTCATCTGGATAAACATTTTTACCACTATCCAAAACAATCACCTGTTTCTTACGACCTGCAAAATGCAACTCGCCATTTTTATCCATATACACCATATCACCCGTATTAAAGAACCCCTTGTCATCAAAGGCCTCTTTATTTGCAGCATCATTATTCATATAACCACCAAACACCTGATGACCGCGCAGCCACAAAACACCAATACCATTTTCATCTTTATCACGGATTTCACATTCGTTATTGGTTGTCGGCCCACCAACAGAAAACGCAATACGTTTTTTATTTGGCTTTGATATACAAATTGGCCCAACTGTTTCTGTCAAACCATACCCCTGAATAAAAGCCAATCCCAAATTTTCATAAAATGTTTCAATCTCAGGTTTAGTTGCAGCCCCACCCGCAATCAGCAAACGCACACGACCACCAAATATATCCAAAATCGGTTCTTGAACTTTGCGAACAAAAAATCCCAATCCCATATCTGTAATACGTTCACGATTACGCAAAATAAAATCAACAACACCCCATCTTTTTTGACGTTTCAAAGTATCTGTAATTTTGTTTCTAAACATTTCCCACAAACGCGGTACCGCCGGAATAACATGTGGTCTAAATTTTTTGAAATCATCCAAAATGTATTTTGGATTAACCGTTGGTTGCAAAACCAAGCCGCCACCAAAATGCACAGTTGCCAAAATACCGATTGCAAAACCAAATATATGATACAACGGCAAAAATCCATACATAATATCACCAGAACTAAAATATTCCGACATATCTTCCAAAGAACTTGCACACGCAACCAAATTAGCATGCGTCAAAGGAACAACTTTTGGTTTACCTGTTGACCCAGATGTAAAAGACAAAGTCGCAATATCATCATCTTTCAATTTATACGGACGCAATTCAGAATTCGTTTTGGTATCTTTTGCAGTAATATCAATAAATTTGAACCGTTCTGTTTTATAAAAAAATCCAGGTTCCGCACAAACGAACTTACAATTTGCAATTTCAACCATATTATCATATTCAAACGGGGTTAAATTTGTATCCAACAATAGCGCACGCGCCCCCAAATACCATATTGCAAACAAAGTCAGAGGAAATTGTGGAATATTATGTGCCAACACACCAACATTATCACCCGCCACAACACCGTGTTCCATCAAAGTAGTTGCACGCGCCTTTACCTGCTCCATAAATTCGGAATAAGTAATACCCTCGCGCACCAAAAATAAAATTTCAGGCCATTGTTGAACTGCTGTTTCTAACATACGATTCATATTCATAACAAAATTCCTTGTTGTTTTTATATCTTGCTGGGTATATTATAGACCCAAAAGCCAAGGAAATCAAACATGAAAATATTGACCATAAATATAAACTCTATCCGCGCCCATATCGAAAATTTTATGGACATTTTGCGCACAAACGAATACGACACAATCTTGGTCCAAGAATTAAAGGTTGATAATGCAAACTTTCCATTTATGTTATTTGAAGAATTTGGATATAACATACGAATTTTTGGTCAAAAATCTTGGAACGGGGTCGCTGTATTTTCAAAAAATTCTATCGAAGATGTGTCCTTTAATATTCCAAACTATCCAGACCCCAATTCACGCGTAATTGAATGTGTGGTTGATGGTTGCGTTCGAATTATAAACACATATATGCCAAACGGCGACAATATTGAATCACCTAAATTTCCGTATAAATTGGAATGGATGCGCGCATTTACAAAGCACATTGAACAATACTTAAACTCGCCCGAGGCTGTTATTATCGCCGGAGATTTTAATGTTGCCATCACAGATAAAGATATTTGGAATCCAAAAAATTATATCGGTTCGTCTATTTCCGCCCCTGCGGCACGCGAAATTATGCAATCTTGGTTAGACAACGGCTGGATGGATGCATGGCGCCAATTACACCCCGACGAAATAGATTACACTTGGTACGGTTATCGTGGTCGCGATACCGTCGGCAACAAACAAGGTCTGCGTCTGGATTACTTTTTATGCAACAAAACAGCCACCAAAATGGTAAAAAATTGTGAAATAGATTTATGTCCCAGAACCGCAGAAAAACCAACCGACCATTGTGGTTTAATGTTGGAAATAAACTAATCATCAACGCGCGCTAAATCATCGTACATTTTATATTTCTTGTCGCCAGTATCACGATATTCGTACGACGCATTACCCACAGAATACGCATTTACCAAACCTGTCACCTTGTCAATTGCAGCGCGCATCATATCTGCAACATCTGTTTCATCATACCAAATCATTTTTACACCAAAATTTTTCAACTGCATAAAAACAATTTTTGGCACATCTCCTCGCACAACATCAGGTATATTAAAACCGCCATTTTCCAACATATACGCCTCTAACGGTAATTGCGGCATATTCCCAGACATCAATTGAGTTTTCGTTGGCACAGTTCCTGTTTTTATATCCATAACACCACGATTCCAAACACGGTCTGCACGTGCACGCACAGTGCGCCCACCAATCACACATTTTCCACCAATTTCCGGTACAGACTTCATCAACAATTCAGAATTTTCATCTAACAACTTTGCAATATCAACAAACCGTTTATGCCAAAATTGAAACAACATCGTATCAGTGTTATTTGTATGTAAAACCTCACGCGCAGCCATATCCATTTCACGAATAATATTACCAGGCGAAAAATCACGCGCATGTTCAATAACATCATGCACCAAATTTCCAAAAACACGCGCATCAACACCAACCCACCAATCATCTTTTGGTTTTAATCGTAATATATGCGCGACATAAAACGCGTATGGATTATGAATCAGTTTTTCTAATTCTGTCACATAAACATCTGTCCAATCAGACGGCGGATTCGGCGCAGAATAATCCAATGGACAAAACGCCACATTATCTGCGGCACGAATAGTTTTAATAATATCAACACCCACATCCGTATCAAACACACCACCACGCGCAACCACCCGAGATATAAAACGCGATTCCAATGTTTTAACACCCCCAGAATTTAACGCACGCAACCAGTACACCTGATTTCCACACGACAAATTCATAAAATCACCAGCCATCAAAGATATTTTTCTATTACGACTGGGCAAACCAATCTGACTGGCAATTCGCATTGGCAACCAAGCATTTTCATATCCCAACGCCGGAAACATACCATCATTTAATCCTGTTAAAATCACAACATCAGCCGTCTGCATACGTGATTCAATTGTTCCCAAAACAACAATTTTTGCATCTGCATTTGGCACATTACGCACAGAAATTGTATTCAACGCATCTGCAATAAACGCACGCGCATCCGCCACAGACAATTTGATATCATACTTTGTTAAATTATCAGATAACTTTTTTATCGCCGCCCACACCAAACCAGATTCATCAGATTCTATCTGGAATCCCGGCTGCATAAAATCTATGTAATCGCTAATAATATTTGCAACCGTATCAAATAAATTAAAATTCGCCCGTGTATAACATGCATCAAACCCAGAATTACCATTATCCATCCAAGAATCTAATAAATTCAAAATTGCGCGCCCAGCCGGAATTGTTGTCCCACTTTTTGCACCAGAAAAATCAGCATCTAACGAATAATTTTCTAATGCCGCCGCAATTCTTTGGTTCCCAGCCGCATCAGGCGTTATCACCATCACAGATTTATTATCCAAAACAGCACGACGGCAAATTTCCGCCACCGCCACAGATTCATCACGTTCTGAATCAACCTCTATCAAATGACAATTTGATAAATCTTTATCACCAGTATATTCATCTGTATTATTACCAAAAGCATAATTCATAAAGTCAATATTTGATGCACCAAAATCCAAACAAATAACATCATCTAAACCACACCCAACACGTGATAAAAATTTATATTCAGAATTATACGGATTTGTATCCAGTTCAAAATCTTGAATTCTGCCATCAATTTTACCCGGCAAAATAATTTTACCATACGATAAATTCGCAACAGCCACCATTAAATCTGCCGTCGCCGGAACAGATGCCGTAGAACCACACACAATTACAGACGGATATTTTTGAATATCCGAAATCCATGCACGCACATCTGCATTTCTTTGTTGCACATCTGTTGGTCGTCCATTTGCCATCGCCGGCAAAACACGGGTTAAAATATCCAACATTTTTGCCTTGGACTTAAAATGTTCAGCATATTTTTCATCGACCAAACTTTCCCAATCGATATCCCCAGAATTTATCCCTTCGTTTTCCATATAATCTTGCATACGCACAAAATCGCGTGCAATTTGTAATGCCACAGACATATTTCCAATACAAGAATCTGCCACCAACAATTTCGCCAACAAAATAACGCGTTCTGATGTTTCAAAAGTATTATCATAAATCGGAATTTCATCAGAATCGACACCTTCGCCCAACGCCACCAATTTTGGCAAAATTATTGCATGCCCCACACGCGCCACAAACATTTTTTCTGCGGCACGCACAGCACGACGACTGGGCAAAAACACCAATGTATCTGATAATTTTACACCTGATTTTTCTATCACAGAATACAACGCATCCAACATACGCGTTGGATTTGACACACAAAAAATATTTTGATTATTTGACACCAATAATTTTCCTTAAAGCATCCAGCCCTATTTTCTTTTCTGCCGAAGTAAATAAAATTTCATCAACCATTGCACCATGATTTTCATGTGATAATTCTATCTGAGATTTTTCACGAATTTTTTTATCTTTTTTCGTATAAACAATCTGATACAAAATTCCATTTTTATCACAAAAATCCATTAAATCTAAATCAGAATCTTTGACCCCAACCCGCGAATCAATCAATATAAACAACCGTTTTAATTGTGTTCGTGATAATAAATATTTTTCCAATCTTTCGACCCATTGAATCGCCCTGTCCCGTGATACACGCGCATAGCCATACCCAGGCAAATCCATCAACAAAATTCTGTCATCTATGTTAAATAAATTTAATTCCTGTGTTCGTCCAGGCGTATTTGAAGTTCGCGCAATCGGCGCACCAACAATCGCATTTATCAAAGACGACTTTCCAACATTACTACGTCCAACAAAAGCATATTCCGGGAAAGCCGTATTTGGTAATTTTTCAACCCCAGAAAACGACCCAACAAACCTTATCATTTGTGTTCCTCCACCAATCGTTTATACGCTTCCTTTTTTGAAATTCCAGCACGCGCAGCCAAATCCGCAGCCGCAGATTTCGTAGTCCCCGCTGCAATATCATTTACAATCTCGCGTATTTCATCATCCGTCATTTTAATCACCGGCGCCGGCGCAACCACAATCACAATTTCACCCCGAGGCGGCTCTATACGCATTAAATCCGCCGGATATCCAATAATTGTTTCTTCGTGAATTTTTGTAATTTCACGCACAATAGCAATCTGACGTTCTGGCATAACACGCGCCATCGCAGCAATAGTCGACATAATGCGATTTGGACTTTCGTAATAAATAATAGTATGTCGAATTTTATTATCATCATGCAGTTTCTTTTCATCAAAAAAACCACAAAAAGTAAATCTGTCTGTCGGAAATCCAGACAATACCAACGCAGACACAAACGCCGTCGGCCCAGGCACAACATACACAGGTATTTTTTCCGCACGCGCCGCGCGTACCAACCGAAACCCAGGGTCGCTAACACACGGCATACCTGCATCGGTCACGACCGCAATCGCTGCACCATTTCTTGCCTTTTCAATCAAAGAATCTATAACTTTTATTTCATTATGTTCATGATGAGAAACACATTTTGTTTTAATATCAAAATGCGCCGCCAACTTTGCAAAAACCCGAGTATCTTCGGCGGCAACCAAATCACATTCACGCAAAACTTCAATCGCCCGTGGCGACATATCAGATAAATTCCCAATTGGCGTTCCAACAATATACAGTCCCGATTGCATTTCTAATCCTTTTATGTTAAAATGATACAATATAAAATAGGTCATTTCAATGAATAGATTTTTTACATTATTTATATCCGTTTTAATTCTGGCTGGTTGTGCCGGCACCGACGTTGCCACACACGATTGGAACGCAGAATACACAAATGTTCCAACTGGAACACCTGTCCAAATGCAATACGGGTCATATTACTCAACTTTTGATTCTGCGGACTCTCGCCACAATATCGCGGTATTATTACCAATGTCTGGCGCAAATGCGGCGGCTGGACGCGAAATCAGAAACGGTATGGAATTGGCATTATTACAACATTCTTTGAATCAGTTAAATGTAGATTTTTATGATACCGCAACAAATCCAACAAACGCAATAAACACTGCATTGTCAACAACCCCCGACATAATTATTGGCCCATTATTTTCAAATAATGCCCAAAATTTGCGCACAACAAAACCCGAATATATGCCGGCCATATCATTTACATCTGACGCATCTGCGGTTGGCGACGGCGTTATGACAATGGCACTAATGCCAACAAACAGTGTAGAATTAATTGTCCGCGAAATCTTCTATGACGGTGTTAAAAACTTTATAATTATGGCACCAAATAATGATTCTGGAAAAATTATGGCCGGAACCGCAAAACGCGCGGCTGAAATTTATGGACCTGATGTTTCAGGCATTTTCTATTACAACGAACACGATAACGAAAATTTGAAAAACATCGCAGAAATGGCTTCTATGTCAAACGCGCGCACATCTGCAAACAAACGTGCCAAAACAATTTTGTCCGACATATTAACCAATGAAACTTTATCAGGCATTGAAAAATCAAACCTGTATTATCAACTGGATAAAATTTCCAAATCTGACACATTGGGCACACTACCGTATTCTGGGGTGTTATTCTTGGGTTCATCAGACGACACAAAAACATTGGGTTCGTTCTTGCGTTATTATGGTGCAGATTCCAAAACTGTAAAATTCTATGGCACTGCAATGCTGGACGGCACAGACATCGCATCTGATTACACAATGATGGGAACAAAATACGCCGCCCTGCCCGAACAAAATCAAACATTTATAAATTTATATCAACAAACATACAATGCAATTCCTTCACGTCTTGCAACATTTGGATACGACGCTGCAACAATCGCCATGGGTACCGTATTTTCAAATAAAAATCCGGCTGCATACCTATTAGACCCCAGTGGTTATGCCGGCATATCCGGAATAATCAGATTAAAACCAAACGGCGACAACGAACGCGGACTGCGCATACTGATGGCGAACGGTTCTGGTACACCTGTGGTTGTAAAACCTGCACCAGAAAATTTCATCACACCAATTTATAATATTGAACAAAGACACATTTCCCCGGCACCTGAAATGTCCTTGCAAACACGCGGAATAAACCCAAACGATTTCATAAAAATCCCAGAACGGTATCAACGCAAATATAAATCTACAACATACGGTGTGAATATGACAGAACCCGAAACCCCAAAACAACAAGACACAATAACAGTCATAAAAACTCCTGAATCAGATGCAATTATTGATTCCGAATATCAACCTGTAAAAATGGAATCAATCAACAAAACATTAATAGATTCTGTTGAATTAAACGAATAAAAAATGTTAAACAAAATATCCCGTATATTTTTTATATGTTTTTTGATTTGTTTAATTACATCATTGTTTTTGTTATGCGCACACATTTATTTTGGCGATAAAAATTTTAATTCCACACGATATTTTTATCCACCTGCATCTGAATTTCTAAATCCAAACCCAGACAATTTTTCTGTGGCTGTTGTATCTGATACCGGCGCAAACGATATTGTGTTAGAAACAATATTGGAAAAAATTGTTGCAACAGAACCCAAATACGACTTTATTTTACACCTGGGCGATTTTTTAACACATAAAACGAATACAGGCCTACAATGGTTATTATATGAAATTCATCCAAAATTAAAAAGTATTCCTTTATACGGAACCCCAGGCAACCACGACATTACAAAAAATGACATCCGCGACATATTACCATATCAATCTGTTATGGGGCCTGGATATTATTGGTTTGGATACGGCAATACTTTATTCATCGCCCTGGATACATCTTTTGAAACAGTTGATGACAAACAACTGGATTGGCTGAATAATACATTAAAAAAAATCAGACCATTATTTAAACATTGTATAATATACACACATGTTCCACCATACGATATAAAACCAGAAAAAATTTCTAACCACGCATTGGATAAAACATCATCACAAAAATTATATAACATTGTAAAAAATTATAAAATAGACCTGATGATTTGTGGACATGTTCATTACTATTCACACGATGAATTCGCCGGAATTCCGATATACACAACTCCACCCAGTGGCCAAGTAATTCGCGATTCAATAAACCAATACGGATATCTCAGCATCCAATTTAATACCCACGGAATAAAAAACATAGAACCCAAATACATAAAATTTCATGGCACAGAACGTGAATACTTGGAATACACAATTGCCCGCGATATATTCCATTATAAATTACGCGAAACAATATCATGGATAATGATACCCGGATTATTTTTTCTATTATCCTGGCTAATATGCGCAATATTAAACAAAGTACGAAATAAATAAATTCAGAATAATTATAAAACACCCCCAAACGGGGGTGGCTTTATTTTTTGGTGGGAGACATATTGCGCCACTCGAGCAAAAAACAAACAACAAATTTCTGAACTTTTACACAATATTAAAATGTATAAAGAAAAACACATCTTGAAATATTGATTATATGCTTTTGCTTTTTAGTTTATATATTTCTCGTATCAAATTATAGCGTGCGTTTTTCTCATATATATCGCGATAATATTTGGTATTAAAAATATATGTTCTATTTAGAAATTTATTTAATATTTTTATTCGTTCTGGATTGAATATCGTATCAGGATATTTTTTATATTGGATTCTTATTTTGTTTGAATAATCATCATATATTTCTTTTGATGAACCAAAAATATTTAAATCTAAATCTTGCATTACACCCTGCTCAAAATCAGGATTTAAACATTTTTTATAATCTGTGGCATATATCAATTTTTCAACGTATCTGCAATCATATTGCAAAGAAATTCTACGCAAAAATTGCTTCGATTTATTTATGCTAAGTTCTATATCATTTTTACCACCATTTACATAGTCATGCATTAATATTGCAAAAGCAAATTCATAAAGGTTGTTTATTTTGTCTGAACAGCCAGAATACATCATAAAATCATCAAAATTTACCAACATATCTGAAATATGTTTTATACCATGGTATCCTCGTTCTGGTAATTTGTACACGTATATAATATCATCATATATAGACGCTATATCTGATGAACAAAAACCAAGGCTTTTTAAAATCGACTTTATTTTGTATTTCATATTCAGATAATTACATATAACTTAGAATAAATCAATTTATTCGACAACAAGTAAAATTTAGTCGTTTGTAAAATCACTATTGTCGAACAACCCAAATGGTAATAAACCCAAACAAAAACCGCACTTTTTAAGTGCGGTGTATCTTTTGGTGGGAGTGGGTGGATTCGAACCACCTCAGTCGTAAGACAACAGATTTACAGTCTGCCCCGGCTCTCCAACTCCGGCGCACGCCCATAACTTTTATCCGTCCATCGCGGCTTTACACCCACAAAACGGATGGTGCGGGCAGCGGGACTCGAACCCGCATATCAAGCTTGGAAGGCTTGCGTACTAGCCCTTGTACTATGCCCGCAACAAATTCAAAGCCCGACTATTATACCTAAAAAAATCCTATATGCAAGCGTTTTCTATTTCATTGGTGGAAAACACGTAACACCATCGGATTCGCAACAATTAAATCCCAAATCTCCCAAATCCGTATATGTTTCACCCGGACAACACCCATTTGAATCAGGTGTATCACACACACCATTTGTCCCACCATCAACATTTACATTTTGAGATTTCACAACATGCGTTGTCGCAATACTGGCGCGTTTAATCGCCCGCCCCCCAGATTTTTTAGTACATTTTGAACGATAATCTGATTTTAACGCATCCAAACGCCCTGCATCATCCACAGACAATTCATCCATCCCAGACAAAGAATCCATTTCTGCCTTGATATCTGCGCAAGTCACACGTTCTGCAACAGTACGCGATTCAACATTTTCCGCATCAAAACCAGAATCTGTCTCTGTGTATTCTTCAGAATCGTCATATTCTTCGTATTCATCATACTCGTCCACATATTCTTCTTCATCTGCATTTGCAACCGCAATATAAACCGCAGGCACCAAAGCATACACAGACAAAACCAATATCCATTTTCGTATTTGCATATTTATTCGCCCTATTCGTTTATGATTTTTTCAACCTGCATGATAAAGTCAATCGCCGGATTAGTCAGTTTTTTTGCTTTTTCAAAAATTTCTTCGGCTGCATTTTGCATCTGCAATCTTTTATATGTTTCAACTACATCAATCGTTTCATCTTGGTCAAATTTATCATCAGAAATTCCACGTGCAATTTCTAACTCGCGCTTGGCTGCCTCGACATACCCCGATGCGTTTTCCGGACAACCACGTTCTGCCATTATCGCATAAATTTTTGCGCGCTCAATACGATATTCCGCACGCATATCAGCATATTCTCTCCCCAATTTTTCTTGCAGATTTTTTTCAATCATAACACAAGGTTTTTCACCAGACTCTATTTCATTACCACAAGCAACTGATAAAATTGCATTTTTATTTTCTATTTGCTGGGCATATTCTGCACGATTTTCATCACAACCATACGCCACCAATTTTTTATATACATCCAAATCACGTTTAACATAATTACAATCATAGTCTTCGTTGTATAAACGCCCCAATAAAACATGCTCAATCGCCTGACACGCAATCAAATGTTCTGACTCTTGTGCAACATTTTGTTTTGTGGATACATTTGTATTCGCAACCTGCTCTACTCTATTCATGCGTTTCCAATTTGCAATACCAACCCCCGCCATCAAACCACACACGAACAAAGCAACAAAAACAAACCAAACTTTTGTTTTAGAAAAGCCAACTTTTTTTTCAGCCATTTTTCTCCCTCCTACATATTACATATTATAACTTATTTACGACACCTTTTACAATGGTAATTTTCCTATCTGCACGTGCAGCCAAATTCATATCATGCGTCACAAATAGCATCGCCATCTTTTTCCGACGAACGATATCCAACAACAAATCGAATACAGCCATTGCATGTGCTGGGTCTAAACTGCCTGTTGGTTCATCCGCTAAAATAATTTCAGGTTCATTTGCCAACGCACGCGCAACCGCAACACGTTGTTGTTCGCCACCAGACATTTCACCTGGCAAATGCAAAGCACGATGATCAACATTTACAGCCTTTAATAATTTCATCGCACGCGCAGTCGCAACATCTGGATCAACAGAATTTGCCAACATTGGCATCATAACATTTTCTAACGCAGTAAAATCAGACAACAAATTATGTCGTTGATATACAAAACCAATTTTTTTACGACGAATAATTGTGCGTTCGTTTTCGTCCATTTGATGCACCGGAACAGAACCAATTAAAATGCTACCGCTGGTTGGTTTATCCAACAAACCAACGCATTGCAACAACGTAGATTTACCAGACCCCGACGGCCCAACCATCGCAACGATTTCACCGGCCGCCAAATCAAAACCACCCCCAGATAACACATGCAAAGGCTGGCCACCTTCCATAAAAGTCTTTTTAATATCACGCACAGACATAACAATATCACGATGTCCAACACGCGACAAAGAATTCAAAATATTCGCCATTTTATCCAACCTTTATTATCACTCATTTCTCAAAACCTCGACTGGATCTGTATTTGCAGCTTTCCATGCAGGATACAAAGTTGCCAAAAACGCCAACAAAATTGCAATCATAAAAATACCAAACACTGTCCAAAATTCAACACGCGACGGCAATTCAGACAAATAATATAACTCTGCTGGAAACAAATCACGTCCCGTAATCCATTGAAAAAACTTACGAATAGGTTCGATATAAATTGCAACAATCGTTCCCAAAACAGAACCTGCAACCGCCCCAATTACGCCAATTGTCGTCCCAGACAAAACAAAAATTTTCATCATAGATTTACGCGACACACCAAAAGTTCTCAACACCGCAATATCTTTGGATTTATCTTTGACCAACATAACCAACGATGACACAATATTAAACGCAGCCACAATTATAATCAGCATCAAAATCAAAAACATAACATTTGATTCAACCTGTAATGCCCCAACAAATCCACGATTCAAATCGCGCCAATCACGCACAACAAAACCATCTGGCAACAACCGATTCAACGCATTACGCACCACATTTGTATCTTCTGCATCTTTCAGAAACAAATCAATATGCGTCACAGCATTTCCAATATTCAGATATTTTTGTGCAGTCCCCAACGGCATAAATATATACCCAGAATCATATTCATACATACCCATAAAAAACGCAGTTTTAACCGGATAAGAAACAATCCGCGGCATAGAACCAAATGGTGTTGGTGTTGAAGAATTCGCAGAAACCAACGACACTTCATCACCCAATGTCGCATTTAACGAACGCGACAAACTGGCCCCTATAATCAATTCGCCTTCTTTAATTTCTGACAAAGCCTTACCATAAAAACGCGCACCATCTGCGGTTTTAGAAATCAAATCAGACATATTGATTCCACGAATCATCGCCCCAGAATTTTTGCCACCGTGCGTCACCATAACCTGCCCCTCGGTAATTGGAACAATAGAAACAGCCTTGGCAGACACAATTTTATTCTGGCGCATTTTATCTATTAAATAATCATAATCAGAAATCACACCATCTTGATGATACACAACAACATGTCCGTTCATACCAATAATGCGTCCCAACAACACATCATGAAACCCACCCATAACAGACATAACAACAATCAGTGTCGCAACACCCAACATAATACCAATCAACGACACCCACGACACCACAGAACCAAATCCGCGTTTTTTTGCCCACAAATACCGATATGCAACCTTTTTTTCTAACCTGGAAAACAACATATTAAACCCTTTTTAATTATTCAAAAATTCACGCAATTCATCACCCGACATACCAACATTAGAACTACTTTGCGCCATATCATCCGCATCAACCACAGATACAATTCTGGGCGACATAAACACAACCAATTCTGCAAAAGGACTGACTAATGTTTCTGGTGTTGTGACAAACGAATGTGTTGGAATACCAATAATTACATAGTTATCTCCAACGCTAGACGGAATATTAAACGAAGTCAATTCACCATATTTTGTTGTCAAAACTATTTTTGCATCAATTTTTTGATATCCACCATAATCACCATAAACTCCGGTCGCACCAACAACCAAATCTGTTTCTAATCTATCTTCTTTACTACATTGACCAATATCAAATTTAGACTGCCACCCATTTGGTATAGAAAAAGTCCCCTGAGAAATCAAAACAACATTTGATTGCTGGGATAAAAATTCTTGCAATGTTTTTGTGTTTATCTCAGGACTCACCACCAACGCACGACCAACAACCCCCGGGATAGACATTTTAATATGTTGTTTTCCAAATGCCGGCAACAAATTCATCCAAATAATAGGATTATCTGTTTTTGGATACACACGATACACATCCATATCCCACGCCAACATATACTTTTTAGAAGCAATATCCGCAATTATACGCGACACCTCACGTTCTGTTTGATAATCACCTTCGAACACAACAGTTTTATCTTCCCAGTTCACTAACAAATTACGCACATCTGCCCCATGCATAGCATCCAACAAAGCCATAATAATTGCTTGGTCTTTTGGCATTTTAATCATCCATCTGCCACGATGCTTTAAATGAATTTCCGCCACATCTGCATCATAAGAATAATACGCACGTCCCATTTTAGAAATCAAATCAACCGCGTCAGACAATGTCCCCGAAGATATATCACCAGAAATTTTTTCAACCAACTGTTCATCAACCACCACAGATACATCTGTTCCATCCAATAATTTATTCAATGCCGCCGTCACAGTCACATCTTTGAACTTATAACCATCTACAGCCAATTCAGGCAAATCATCGCCCAAGCCCAACCGTACCATTTCAATTTTTTCTTGTGCCACAACAGACACAACCGATTGGTTATTCCAATCAACAGAACACCGCATAGGCAATTCAACAGAAAACCTTTGTGCCGTATCCGTAGTCAAAGCCGCCTTTTTTGGAAAAATCGGCACAGACTTTTCATCAATCACATGATTTTCAACAACTGTAACAGTATCGTATTGCAACCCATCATTATTATTCATATTTTGACACGCCGCACACAAACCAACAATCATAATACCTAATAAAAATTTCTGCATCTCGTTTTCTCCTTGGATATAGTTTTACTATATATTCATCAACTTTTCAAATTCTTCCAGTGTCATTTCATAAATTGGTTTTTCTGTCGGGGTAACCAAACCTTTGACTGCCTCGAATCTTTCCTCGAAAATTTTCATAACCCGCGCAACATCATCTGGCACAGGCCCCATTTCAATCAATCGATGACCATACTCGACAATATATTCTAAAACATCAGCAACAAAGAATCGTCCAACATAATTTTCCATATCTATTCCGCCCTTTTGAACACAAATAGCAGACACAACAGCCAAAGTTTGGTTATAAAAATTTGCCAACTTGATAAAATTCTGAACAGTGATAGCCATACACTTCCCCTTGCCTATTTTTTTACATTATAAAAACTATTGCCCACCGAACGCAAATGAATTATAATATAAAACATGAAAATAAAACAAATTGCATTATTGTTGGCTTTAACGGCCTGTGCATCCGCCAACCGGGGCAATATTGACGACGCAACCATATTGAATTGGGAAAATGATGCTGTCACGACCGAACAATTTGTTCGCGACCATAAATCATGTTTAGGAATCCGTGCCAAAGATTATGCTCCCCGCTCACGTATTGCACGATTATTATTACCGAATCAAAACGACCAAATGCCAAACTGGGACGGCATATGGGTCACATTTCAATCAAATGAATACAGTGATGTTGGCCAACGCGCACTGATGTCTGTTCCACGGAACAAGGCATCAAAAACCGTCGGCGCATACCGCCGGTGCATGTTGCGCCGTGGATATTTATTACGCGCAATGTAAAAATATTTTTACCCCACACTTTCCTATCCATTAAAAATATGATATAATGCGAAACATGAAGCGCTCTATTTGGTTTTGGATTTGTTTTTGTTTCGCCATTATTTTGGCAATATACTTTGCATCGCGTATAATAATGACGACAATGGGATATGGTACGGCATCAAAATTACACAAAACACAAATTATATCTGACGCTGAAAACAAGGATATGACGGCATTAAAAACAGCGGTGGCACTACCCAAAAACACCCGCATTTATTCCATAAGTTTGAACGACATAAACGCAAATTTATTGTCCGTCCCGGGGGTAAAAAATGCCGCCACACGCAGATTACCAAATGGGAATTTAATCATACATGTATCACATCATCGATTTGTCGCTGCATGGACAGACGGGGAAAATTATTTTCCATTATCTGACGATGGAACAATCGCGAACGCGCCATCTGGCGAACGTCCAAACGGCGCACTGTTATTCCGCGGACCTGTTCCAACAGACATTACTGAAATCACAAACGCTGCGAACGATATGTTTGCTGATATAGATTATTTGGAATGGATTGAAAATCGCCGTTGGAACATACACACGATTAGCGGAATTACAATAAAATTACCCGAAAACGGTTTTGCATCTGCAATCGCTGGTTTAATAACAATAAACAAAAATCATAACATATTGGGTCGCGACATATCCGTCATAGACATGCGCGATTCCGCACGAATTTTGGTTAAATAAAGAAATGAATTTATCTGATTCTTGTTTTTTATGTCTGGACATTGGAACATGCTGCACGCGTGGCATTGCGCACCGTGTTCGTGCTGGTAAAATTGCAAAATCTGCAACGGCCATGTGCGACAATTTCAACCAACAATTTGCGATAAAATCTGTAATTGAAAATCTGGAACACGAAATGGGCACTCATTTCGAAGACGCATATATAACCGGAAATTTTGGAAATTCGAAATATATACGTCCGCGGCAAAACACATTATGGAACGGCGAACATAAAATCACAGAAAACGATATTCGAATCCAAATTTCTAAAATAGAAATGCCTGACGGATTTTCACCAATACATATTATACCATTACAATACGACACACCATCGGCACGCAAAATCGCAACCCCGGTTGGATATACAGACCACCAATTATTATCGACATTTGGTGTAATATGTTATGAATCAAAACGCCTAAATGAAATTGTATCTTTATTACACAAGGCACACATCCAATACAACGGACTGTTTGACCCCGGATATTTACAGAGTATGACTTTACGTAAACCGGGCGAAACGATATTATTACTGGATCTGGGCGCAGAATTTTCATCTGCATCAATTTGGAATAATCGCGGTGTATGTTGGCACGAAAAATTACCAATTGGCATGTCTAATATCACAATGGAATTATGCAAATCATTAAATCTCGATTTTGACGAGGCTGAAAGAATCAAACGCCAAACTGCGAATTTAATACCACGCGCAATGGACCGCATGACACCAGCCGACACCGCATACGATTTCACACGTGGCGATGTAAACGATATAATTGTTCCAAACATTGTTGATATAATTGGAAAAATCAAAGACGCTACATCTGACGCCGTATCAAAATTATTACCAACCCGCATAATTGTCAGTGGTGGTGGCACACAAATTGACGGCGTGGTTGATTTCATAGAAAACGCATTTGCATTACCAACTGAAAATCATCACGCAGACGCAACAATAACCGCATTATCTGATTATGTATGGGAATCAGAAAAACCTGCGCGCGACGCATACACTGAAAAATTGGCACATCGTGAAAAATATATAAATACGGCTAAAAAATTATTCAACCACAAACCCAAGAAAAGAAAACCAAAATTCATACCAATTGCGCCGTCAACATTGTGCTTTAATATGTTGAGTCCTTTAACATACAAATTATTTGAATCTGCGGGTGTATCAACAATCCACGTAGATATAATGGACGGATTTTATGTTGACCGTGTTTCTGGTGGCATCCCAGAATTAAAAACAATTCGTGCAAATTCACACGCACATTTACATGTCCATTTAATGACAGAAAACCCATCTGTTTGGGCGGCCAACGCGATAAAGGCTGGTGCCGACACAATTATATTGTCGTTAAACACATCTGGGGTTCGGGCGGCATTACGCGGAATTCGCGCCACCGGACGGCGTGCCGGTGTTGCAATAAATCCAGACATTCCATTATCAACATTGGTTCCAATTTTGCGTGATATTGACGAGGTTATGGTTATGGCGGTCACCCCCGGCGCATCGGGTCAATCATTTGATTCATCTGTATTACAGAAAATATTGGCATTGGCAACAACACGCAAAAAACACGGATTAAAATATATAATATCCGTGGACGGCGGAATAAATCCAGATACCGCACAAAAATGTTGGGCCGCCGGCGCAGATTTATTGGTCAGTGGTTCTTACCTGGAACACGCACCAGATTTCGCATTGGCCATCCAAAACTTATTAAAGAAATAACATTTTCATGGTTCGATAATCGGGTACCAATGCGGTGTCCCGTCTTCATCTTGAACAAGCAAACATTTCATATTTGCAGGACAGTTTTCATCAGGACGGGTTTGTTTTGTATCTTGCAATATCTGAATCTGCTCGGTCTGGTCAATTGTGCGTGATACAACACTTTCAATCGTTTGAACAGTTGTTGCCAATTTGGCCTCCGCCGCCGCAAATTCTTCATCCACCATCTTCGTCGTCGCAATTTTGATTTCCACCACCGGCCCCGCAATAAATGAACCCGTGCCTTGGTTAGTAAAAAACTGTCCAGAAACTATATCGTATAGACCAACAACATTATCAGAATTGCGACGCGCTGGGAATAAATGCATTGTTAAAATATCATTAACAGATATTTTTAAAGTATATAATTTACCTTGAAAAAAATAACTATTCCCACCCTTAAATATAGTAAAATTTCCATTCATAGAACTGGATTGTCTAGTCCCGATATAATTATCATTTACATAAAAAAACTGCTGTCCATTTTCCCATATTGTTTTTAATACACTCATTGTTTTTGCCGAAACATCACTAACTGCACCACTACCACTAGTCCACACATTTGTTGCTCCTGTCCATGTACCAGTAGTACTATTTAAACCGTACAAAATAGCAGTAGCAACATCAGACCCCGTCCTTACAGATTTTGCATTAACCTCCAATTTTGAAAAATTTGTATCACTTATAGTTATATCAATCCATTGTGTGCCGGTGGATTCGATGTATTCTAATTCGGTATAACCTGATGGCAAACTGGCAAATACGGGCGAGATGAAAAATGCACAAAAAACACATACCAAAATTGCGATTTTTGAAAAAATGCTCAAAAATATGTGTTTTTTAGACATGTTTTTACTCTCTCGATATTTTAATTTTTCCTTAGAATTCCTTAGGTTTTTCCCTTTGTGCATAGTATACCAAAAACCTAGGTTTTTTTGCGACACCACACCGCGCGAAGGCCGGATTTTATAA
>JAGHVJ010000024.1 GCA_018064365.1 Candidatus Enterousia onthequi | reverse complement strand
TATTTTTTTAGCAAATTTTACTCTCTCTGGACTTTTAATTTTTGGCTGAAAACCAACGGTTTTTCAACATATAACCAGTATACCAAAAACCTAGGTTTTTTTGCGACACTACACCGCGCAAAGACCGGATTTTATAACCCTTTGATTTTACGCAAAAACCGAAAATTAAAAAAATTGAACAAAACTAAAAAAAATACTTGTCAAAAAACCTAGGTTTTTTTGCGACTTTTTTTGCTATAAAAACAAATCATTTTATTTCGTATTGGTATTGAAAAAAATGGGAACTAAAAAATTTGATATTTTATTTTATCAATGTTTTTGCAGTGGCGATTGATTCTGGGGTTATTTCGGCGCCACTGATTATTCTGGCAATTTCGTTCACGTGTTCGTCGCCAATGATTTCCGCAACAGATGTTGTCGTTTTGTCGCCGTTGGTTGATTTGGCAATTTTATAATGACGGTCGGCAAATCCCGCAACCTGAGCCGAGTGGGTTATAACGATTGATTGTCCGTTTTCGGACAATTTATTCAAACGCGCACCAACCGCAGATGCGGTTGCGCCACTGATTCCGGTATCTATTTCGTCAAATACAAATGTATGCGCGTCCGTTCCACCCGCCAAAACCACACGCAGAGCCAACATAAAACGTGCCAATTCGCCACCAGATGCAGATTTGTTTAATGGCGCAAATGGCATACCCGGATTTGTCTTTATCATAAACACAACATCGTCAATACCACTGGCCGACGGAGATGCGTTTGTTATTTCAACCATAAAATCCGCAGAACCTAATTTTAAATCCGGCAATTCAGACAAAA
Organism: Candidatus Enterousia onthequi; assembly: GCA_018064365.1. GTDB lineage: Bacteria > Pseudomonadota > Alphaproteobacteria > Rs-D84 > Rs-D84 > Enterousia > Enterousia onthequi. The sequence goes on along the minus strand of JAGHVJ010000024.1, from coordinate 15,973 downwards.
TCCGTGTTCTGATTGCCGTGGCCGCAGCGTATCGCATTTTAGATAATTCGCGTGCATATTCATCAAATTGCTTTTTTGCGCCTGTCAATTCGCGTTGCAATTTCTGTAATTCGGCATCTGAATTATCAATCGCATTTAATGCGTTTTCCATTTCTGTCAATTTGTTCGGCAATTCGTCAGGCAATACACGATGTTTGCGTGCCGCCGCACGGATTGCAAACAGACGTTCTTCGATATCGTCGATTGTGCCAATGTCTGTGGATTCTGGTTTAATAGTTTCAGACACACTTGCAACATTTTGCGCCGCATCATACAATATATTGATTTGTTCGGTATATGGATTATCGCCGTCACTGTGAACCCTTTCCAGAATATGCGCAACATTACATATCATAGATTCTAATGAATTACCGTTTGGATTTAATGCGTCCTGGGCATCGTTTAAAATCGCAGTGTTTTTTTCTGCCTTCATCATGTTTGCACGAATTGTCGCCAATTCGTCTTCTTCCCCAGGTTTGACATTTAGCGCGCGGAGTTCGGCAACATTATGTTCCAGAAATTCACGTTCCATTGTCGAACGAGCAACCAAATCCTGCAATTCTGTGATTTTTGTTTCGATTGCATGCAATGTGTTATACGATTCACGCACAGATTTTTGTTGCGATATAAATTCCGGGTTGTTTATTCCTGCAAAAGAATCCAATGTTGGACGATGGGTTGCCGGATTTAACAAAGTATGATTTGCAAACTGACCATGAATTTCAACCAACGCGTCGCCAACCATTTTCAACACTCGCACCGATACAGGTATATCGTTTATCCATGCGCGACTTTTCCCGTCTACACCCAATGTCCGGCGTAAAACAATCGTTTCATCCGCGTCTAATCCGTTTTCAACCAATATGTTTTTTATACTTTCGCCGACCACAGTAAATTCTGCCGTTGCAGAACCCATATCGCAGCCAGACCGAACCAGCCCCGCATCACTACGCGCACCCAGCGCCAATGACAACGCATCCATTAAAATACTTTTCCCAGCACCCGTTTCGCCGGTTAAAACATTTAACCCGTGGCCGAATTCCAGATTCAGTTTTTCAATTAAAACGATGTTAGAAATATACAGGTTTGTTAGCATGGTTGGATTATAATTATATTTTTCCCAGATTTCAAATCTTTTATAATTTTTCTAATCGCCAATCGTGCAACCACAAAATATAACCGATAATTTTATAATCTGGATAAATCTGTTTTAATAACGCGGTGTATTCTCGAATTTGCGCAATGTATTTCGAACGGAATTTTTCGGGTGCGGCATCTGTTTTATAATCCAAAACACGCACTGTTTTCATCGTGTCATCGACAACCAATCGGTCGATACGGCGACTGATAAAACGACCATCTATAATGCCGGCAATTGGAACCTCGGTCTGTGCATTATCGTCAAAGAACGATTGTAATTCAGCGCCACCTGCCATAATTTTTTCAATCAAATCCGCATCGCCAACAATACCCGAACCAATACGCACAAATTGTAATTTTGCGTGTATTGCACGACCGTTTTGTGTTGCGTATTTTTCAGTGTCTTGTTTTTTTATAAATTCATGCAGTTGGTTGTTCATGTTGTATCCTGATATATTCTTGATTGTCAGACGCACCAGTTATGCGCGAAAACACACGCCACAAATTCGCATACCACGATAACTCGTTCGCGTTTTTGTGTTGGGTATAACCATAAATGTATAACTCGTCACGCGCACGCGTCATCGCAACATATAATAATCTAAAATATTCTGCAATTTGCAAATCACGTTGAGCATCATATGCCGTTTGTACAGATTCTGTTTTGGTCGCCCCAGATGCACACCAAATCCACGGGGTTTCAAATTCTGTTGTATTATCAACCGGCAATGGCACAATATTATCTGAATCTGGGGTGCGTACAGTGTCGATTAAAAATACAACTGGGGATTCCAAGCCCTTGCTGCCATGCACAGTCACAATACGAACACCTGTTGCCGCATCCATATCGCGTTTTATTTCAGAGCCGCCGGTAATAAACCATTTCAAAAACTCCCGCAATGTTCCGGTTTGTGTTCGTTCATAAGACAAACAAATTGTCATAAATTCTTCCAATGGGTCGATAATTTGCCGGCCCAACGCCGCAATCATTTTTTCGCGGTTGTTATTTTTTTGCAACACATATGTAAAGAACGAATAAGGCGCCATTTTCGCAGCCGAATTTATAATTTCTGATAAATCTGCAAATACCGACGGATTTTGTTCGGCTAACACACTAAACACACTGGTTTTTGGTGCGTCTGGGGTTGCGGAATCTTGTTTGTTTTTTGTTCGGCACAAATTATAAATGTCGGATTCAGAAAAACGAAACATTGGACTTTTTAACACGCAACACAAAGAATAATCGTCTGTTATATCCAAACAAAAACGCGTTAAATTCAGCAAGTCGCGAATTGCAGAAAATGTCGGCAAAACAATTCTGTCACTGCCCGCCACAGGCACGCCCATTTTCTTTAATTCCAACACCAAAGGATTCATAAACGGATGACGATTTTGCACCAATACCATAATATCGCCAGCCATATATTTGCCAGCCCCCAACACATCGTGTATTTTTTGCGCGATTTTCTTGACATAATCAGATGTTTCGGTACCTGATTCAGCCATCGCATCCAGTTTATGTAATTCTACCAAACCAAGATTTTTATCGTTTGTTGCGCGAAAACAAAAATGTTTTTGATTTGCAAAAGCACTGATGTTTTTAACAGTTTCGTCGTCAAAAAATGTATCTACGGCATATAATACCGATGGCAAAGAACGAAAGTTTTGCGCCAATGGAATATCACGAATTACCCGATAATTGTTTTCAATCTGGCGTGCGATATCATCGCGAGAACGAATAAACGCAACCGGATCCGCACCTTGGAATCCATAAATAGATTGCTTTGTATCCCCCACCACAAACAACGAACGCGGTAAATCAGAATTGTCCCCATCATCAAAAAAATCACCGGTCAACATACGGATTATATCCCACTGATGTGGCGAAGTATCTTGGGCCTCGTCCACCAGAATGTGCGACAAAGAAACATCCATTTGCGACAATACCCACCCCATCGTTTCTGGATTGGAAAACAATTTACGCGTATATAAAATCAAATCGTTAAAATCCAAAATATTGCGTGCGTGCTTTATATCTATATACGAACGCGCAAATGCCCCAGACAAATCGAACAACGCAACCGTGTCATCGTATATCTTTTTATTTTCATTATATTCGTTTATCACAAACACACGCGATTGTTCGCCTGCAAAATTTGTGTTATTAGATATAGCGACATTTTTACTGCCTGTTTTGGTTAAATAAGCCGTTTTATATTTATCAAAATCAATTTTGTTTTCCAGATAATCTGTCGTTAAATCTATGATTGTTTGCAGATATTTTTGTGCGCCACGTTTGGATTGTGCATCGCGTGCAATCATTACCAAATTTTGCAATTCTTGCACAGGAGTATCGGCAATTGACTGATTTTTGATTTTTAGAAAATTCGCAATAGTTTCAGTAAAATATTCGCGATACTTAATATGGTTTGTTATACCGAAAAAATCTTTATAATGTTGTTCCAAAATCCCCAACAAATCATCCATAACATACTCAGAAACACGACCAACAATATGCGCAAATGCGTTTTGTGTTATTGAATCTTTGTCTGTCAATAACATGGTATTAAAAGCATCCCATAACAACACGCGTTGGTCTGCCCCAGACACCAATTTCCATGCCGGCGATATACCTGCCTCAATCGGAAAACGATGCAAGACTTCTTCACAAAAACCATGAATTGTTTTTATCTTTAACAAATCAGGATTATCGATGTATGTAAAAAATATTTCACGCGCGTGCGCAATGTCACGACTCGATATTTCGCGATTTATCGCAACGCCATCCAATAAAATTCGCATATCGTCATCCGATGCAGATGCCCATTTTTTCAGTTTTTTTAATATACGATTGCGCATTTCACCCGCGCCAGCATTTGTATAAGTCAAACACAAAATTCCCGTTCTGGTAATATCATGCGTACGGAATAAAATCCGCAACAAACGCTGGGTCAGGACACTGGTTTTACCGGTGCCGGCGTTCGCCTGGACCCAAACATTTTCAGTCGGGTTTGCAGCAGAGTCTTGTTCTGGTGAAAGAAGTGTCTTTTTTTTCATTTTGTTTAATTTATCGTCTTGCTTTCTATGTTTTATTCTAGTATAAATACAAACATACTGCAAGGGTATAAACACAACGGGGAGAAAAAATGCCGATTACACAAGTTTTACTGATTGTTTTATGTTCTATTTGTTTTTTGCTGTTGGTGGCACTGGGGGTGTCTTTTTCAATTTCGCGCAAATCTCAACATGTTATGGAATCTTTATTAACTATTTTAACACACCCAGAACGTGTTCAAATCGCTGATGCGTCACGTGTATTAAAAACTGTTTTGGCTGATGAAATTGCAAAAATCCATACTGGATTTCAAACATTACAAGAAACATTAGGGGCGCAAATTGTGGCTGCTGAAAATTTGCAAAAACAATTATCAGAACAAAACGGCGTTTTGGTAAATACGGCCGACGATGCTACGAAAAAAGTCGCCAATATGTCGCAAAGATTAGAAAATACTGTTGGCGGATTGCAAAGTATTGTTGATTCTGAAAATTGGAGTTCGGTGGCTGTGTCGTCTGATAACTTTTCCGCAAACATAACTGATATACTATCTAAAATAGATGCCACAACTAACGAAGTAACGGGGCGCATCAACGAAATACAAACACAAATTACTAATTGGATAGATTCAGGCGAAAAATTAAATTCAGAATTAAATACAAATTTTGAAAATAATACTAATCAAATGAAAACTTTGACAGACGAATCTAACACAATGCGCGACGCTTTGACAGATTTGAGTAAATCTGTGGCCGATGGATTTGACAACATAAAAACATCTGCCACAGAATACGAAGATGTTTTGCATAATAATGACAAATTTATGAACGATCATTTGGTAAAATTAGATGCATACAGCAAGCAGGCAAAAAAACAATTGGTTGCCCAAGCGAATACCTTGACCAACACAGCCAATGTGGTTGCCAGTCAGATTCAATTGACAGAATCGTCCATCGATAAACAAATTCGCAAATTGACAGATGCGGTTGATACTTTGATGACATCTGCCACCACGACCGAGGCATCTGTGCGTGGTGTTTCCAACGAATTGTCGGGGCTGACCAACCATTTTAATGGGGAAATCAAAGATTTTGCGACATCCGTGGTATCTGAAATCAAAACCGTATCCGGGGTTGCAAATGTCACATTGGAAAACACTAAAACAGCGGCCAATGCGTTTTCTGAGTCTGTCAAAACCATGGCAACCGGGGTGCGCGAAACATTGATAGAAATGAATACTGCGCACACGCAATTATCTGGACAATCCCAGAATTTGATTAAATTGTCTGCGGACACAACTGCGCAACTGGAACCGTTATCTCAATTGATTGAAAAATATTATTCGGCTTTGCCAGATTTGTCACATTCATCGATAGAGGCTAATGACAACCTGAATAAAATTGTGTCAAATATGGAAAAGAATATCGCGCTGATTAAACAGGCGGTTTCAGATTCAACCACTTCTGTTGCAGAATCTGCGACAAAATTAGAAGATTTAGCAGGCGCATCGCGTCAACAAATGATTGATTTGATATCTGATTATGCCAAGGCCGTAAATACTATGCAGACATTAAATAAACAAATGATGGTTGCACGGGCATCGGCACCAATGGACGCAATAAAAACCGCACCTGTGACGGCGGTCGCGGCGGCCAGTGGAACAGATTTTTTAGCAAATATTGACTTTGGAAAATTGAACGAACTAGCCATGGATTTAACCCAGGCAATCGGCGCAGATATTCCAGATGTCGTGTGGAAAAAATATCATGCAGGCGACAAAACAATATTTTCTAAATGGTTGTCAAAAATGTTGGGCGCATCAGACAAAAAACAAATACGCGATTTGCTGAAATCTGATACAATATTCCGTTCCCAGGCATCTCAGTTCGTTCGCGGATTTGACAAAATATTGGACGGCGCAATGCAAACTGACACTCCGGATGCCGTAAAATCCAAATTACTGAAAACAGATTTAGGGAATATTTATACCCATTTAAAAGGTAAATAAAAAACATTATAAATCCCGGTAATTCCGGGATTTTTTATTTTGCAAAAATACCCTTGCATTTAAATCGACTGTTGTGATAAAATTAAACTGTTGGTGGGGGTTCCACCAATGAGGATTCAAGACCTCTGGGCATAAGTTGTCTGTGTGACGTAAAAACGCTCCAACCGTTCGTGGTTGGAGGGCTGTGAATAATACCAATTGGTAAAATAAGCACGCAATTTTCTTATGCAAATTGTCTTGAACCTCCAACCGTCTGAATTTTCGACGGTTTTTTGTTTGATTTTTTGGGGGGATAATTGAAACAGTTGGTAATATCTTTGTTGATTGTATTTGTTATGACAAATACCTTTGTCACATCGGTATTCGCAGATAACGAGCCAATCGCATGCGATGGAGTTGTACGTAATTATGTATCTGCAACAGGGACTGTTATTCAAAATGGAACACCAACCCCAGAAAACCCAATTGAACCCATATTTTATACCCAAGGTGATATGGTGCTTCGTGCTGTTGGCGATTATGCCGATTCATACGATGCAACAACAGGCAAAATCACCCGCCATGTCGGTGTGAAAGTGTTTGATGGGACGGAAAATTTGATAATATATTATGATAGTTATATAAAGTCAGATGCCTGTGATGTTGTTTTTAAAACAAACTACATGGTTAATCCAAACAGATATAAACGTGGAATATGTAGCCATTTGTTGTTTACTGCAACACAAATTTGGAACATGGCAGGGCAAGCAAATAAAATTACATTTAATAATCCGACCAGTGGTGTATTAGATACTCAAATACACATGAATTTTGCAAATAGTGTTTTGGGCATAGTCGATTATACCACAGAAAATAGAGATTCTGTTATTGCAAAAGCAAAATCTTACCTTGCGCAACAATATGCAAACGGCACACCATTGACGGTGTATTATCCACTGGCAAATGAAGTTGTCGAAGATTGGTCCGCAACAACTTATTGTGCCGAACCAATTAAAATAGCAACGACGAAAATGGTGGATGAAGAATTTGCAGCGGCAGAGGCCCAGTTGGCGGCGACGGTTCAAACAATTGAAAGCGTTGTCAGTCGCACGATTGCCCAAACCGGACAAATTCAGATATTACAAGACACCAAACAAACGCGTCCTGATGAATCATGCCCCGCAAACATGAAATGTTTGCTAGTCCAAGACGAAGACGGCACCCCACACTGGTACCCCATCATCGAACCATAAGAAAAACGGCTATATGCCGTTTTTTTATCTGTTATTTTGTGATTGGACCAATTTTATTAAATCCAGATTTGGTTTATCATCACGTGGCATTGTAATAAAATCTATATTGACATTTGCACGTTTAAAATCATCCGGTGTGCATGTGTTTGCACGACGCACATCCAGGTCGTTTTTCATTGTCGCGCGTTGCCCTGCTATTTCAAAATTGTCTTTTTGCGTTGTGAAATACGCAACACGAAACTCATACTTTTCATTCAGATTATGCGCGATAAACCAATCCATTAATTCACGTGTGTATCTTGGTTGAATAACATCATAAATTAAATTTTTGCCAATATGATTGTAAATCTCGAATTCTGGGATACCATACAGCCATTTTGGTTCGCCCGGTTTCCAAAAATCCTTATTCACCCACAAATAGGTTGCAAATTTTTCTGTTTCAAAATATTTTTCATCACGGAAATAATATGAAACACCATCTGTTTCTTCGGTACGTTTTTGACGCGTGGTTGCCGATATCAAGTTATGGAACCCATTTGGCACGGCATATTTTTGTATAAATGTCGTTTTACCTGTACCAGACAGACCATTACAACACAACAGTATACTTTTTGCCAATGCAAGTCCCCTTTTTACAATCACACCAACGGTGCTAGAATCTTAGTCTTCTTCCAAGAAACTGCGTAATTTACGGGCGCGAGTTGGGTGTTTCAACTTGTTCAATGCCTTTTGTTCAATCTGGCGAATACGTTCACGAGTCACACCGATGTACTCCCCAACCTCTTCCAATGTGCACGATTTATTCGTACTCATACCAAAGCGTTGACGCAAAACAGTTTCTTCTTTTGGATCCAATTCTGACAGAATCTGGGTGACAATTTTACGCAGATTCTTTTGTGCCGCAGACACAAATGGATTTTTCGCAGTTTCATCCGCAATAATTTCAAGACGCGAGCTGTCGTCTTCGGTTCCCACAGGCGCCTCTAATGATATTGGTTTCAAGTTCACCTTCATTGCCTTGTGGATTTTGTCCACCGGTAAATAGATGATTTTTGATAATTCTTCGGCGGTCGGTGCGCGTCCATATTTGTGCATAAACTGGCGCGAGGCACGTTGAATCTTGTGAATATTGTCAATCATATGCACAGGGATACGAATTGTACGAGCCTGGTCGGCAATACTGCGCGAAATACCCTGTTGTATCCAGTTTGTTGCGTATGTTGAAAATTTATTACCCAAACGATAATCAAATTTATCCACAGCCTTCATCAAGCCGATATTGCCGTCTTGAACCAAATCCGAGAAATCCAATCCCAAACCACGGTTACTGGATTTTTTCGCGAATTTAATAACCAAACGAAGGTTCGCCTCTATCATTTCACGTTTTGCACGAGCGGCCTCGGCCTGGCCACGACGAACCAATTCAACAACCTTTTTATATTCTGATGTTGGTTGGCCAGTTTCGTTCGCAATATTTGTAATATCTTCTTGGATTTTCAAGATTTCTTTTTCAAAATTTTTGGCAAAATTAGACCAAACAGTCGATTTATGTTTTTGTAATTTTTTTACCCAATTGCGGTTGATTTCGTTGCCAGTATATTCCGCCAAGAAATCTTCGCGTTTGACCTTGTTCGCCATCGCAAGACGCAATAATTTGCCTTCGAGTCCCATTAACAACTGGTCGCGTTTAGTCAACTGTTCCAAAATTTCTGCAATACGATCGTCGTTCAAACGAATTTTACTGACGTTTTCGAATAACTCTAAACGCATTTTATTGTATTTCTTTTCTAATGCCTCGTCTGGTTTATCAGATGTCAACAAATTCGCCAAACGGTTGGCCTGTAATTTTTGCATACTGTTGAATATACGTTTGATTTTAGCAAACAAATCCAAAATCATTGGCATCAAAGAATCTTCCATTACAGGAATCGGCACACCAGATGTTCCACGAGGTGTGTCTTCTTTTTTAACACCATCTTCATCTTCGTCGTTTTCGTCTTCTTCATCATCTTCCAAAACAGTAGATTCTTCCAAATCGTCCAAATCGTCATCATTTAATTCATCAACGCGTTCAACACCCTTGGACTTTAATGTTTCAGATATCGCCGCCAAAGATTTCTGTTCTGATTCAGATGAATACATAACCTCTAGATTTATAATATAACGCAGACGGATTTCTTCGTTTAATAATTGTTGATACCAATCCAACATTGCCTGGATGGTCATTGGACTTTCGCACAGACCGTAAACCATTAGTCTGGATGCAGCCTCGATACGTTGGGCGATTGCAACTTCGCCTGCGGCGGTCAATAATTGCACCGTGCCGATTTGTTTCAAATATGATTGGACAGAATCTTGGACGCCCAAAACCAAATTACCGGTTTGGCTGCGTTCCAATTGTTTTGCGTAATGGTCGTAATCTTCATCGTTGATATCAACCTGCTCTACCGCGTTATTTAACAAATCACGGGTTTTATCAGTCGGGCCATCGTCTTCATCTTCGATTTGGTAATAGCGGTCCATATCTTTGGAAAAACTGTCAGATTCGACCAATTCTAATCCCAGGTCTTGTTGAAAAAAATCCATAACTTCGGGTTGTTCTTCTTCGGGGATTTCGTCCAGAGAGGTGGCCTCGGCAAAATCACTTTGTGAAAAATAACCGTTTTCAATAGATGTCGTTGCCAGTTTCTGCAAGTTTTCTGGCAACGAGTCGACCAACATTTTTGTTGCTTCGTCTAGTTTTTTAGTCATCAACAAACCTTTGATTAAAGATTTTTAAATTATTTCGTTGTTTGCAATTTTTTTTGAGCCTTGGTCACTTCGTCTTTCAAGACACTTTCAGAAACCAAACCCAATGTTATCGGGTTGCACACATGAATGTCAGAAAAACTTTTGTGTGTTTTGTTGCGAATAGATGAAACAGTTGGATTTGTACTGCGCATTAAACGAGCAATTTGACCATCGGATAATTCTGGATAATTTTTCAAAATCCACAAAATGCCGCCCATACGATTTTGACGATGCAATTTTGGTGTATAACCGCCACTGCGTTTGTTTTTTTCTTGGGCATCAACAATATTTTGTGTCAATGTCAGACGCATTGTTGGGTCAGCCTCGGCCTGGGCGATGTTTTCGCGTGTCAATTGACCGTTCAAAATTGGGTTTAACCCCTGCATTTTATGACTTTCGGCATCGGCGATATTTTTAACCTCTAATTCGTGCATGCCGCAGAAATCAGCAATTTGTTCAAATGTCAATGATGTGTTTTCAATCAACCACAACGCGGTAGATTTTGGCATATACGGGTAATTCATGAAAAATCCTTTTGTGTAACGCCATGGAATATAGCGCAAAAGCCCCCTGGTTTCAAGCAATTTTTTTATTTTTTTGCAATAATATTCTGAAACATGTGTTTATTTTGCAATTTTAGCAATCGCGTTCGTATTTTCTGATAAATTTGCCCGTGAATTCAGAACAATACGCATATCCAAACCGGTTAAAAAACCGTATCCATGCCAACCATTTAACAAAAATGATTTTACGATAGAATTGCCTTCGTTTATATCGTTGACAATGATTATGTCCGTATTACGATTTTGTGGAATTTTTTTAATTTTGCGAGCATTTTCTGACAAACAACAATCCAATTGGAAATCAGAAAAATCTGCCAAATTCCCCATCGTTTGAGAACACTCGGTCACCAACAGATGACTGGTACAGGCGGTTGGATTTTTGATATTAAAATGCCCCGAGTGATTCAAAAATGTCACAATGGGGCGAATATCACCCAAAATCTTTGTGTTTTTACAAAAATCCAGCGCATTTTTCACAATTTTAACACGAGTTGGCATATCCGGGAATTGGTTTAACGCAGCATCAGACACAATAAACCGAGTGGCAACATTTGGGTTTTCAAAATAAAAACAATGACTGACGAAACGTTTTTCTGGGTTAAATTTACGTAAAACCGCACGCAAAAAATCGTCAGAATTTATCAATTCTTTGACAATAACATCGTTATTACTTATACCATTTGCAACCAACAATTCGTTAAAGTCCAACCAAGTGTTATTTGTGTCGTTCGACGGGATATCCGTCAATTTTGTCTTGTCATAGATATGATAAATCATTTGTTGCCTGCCCTTTTGTCTTGGTTTATAAAATTATTTATTTTAAGCCCAATGCAATTTTTGCACGGTCCAAAGTTTCCGATGCAACTATACGAGCCTGGGCCGCACCAGCGTCCAGAATCTTGTTTAATACATCTGGATTTTTGTATTCTTGGTATTTTGTTTGTATTCCAGAAATTAAATCACAAACCGCATCAGCAACCGCCTTTTTGAAATCGCCATAGCCATGTCCTGCAAATCGTTGTTCGATACTTTCGATACTTTCACCGGTTGTTGCAGACAAGATGCTAATCAAATTGGAAATACCAGGCTTTGCCTCTTCGTCAAAACGAACGACGGACTCGCTATCTGTGACCGCAGACATTATCTTTTTTCGAACCAATTTCAAATCGTCTTTCAAGAATATAGTTCCCAAATTTTGTCCGTCTGATTTACTCATTTTTTCAGATGGGTTCTGCAAATTTAGAATTTTATTGCCAATCGGCGCAATATACACAGACGGTTCGTTAAATACTTTGCCATAACGGTTATTAAAACGCTGAGCCAAATCACGTGTCAATTCTACATGCTGTTGTTGATCCAGTCCAACAGGAACCATATCTGTATTATACAGTAAAATATCAGCAGCCATCAATGGAGGATACACAAATAACCCTGTATCAATACTATTATTACTGGAAGATTGCGATTTCAGTTTGAATTGGGTCATACGCGACAATTCGCCCATATGGGTTTGAAAAGTCATTATAAAGCCCATTACACCGTGTTCCAAAACCGCACTTTGACGGAACATTGTTGTTTGTTCTGGGTTGATACCACACGCCAGATACATCGCCATACAGTCATTCACAGCATCACGCAATTCTTCTGGATTTCGTGGAGATGTAATTGCATGCAAATCAGCAACAAAAATATAACTTTTGTATTTATCTTGGCGCGAAACAAAATTTCTGATTGCCCCCAGATAATTCCCCAATGTCAGATTTCCACTTGGGCGCACGCCTGTTAGCATAACTTGTTCTTGGTTTTTCATTATAAAATCCTTTGTGTTAAATTCAAAACTGTAATGTGATTAAAAAATAAGTATGAAATATATAGGCTGCGACTACAGCCACCAAGTGAAAGAATCAAATTTTAACCCTGTTTTCATGCTGTGGATTATACCAAATTTATTTATAAAAGTCAATCAAAAGAGATATGCGCACTATTTTGCATTGAAACCACACAAGAAAAGCAGTATAATGCGGGCATGGGATTTCAAATAATAAAATATGACGATACAAAATCTGTGGGAAAAAATTGGCAGAATATCACTGCTATTCCTGGGGATGAAGTGTGCACTGTTTTTTTATCTGGGGCTGGGATTGCCCCTGGGGAATCAATGCAAAAAGTTGGACATATAATTGCACAAGATTATTTAGATGGTTTGCCCAATATTAGCAATTATATTGTTGGATATACGTTTGACAACCCAAATGGGGCCAAAGCAGCACGTGAAATTCAATATGATAAATACAACCAAAATATACTGGGCGTAAAAACCAACACGCCAGACGAACTGCGACTGGGAAATAATTGTTTTAATTTATATATAACCGAGAATAATATAGACAGGGTTTTTCGTCGTATTGTTATACCTGTATTACGAGAAAACGCAAAAAAATTTACACATATTATAAACAAAGTTCTGCATCGTAATGTCATAGAGAAAAACAATATAAATTTCACATATATCGTAGATGGCGATATTGCAAAAATTAAACCAATTATCAAACAGAAATTAGAATCTGTTGCGAAACAATTACAATATACCCCAGACGAGATATTCCGATTGAGTCAGCGCATTTATCCGTATGAAAAATATTTTGAACCTGCATATTTGGACAAATTGTTTGATGCAATATTATTGCCACGCATTACAGACAACACCGGCAAACGGTTGCCTTTGGATTTGGCGCAAAGACAAATTCGCAAAATAAATTTGATGGCGCATTGTCATGGGGCTTATGTTGCTCTGATGATGCACGAACGTCTGCAAAACAAGATGCGAGATTTGGGGTATAATAATTTGGAAATTAAAAAAGTATTATCGCAATTGTTGGTTGTGGCATTAAATCCAGATTGCCCACTGGGCGTAACCAACAGTCCGTTTATCACATTTACATCTGGATATGATATTTATGCAAGGTCAGATTACACAAAACGCGCAGGAAATTACATAACTGATTTTACCAGAAAATTTCCCGAAGAAATCCCGAACGGTTTTGTTGGCAAATCTGCCGGTAATGTGTTTTTCGTCAAAAACCGTTTTAAATCACTTGATTTGTTTGACATTATTCCATCAACCCAGGAACACCATAATATACGAACCAATCAAACAGACCATACAAATAACGGGAAAATGTTGATGGATTTGATGCATAATGTCGTTCAATCAGGTGTTCGTAATTCTGGGACCCAGAAATCTGGATTCACACCATTACCCGACATTGATGAATTGATATTAGACGGCAAAAACGACGAACAAATCAAAGAAATATTTCAAACGATGAAACGCAACGGAAATAAATTTTTGAAGTCCGTCTATGAGCACGCAAGAAAAATCGTATCTGCGAGAAAACGAACAAGTATAATTCCACAAAAACAAATCGATAAATAATAATGCTGAATAACACAGGTTGCCCGATGGGACAACTGGATACCGCCCTGCGGCGGTATGACGCAAGGCTAGCAGCATGCTGGATTTTATTATTGACTGGATTGCCACGTCTCACTCGTTCGGCCTTGCGTCACACCGCGCAAGTTGAACTCCGTTCGCTCGCAATGACAAAAAATGTGTTGCGCCGGGGGATTTATGGTTCGATTATGGGGTACCAATGTGGTGTGCCGTCTTCGTCTTGAACCAGCAGGCATTTCATGTTTGCAGGACAATTTTCATCGGGGCGCGTTTGTTTCGTATCTTGTAATATCTGAATCTGTCCGGTCTGGGCAATCGTGCGACTGACAACGTTTTCAATCGTTTGGACAGTTGTTGCCAACTGGTCCTCAGCTGCCTTAAATTCATCATCCACAAATTTAGTCGTTGCGATTTGAATGTTCGTTATTGATTTTTCTGGTCCTGCAATAAATGTACCTGTACCAGCATTAGTGTAGAAAGGGTATGGTTCGTAGGAAGTTACAGTTGAGCCTTTTTCCATCTGTATCCAAGTAATTACATCGTGAGGAAGTGGTGAACCAGAATATATGAAAAACCTAATGAATTTTGTATTGGCTGATGATGTATAACCACCAACTCTACCACCTTCTCTAACAAAATCGTTATATGGAGTTCTTGAAATAAAGTTTTTATCTTCATCATAATCAATTATATAAAATTGCCCATTTACTATGCTTGTATTAAAAGAAAACTGATAAGTTGTACTAGGTTTTATTTCGGTGTAGTTTTTACTTCTATAATACGTACTTGCTGTGCCTGTGTCTTGACCGTCGTTGCCAATATTTCCATCTTCCATTACACCATCAAACAGATTCTTCCCACTGTTTGCAATATCATACATACCTACAGCGTTGTCTGAGATACGCTTAGCAGGAATACCTTTGAATGATAAAACACTCCCGTTCTGGTATATCTCAACAACACCAAATTTTGCACTACAAATACTACTAACGCTTCCAGCTGTATTAACAGCACCAATTGTTAATGGATAATTGCCAGCAAATGTTTCTTGAACATTTGAATTTAATTGTGTTCCATTCAAGTAATTGTTTATTCCGTCTTTTATAACATAATTCCAATTTGTTGTAGATATTATACCTTGGGTAAGTTGGTCTGATTGATAGTCAAACCTCATTCTATCTGTAACGTTTTCCCATATAGTAAATGAATTTATGTTAAAATTAGTTCTTGCACCAATTAGTGCTTGAGTCACAGAAGTATTAGTAGACTTGAAATATGCTGTAATCTTTGTGTTGTTATTCGGCTTTATGCCTGTATCAATATACTGTGTGCCGGTGGATTCGATGTATTCTAACTCTGTATAACCGGCGGGTAATGTTGCAAATACGGGCGAGATGAAAAATGCACAAAACACACATGCAAAAACGGTGATTTTTTGAAAAACTCTTAAAAATATATGTTTTTTATGCATTTTTTTACTCTCTCATAATTTTGATTTTTCCTTAGATTTCCTTAGGTTTTTCCCTTTGTACATAGTATACCAAAAACCTAGGTTTTTTTGCGACACTTCGCCGCGCAAAGCCAGGATTTTATAACCCTTTGTTTTTGCGCAAAAACCGAAAATTAAAAAAATTGAAAAAAACTAAAAAAAACACTTGTCACAAAACCTAGGTTTTTTGCGACACTTTTTTA
>JAGHVJ010000009.1 GCA_018064365.1 Candidatus Enterousia onthequi | reverse complement strand
TTATAAAATCCGGCCTTCGCGCGGTGTGGTGTCGCAAAAAAACCTAGGTTTTTGGTATACTATGCACAAAGGGAAAAACCTAAGGAATTCTAAGGAAAAATCAAAATATCGAGAGAGTAAAAAAATGCATAAAAAACATATATTTTTAAGAGTTTTTCAGAAAATCGCACTTTTTGCATGTGTTTTTTGTGCTTTTTTCATCTCGCCCGTATTTGCAACATTACCCGCCGGTTATACAGAGTTAGAATACATCGAATCCACCGGCACGCAGTATATTGATACGGGGTTAGAAATAACCACAAATTATGCAAAGGCGAAAGCAAAAATAACACCGTTAGGCTATAACAGTATTACTCGTCCTTGGGGAATACAAGGTGCGCAAAATATTTGCTTTACGGCTTGGGATAAAAACTCTTCTTCTCATCCTGATGGTTGGCTTGCATTAGGTAGCGATTGGTATGTTGGAAAATCATCATCCACTTTTTTTAACACAAGTTTAAATGTTCCTTACGAATTTGATTTTGAGGCGGATAATGGTAGTGCATCTGGTGTTTATGCGGGAGAAACTTTTAGTACAACATATGCGGGGACATTAATTAATACGGGAAATATATATCTATTTAAGTGTAATAAATACTCTGGTGGTGCATCTAAAACAAGAATACATTATTTTGAAATGACTACCGCAGCTGGAAGTCGTAACTTTATCCCTGCTAAACGCGATAGTGATGGTGAGGTTGGTATGTATGACACTGTATCAGGGACATTTTTTACGAATTCTGGGACAGGTGAATTTATTGCGGGGCCAGTGGCGGAAATCAAAATCGCGACGACGAAATATGTGGATGAAGAATTTGCAGCGGCTGAGGCAAAATTGGCGACAACTGTTCAAACGATTGAAAGTGTCGTTAGTCGCACAATAACCCAAACCGGACAAATCGCAACTTTGCACGAAACAAAACAAACCCGTCCCGATGAAAGTTGCCCCGCGAATATGAAATGCTTACTTGTCCAAGATGAAGACGGCGCACCACATTGGTACCCCATCATCGAACCATAATACACAGTTTTGGTTTTATGGTTGATATATGTTGACTTATAAAATCAAAAAAACAGATGCATGAAAATGTGTCAAAACTTTCAGGGCTTTTCCAAAGAGTTCCCGAAATTCAATTCCCAATTCCTGTCATATATTGACAGGGATTTTTTTTGTTGTGCTGTGCCATACACTGTTTACTTTGTTGTTGCGAGGCTGTCAAAACGAATCGGATTATGCGCTGTGTTGGTTGATTGCCGTGGCAATTTCTTTTAAATCTGCCGTTGATGGCAACAGATTTTCAAAATACATATTTGTGACCCCAGGGGACATTTTGCCACGTTTTGGCCAATATAGGCCCGCGTCTGTGCCAACTGGTAAAATCGGCAGTTTTAATTCTTGGGCTAAAAACATCAGACCGCGCTTTAATGCAGGGCGTTGTCCTGGCATTGTGCGTGTCCCTTCGGGATAAATAACCAATGTGTATCCGTTCATAATTCTGTCTGTGACGCGTTCGGTTAGTTTTGACATGTTTGTGCGTCCGCGTGTGCGATTCACGCCGATAAAACCAACCCGCCAAAATGCCCAACCGTAAATCGGTATCCATAATAATTCGCGCTTTACAATAAAAAATGATTTTGGAATTGTCAGAAATAAAATTGCCACCTCCATAATAGACATATGTTTTGCCGCAATTATTGCCTTGCCGTCCAGACGGGTGTTTGTGTTTGGCTTGGTTGGTATGCCGTTTTCTTCAACCGGTGGATAATGTATTGCGTATGTTATGCCGGCAATTGTCTTGGCCAAAAATAAAACCCCTATTGTTTCTGCACGCATTGCAATTCTGGTCAGGCGTTTATTTATTAAACACAGGCCCAATAGTGGAGTCCATGCGATAAAATACATTGCGAGTGTGATTTTGAAAATAATAGTTCTGAACATTTTAACCTTCTTTGATACCAAATAGAGTTACGATATATTTTAAATATTCTGCGGTCCATCGTTCCAGACGATTTGGTGCCGACATGCCAACCAATGGTGCAGAACATGTTACTAATTCTGTTTTTGGAATTTCGTGATGTATTAAATGAATTGCGCGTTTCATATGTTCTTCGGTGGTGACGATTACGATTCGCGATAAATTCTTTTGACGAACAATTTTTTCAATCGCCAGTGCGTTTTGGTATGTTGATTTGGATTTTGTTTCCATTATTACATGCCGATTTGATGTGTCGAATTTATGTCCCCCAACACCGATTATATAAATCTTGGCAGATGGATAATTTTTTGTTTGGCGCATGGCGTATGGAACGCGTCGAGCATCACCGGTTAAAACAAATATATTGTCATTTGGTAATATTGGGCCGCATCCCATAGGCGATGTTAATTTGTATATCATTCCGCCAAATACAAATAGCCCTAATATTAAAATAGATGGTGTGATTATTTTCATTTTTTAACTGTTTTGTAAAATCTTTTTAGTTGTATGTTTTGTAATATATGTTGCAAATATTGTGATTAAAATCGGTAGCATACATAATAATGTCCAACCAAAAACGTTTAATCCAATTGTTGCCATTAAACCAACGCGTGCAGAATGTGATGCAGCCATTATTAAAAACAAAAATGGCAAAGCAATCACAAAACCAAATACTGTGGCGCGTGTGCAAATGCGGGCAACAATAATCTGCATTTGGTGGGCGACGAACGAATCGCTGGCCCCAATTTGATTTAATATTTCAAGTTCGCGTTTATGCAGCATTGCAGTGTTATGTGCAATGTATGTTATGCATGTTGTGATTGAGCCCAATGCCACCAATAATACCAATACACAAATTGCGATTAAATACCATCCTGCGCGAATCGGTGTTGATAATGCGTTTTTATGGGTTAAAAATTTTGCGTATGGTGTAATTTGTGTTTGAACTGTTTTTAAGTCTGTGGCGGTTTGGAATTCAACCTCCCATACTTTGGGTAAGTATTTTTCCAAAGAAATGTTTGTTGATAGCCAAGGTGACATTAAATCTTTGATTTGACTGGTACTGATTTCGTTTGTTGATTTTATGACTTTTTTATTGTCATTTAAAACATCACGAATTTTTTGAACATTATTTGTATCGTTGGTCTGAATTGTTGCAACCAAGTCCCATGCCGTATTCATACGCACAGCCCCAGTCCCAATCATTAATGCGATGCCCAATGTTAAAACAGACAAAAATGTCAAAACAGACATAATTGCTGTCATAAATGTACTTTGTTCGCGTATCAGTGAAAAAACAACAGGTTTTTGTTTCATTGTATATTCCCAATGTCATCAAATTGTTTAGATAATTCATTAAAATAATTTTTTGGGGCAGGTCCTTTCCATAATTTTTTTGTTTGGGTTGGGGCCTCGGGCTTGGTGATGAATTTTACATGGTGGTTTTCAACGTGTATTACCGGAAATTTATATGTGTCTATTAAACGTTGGTTATGAGTTGCCAAAATAATCGTTGTGCCAAACATTTTGTTCATCTGGATAAATAAGTCCATCAAACGTGCGGTATTGTCATCGTCCAAGTTTCCAGTTGGTTCGTCGGCCAGTAAAATAGATGGTTGGACAATAATTGCACGTGCAACCGATACGCGTTGTTGTTGACCGCCACTGAGTGACAAAGGTTTTTCATTTGAATATTTTCCCAAACCAACCCAGTCCAGTACCTGGGGGACAAGAGAACGAATTTTCGATTCAGAAACACCACGAACGCGCAAGGGCAGTGCGACATTATCAAATACAGATAAATGTGATAACAGTGAGTATTCTTGGAATACAATTGCCATTTTTTTGCGAATGTTTGTAATTTCATCGCGTGACATATCATTTGTAATTTCGCCGAATAATTTAATTTGGCCGGTGTGTGGCTTGTGTAGTTGATAAATTAAACGCAACAATGTTGTTTTTCCTGCCCCGGATGCGCCTGTTAAAAAATAAATTGCGCCACCTGTGATATTAAATGATACATCGGTTAAAACATCGGCACCATTATCATATGATGCAGCAACGTTTGTTAGTGATATTGTAGATGTCTTTTCTTCCATAGCATTTTTATGTTAGAAAAAAATAACACCGTGGTCAAATGTTAAAAATTGTAAAGATATTAAAAAAATAATGATTTTATAGTTTGGAAAAAGTTTGAAAATGTGATAAAATTAATTCGATAAATGGTATAAAATGTTGTGGAAAAAAGTTGCTTTTTATATGTTTTTTGCGGGGGTTATGCCTGTTGGTGCGTTGGCCAGTATGGTGTATACGCCATCGAAATCGTGTGGAACAGGTGCAGAATGCGGTGGTGATTGTTATCCGTATGCACGTCAGGCAGATTATCGTCCTGCGGTATTGCAGTATCGTGAATGGTATCCTGGGACGGCTGGGGAATATACAAATAAAGGTGAAACGATTGAGAAAATAGAGCCTGTTATGGTCAATGCTCGGTCGGTGTCAATGGCAAAAAAACGCACTCAGAATTTGTCGAAAACATCAAAAGACTGGTATATTGGTGTTAATGCAATGATGAATTTATGGTCTTGGGAAAATGAATATAGTTCTGATAAACCTGGGGTTTGGTTGATGGCAGATAGTGATGAGTATTCGTTTGAATCTGTGTTTGGCGGTTCGTTTGTGGTTGGAACTTATTTCGATTCTGGTTTGCGTGGTGATATTGAGTTGGGTATGAATTCTGAATTTTCAGATGCGGATGATTTTGCTACATACAAGTTATCTATTCCGTATTTGATGGCGAATGTGTATTATGATTTTGATTCTGGAATGTATTTGGGCGGCGGATTGGGGGTTGCTCGGCCAAAGGTTACGTTGACAGGGGCGTCTTTTGTTGGGGATGGTGCTGAAGAAAACTCTATATCGCCCAAGGTTGGTTTTGCGTTGGGTTATGCAACGGAAATTGCTGATAATGTGTTTGTTGATTTTAGATATCGTTTGTCGTTGATGAAGGGGGTTGACATTGCACGGGTATTTGAATGGGAAGAAACGGTGGGTTCTGGGGTGGATCAGTATGTATTACAGGTTGAAAACGATTTAATATTGGAAAATGCATTGTCTGTCGGTATAAGGTTTAGTTTTTAAAGTTAGAGGGATAAAAGAGAGAGTATGAAACGCAGAACAGGTGTTTATTCATTGGTTTTGACCAGCGTTGTTTCTATGCTGGGTGGGCAGGCGTTTGCAGCACCTGCGGTTCGTATGTTGGGCGGTGGTACAAAGACTGTTTCTGGCGGAGCAAGTGTGTCTGCGGGTGGTAGTGTGAATAATGATTCAAAGCCGGGGGCGTCCACTACTGCGGTTAGTCAAACAGCTCGTGCTTCTTCGTTACGTTTTACACCGAGTTCTACGAGTAATAAGGTGTCTGTTCAATCTGGTGCTGGTTTGGTATCAAATGCAGATAATGGTTCTTTGTCTAATGGTGTTTCGATTAATGGGGTTGCGTCTCCGTCGGCTCGTTTGTCTATTGGTAAATATTTAAATTTGTCACATTCAACAGGTGTTGTTCCTGGGGGTGGTGGTACTGGGACCGGTGGTGGTGCAACAGGTGAGGATGTTGAAGCATTGCGTTCAGAGTTAGACGCATTGCGTACACAGGTTGATCGTTTGGAAGATGATAAGCAGAACGCATTGATTGTTGGTGATGGTGATTATATTGAAATTACTGGTTCGGAAGATAATGTTATATCCATAGATATAGATGCTTTGAAAAATGATTTGCAGACGGCGTTGGGGACAGATAAGGCAATATTGACCGAAATAGATGATGATTACAAATTATGGTGGTGTTATGCGAATCCTGCAAAAACAGCGTGTGATGCGGAAAAGCAGATGGTTCTTGATTTGGGGAGTATTTTAAATACTTATGATTTGGCGAATAATAATGTTTCGTTGAGTGAGGCTTTGGCGGGTAAGCAGGGTGTGCTGAGTGAGGCTGATAATGGTTTTATTGAAATAAATCAAGAAACTGGAAAGGTTGGTGTTCGATTTGATGCCTTGAAAGACGCTTTGAATATTGCGGATAATAAAAGTTCTGAAATCAGATATGATGCAGAAAATGGTAAATTACAATGGCGGTATTCAGATGAATACGAGGCAGATGGTGTGACAAAAAGATGGAATACGGCCGATATTGGTGCTTTGATGCGTCAAAATTTAGAAAATTATGTCCAAGTTCAAACTTTGGCAGATTATGTAAAAAAGACAGAGTTGGCTGGATTGCAAGGTGCTTTGACCGCGAGTGAGACTGGTTTTTTGAAGATAGAAAATAATCAAATTGGTGTTAAATTTGATGATTTGAAGGATGCTTTGGAAATCCCAGCGGAACGTGCTGTTGAAGTAGAGTTTGATAATGATGGAAAAATTCAGTGGCGTTACGCAGGTAATACTGATTGGAATAAAACGAACAAAAAAATTAGTGATTTTGTTGATTTGTCTGCATATGTTTTGAAAACGGAATTGGCTGGATTGCAAGGTGCGTTGACTGCGAGTGATACAGGATATTTGGAAATTAACAATAATCAAATAGGTATTAAATTTGAAGATTTAAAAGCCGCATTGGAAATTCCGGCTGCACAAAAAGATATTGAAATGGAAATAACATCTGATGGTGTTTTGCGTTGGCGGTATTTGGATGCGTTCGAGGCAGATGGTACAACAAAAAAATGGACGAATGTTTCTGAAAATATCAACACTTTGATTGAAACAAAGTTGGCGGGTTATGCAACGTTGAATGATTTGTCTGATTTGCAGTTGGCTATGTCTACTGATGCGAATGGGTATTTGGAAATTAATGGTGATACCATAAATGTAAAGTTTGATAAGTTGAAACAAGATTTACAAATTCCGGCTGCACAAAAAGATATAGAAATGGAAATAACATCGGATGGCGTTTTGCGTTGGCGGTATTTGGATGCGTTTGAGGCAGATGGTACAACAAAAAAATGGACGGATGTTTCTGTTAAGATTGGTGATTTAATAGATGGTAAATTGGAAAGTTATGTCAGCAATACAGCTTTGATAAATACTTTAAATAATTATATTACCAGCGGTAATTTGTCCACAGAATTGGAAAATTATGCAACAAAAACGTATGTGGATAACGGATTGGCGACGAAACAGGTTAAATTGACTGAAAGCGAGGGTGGTTTTATCTCTATTTCACCAATCGATGGCAGTGATGGTGAAATAATCGGGTTGAAATATGATGATTTGAAAGATGCTTTGAGAATTGATGGATTCAGAACGTCCGAGATGCGTGTTCAAGATGGTAAATTACAATGGCGATATACTGACGAATTTGAAACAGATACTGAGACGGGAAATTCGGTTGCAAAGTGGACAACTGTTTATGATTTGACTTCTTTGTTGGATGATTGGGTGACTACAACGGATTTCAATGTGGCGATAAATCGTATAGATTCTGAGATGGCTGGAAAACAAATAAAACTGACGCCTGCGGCTGATGGTTATATTTTGTTGAACGAAAGTGGAGAAATTGCTGTTGATATGGAGGGCTTGCGGCGTTATTTGGCTATCGAAGGAGATAATGCACGGACATCTGAAATACGTGTTTTTGACGGTAAATTGCAATGGCGTTATTTAGACGAATACGAAACAGATGACCAAGGTAATCAGGTTGAATCGTGGCATGTTTTAGATTTGTCTACGGTTGAATTGCCTTTGTATGTAGAAAAGACATATCTGTGGAATAATTATTATAATAAAACATATGTTGATAATTTGGCACGAACCATCGAGAATAATATTAATGTGACCTTGGAAAATTTGTGGCCAGATGAAGGATTGTATTTGTTGGATGTCACTGGGACAGGGGATAGCAAGACTCATGTGTGGCGTCAGGTTCAGATAGTCGATGGTGATGGCATAGTTCACTAAAAAATCAAATTATATGGGGACTTGTCGCGTTTTTCGATTTTTATGTATGTCTAATACACTGCAAATCGTCAAACGCTTCCAATCCCCGCATATAATTTGATTTTTATCATTTAAGATTTAATGGGGACTTGTCGCGTTTTCCGATTTTTATGTATGTCTAATACACTGCAAATCGTCAGACACTTCCAATCCCCGCATATAATTTGATTGTTCTGCTTTTTCTATAAAAAAAATATCGCCGTTGCCGGCGGTATTTTCGAATGCCCAGAAAGGAAGGAAAGGAGAAAAAGAAACGGGCATTCTAAACTGTATAAAAAGGTTTGGGGTCCAAGGTCCAGAGGAGAGAGAATGTAGGAGGGAGTCTGAATCCCTGGGCCCCGTTCAGCTATCGTTGATAACTGAAATCAAATGGATTAATCCCTTTGACGAATCGTAATGTAATACATTTTATTTGATTTGTCAAGTGTTTTTGTCAAAAAATTTTTTCGTATAATTTTTTGTGCCGGAAATCCTGGGAAAACGTTCGTCTAGAAGGTTTGTTTGGTGTACTATAAAATTATAAAAAAGCATATCAGATATATGGAGGTATGGTATGACTCATGAAGAAGTATGGAGTGCAATTGAAAAATTTGCTGTTGAACACGGGATGTCTTGTTCTGGGTTAGCGCGAAACGGTGGTTTGGATGCAACGACATTTAATCGCAGTAAACGTTGGTCTAAATGTGGTCAGCCGCGTTGGCCGTCCAGTAACAGTATTGCAAAGATTCTAAGCGCGACCAGTACGGATTTGCACGATTTTACAAAACATATGGGGAATTAAGTTTTTTTGTTGATATGGGTGGCAATTTTTGCCGCCCATATTTTTATATTGCAATGATGAATATTTTTGCTTGGTTTGCGGCATCCAATACAGCCTGTTTGTCGATAACAAAGCATGTTTTCGCATTTACCACAATTCCGCGCAGTTTTGCGGCGGCAACCGCCTTGACAGTATCAACGCCGATTGCAGGAATATCAATACGCAAATCTTGGCCAGGTTTTGTCATTTTTGCAAATACCCCAGATATGCGTTTACGACGAAAACGGCGCATTTCGATTACGCGTTCCAGCATCCGGGCGGTGCCTTCGGCAGCCTCGACAGCAAAAACTTGTGAATCAACAACCACAGATGCGCCGATATCTTGTTCGCCAATAACGTGTGAAACACTGATTGCGCGTTCGATATCTTTGTTATCGTCCGCAGTTGGTTTTATTTTTGTTTGGACGCCCGGCTTTTCAAAAGTCAATTCAGGTGCGATATCCTGAGCCGCAACAATTTCATAACCGCGTTTTTCCAATGCCTTGTTAAATGCAACCGCCATAGAATCATACCCCCGTTGATGTTTTAATACAGATAATAATAACCCCAACGACCATAAATCTGGTCGGATATCAGATAAATTTATATGTCCCAACGCGCCGACAAATGTCAATTTACGAATGCCGCGTTTTTTGCATTCGCGTGCTGCACGTCCAGCGCCGCCTAATCTGATGACTAAATCAGGATTTAATTTTGGGTCATAGAAATTTTTTATTCCTATGACAAAGACGTCCCAACCCGCACGGCGCAACGCATCGCGTGCCAAAAAAGGCAAAGATAACGCACCTGCGAATAAAGCAATTTTTTTATCTGAATCTGTTTTCATAATGTATATGATATTCAGAAAATAATTTGGAATCAACCAAAATTATGATACAGTTTGTGCATAACAAAAGGTTTTATAATGACAAAATGTCCGTTTTTTGGTTTGTGTGGTGGGTGTAAATATGACTTTACATCTGGGGATTATCGCGCCCAGAAATTGAAAAATTTGCCGCGTGGTGTGAATCCAGAATCCGCTGTGTGGGGAACACCGGGCATTCGTCGTCGTGGTGATTTTGCGGCGGTAAACGGGCATTTTGGATTTTATCGTGCTGGTTCGCGTGATATCATAGATATTACGAATTGTCCGAATATGGCGCCAGATATAAATGCGATATTACCAGATTTAGCGGCTTTGCCATGGGGTGGGGCGGCATCTGTATTGGTGACATTGTGTGATAATGGGGTTGTTGTAAATGTTTTGTCCGATGTTCCGTATTGTTCCGGGGAATTCAGGATATGCGTTCAGCGGTTATCGGCCATGATAATCAGGTTTACTTGGAACGGGACTGTGTTGCGTGAATACGCCAAACCATATATTTCTTTTGATGGGAAAGAGGTGGAATTTCCAGACGGTGCGTTTTTACAGCCGACTGTGGCGACAGAAAATATATTGCGCAATATGGTGGTTGGTGCGGTTGGTGATTTGACGCGTGTTGCAGATTTATTTTGTGGTCTGGGAAATTTTACCTATGCGACGGGGGCGGATGGTTTTGATATTTCTGGGGTTGGGGTTCAGCGTGATTTGTTCAAACGTCCATTGAGTCTGAATAAATTAAATGAATACGATGTTGTGATTATGGACCCACCACGCGCAGGTGCAATGGCGCAATCAAAAATATTGGCAGAATCCAAAGTTTTGCGGATAATTTATATATCGTGCAATCCAGATACTTGGTTGCGGGACAAAATGATTTTAGAACGCGGTGGATATAAAATGACGAAATGTACACCGGTTGACCAATTTGTTGGTGCATCGCATTGGGAGATATTTTCTGTATTTGAACGAGTGTAATACAGTTTATAAATTTTTCAACAATGTTTCGATGCGTTCTGCGCGTTCGATTGTATCATCGTATTCGAATTTAATTTCAGGAGTATATTTTTGATTCATACGTGCCGCCAATTCAAATCGCACAGCGCGGGTAATGTCGTCCAGACGTTTTTGTGCAGCAACGCGGTCGCCATGAGAATAAAAATATAACCGCACAAAAGACAACCCACCATGAGAATCAGCACCAGATAAAGAAACACCAGATAAAATTGGGTCGTCCATATATTTATCGCGTAAAATTTCAGACACCAATGTTTGAACCTTGGCTGCGATACGATTGCCACGTGGAGAATTACGGTTGCCAGATTGTTTCATAAAAAATCCTTTGTTTTGTGATAAGTATAACAAAGGTTTTTAGAATATTCAAATAAAACAAAAATCCCCATGTTGAAACATGGGGACACAAACAAACTTAAAAGAATAAAGGTTTTATATTATATTGATGCACCCTTGTCAGTTGTGGCGGCATTCGCAGACAAACCATCGGCATCCAATGGTGTCCAGCGAGTATAAACATAGCCTCCTTCTTTGTAATATGTCAGCATGCATGGCGCTGTTTTGGTGCAAACATCACTTGCAGGAACCGCGCCTGTATTGATGTCATACAAAGCAGGGTTATTCATGTCATTTTGATATTTTAAACTTTTATCCACGACATTTTCTGTTTGGACAGCATTGTCAGCCAACTTTGCATTTGTAACTGCATCAGCGGCCAATTTGCCTGTTGTGACGTTTAAATCTGCGATGTCGTTAGTTTTTACCTCGCCATTTTTGATTTTGTCTGATGTAACTGCGTCGGCACCCAATTTTCCATTTGTGACGGCTCCTGTTCCGATGTCTGCTTCTGCGATTGTTCCGTTTTGAATCATAGCGGATGTGACTTGTAGTCCACTTAAACGTTTTTCAACTGCGGCGACGGTTGGAACATAACTATCTCGGTTTGTTGCGGTTTCCATGGCCTTTAATTGTGCGCTTGCGCCCTCGGTAGAACTGGTGACGGTTGACCAATCTGCGGTGGCTGTGCCTTGTTTTACGATACCGGCTTGGACACCGGCAACAGTTGGTAATATTGTTGTGTTTGTTGATGTTACTACATTGTTTGTTTCTTTTGCACTGCTGGCTATGGCGTTAATGCCTATTGTGCCTTCTTGATAGGTTACTTGACCGTCTGTTTGCGAAACATTTGTTATTACCTTGGAAACAGCAGCTGTATCGGTGCCTTTTTTGCTGTCTAAAAGTTTGAGGGTGTCAGCAACAGCCTTGGTTGTTGGAACCTTGTTGTCGGCACCAGCAGATATTGTAACGACATTTGTGGAATCTTTTGTTGCCAGTGCGGATGTTGATTTTACACCTAAAACGGCCTTTACAGATGGTGCCTTGGTTGTGCTGGATGTTAAATCCAAAGCGTTGGTGCCATCGGATACTGCGCCACTGACGTCTATGGAGCCTTTTGTGACGGTAACAGTTCCGTCTGATGCGGTGACGCCTGTAACGACATCACCAGTACCACTGGTTATAACATTTGTTGTTGTTAATTTATCCTGTTTTGCGCCGACGGCGTTGTCCACATAGTCCTTGGACGCGATGACGGTATCAGCGTATACATTTCCAACGGCAAAAACAGAGAATGCAAGGCCAATCCATGGCTGTTTGTAAAATTTCATTTCCTTTTCCTTCGTTTGTGTGTGTGAAGATATTTGGATGTAGTATTGTGGTTTATACTCCCCCCAAAATATCTTTATATTATGTTTATAGTAAATTTCTTTGTATATACGCAAGTAAAAAATTCAAAAAAATGCATTTTTTTTCAAAAAAATATTTTGTTCCGGATTTCTGCGGGTTTTGGCGTGTAAAAAAATTGGTGTTATGGCATAAAAAAGTAAAAATTTGTATATGCAACGAATTTTTTTAATGGAAAAATTCGTATTTTTTGTCATTGCGAGCGAACGGAGTTCAACTTGCGCTATGCCCCAAAGAAATCTCACTCCCGCCCCGGATGACACAAAAACGCGGATGCGTTTTTGTTTGTTGGGGGTGTCGTGGGGGTATAAAAATCCCCGCGGGGGCGGGGATTGGGTTAAGCAACTTGGAATTGCCATTTGTTTTTAGTCAGTTGCATCATTATTTCGTGATTTTTTGCATCGTTTTGAACGTTCATTTCATTGATTACTGCGACAATTTCTGTGCGTTTTTTACTGATGATTTCGTTTGCGTATGCGCGAAATAGTGCCTCGTACGGGGTATCGGCATTGGTTTCGCCTTTTTCAATACGTGCAACAGTTTGGTCAGAAACATTAAAAATTTGTGCCAGCATAGACTGAGTCAGTTTCATTTCTTTGCGCAAGAATTTAAATTCTTCGGGCAATAAACGCATTGGTTTGTTTATAATTGTTTCTGCGATTATTTTGTGCAAATTGTCCACATTTTGTATAGATACAGCATCACCGTAATCGGTGTGTGACATTGTGTATCCATTCATTAGATATATGTTTTTTAATCCGCATAAAGTGTAATGGTATTTGTTTTTCATTAGTATATCTTCCACATTATTGTTATTACCAGTAGTTTTTCGTTTTTCATTATGATTGTTATTGCGGCGGCAGTCCTGGTATCGACGACACGTGCAATTTTATATTTATATTCTTGTTTTTCTGCATTATATTCAGGTTCTTGATCGACGTATCCATTTCGCAACAGTTCTAACAAATCGCGCATAGAAAAATCACGTTCTTGCATCCGTTCGATTGTGTGGTTTGTGATAATAATGTTATCAGAATCCATTGCGATTTCGCGGATTTTGTTTGTGGCATCCGTTGGCGATAGTTTTTTCTGAAATTTTATAACTTTTGTATTCATAACTATCATAATGATAGATTAGTTTAGATAAAAAGTCAAGCCAAAAAATCCCCGCATGGGGCGGGGATTGGGGAAATAACATGTTTTTTTTGGTATACTTGTTTGTATATCGTTTTTTTATTGTGCAGTCAGTTGGTCTGTGTCCATGGCTGTCCAACGGTATTTAGCTGCTTCGCCAGAACCGCCCAAGTATGTCAAAACACATGGATTACTTGCTGAACATCCCATGTTTCCAGCATTTTCGGCATTGACACCGGTTAAACCGCCTGTTGCATCTTCTAACAGCGTTCCGCCAGTTACCAAACCATTGGCATCATAGTTTACAATACTGTTGTTTTGCGCGGTAATTGCCTTATTTTTGTTTAACTTACCACTTGTTGCATTTTCGACGTATTTTGTGACAGCGGCGACAGATGGGTATTCTATATTTCTTTTTGCATTATTTGTAGATGCGTCCCATGTTTCGCTGTCTTCTAATATGTCAGAGGCATTAGTTTTTGTAACTAATTTATCAGCGACGGCTGCCACGGTTGGGTATTTTGTGTCGCTAGTTGCGTTGCTATCAAACTCAGTGGCTGTTACTTTATTAGCGACTACTTCGAACTTTTTGTCGGCCTCGTCTGTGCTGTAGACATCATCGATATCTGCTTTCTTTGCCAATTCGTCAGCAACGGCTTTTTCTGATGGTGCGGTTGTTGTGCTGGTCGTGCTTGCCAGGCCATCAGTTCCTGTTTTGATATCACTTGCTTGTAATGCGCTATCTGCCAAATCTAATGATGCTTGAACTGTGGTGTCTAATTTGGCCTTTGTAACCGTTCCAGCTGTCAATTTTCCTCCGTTAATTGTGTTATCGTCAATGTAGCTATCGGTAACTTTGCTGGATGATACGGTGGTTACTTTACCGGCTGTCGTTGTAACACCAGTTACCAGTTTGCCGCTATCTGCATTTACGGTAGCATTACCGATTGATGGAATGGCTGCTTTTGCTTCGGCTATCGCGTCTTTAACGCGGACTTCGACTGCGCCAACTGTTGGAACGTATTTATCTGCTCCTTTTAATGCTTCGGCCAGTGCTTTTTCGTCCCCATCTGTGCTGCTGTCGCTTGCCGTATTCCATCCTTGTTTGGATGTACCTTGCTGAATAACGAAGTCTGTTTTTGGCATGGTAACTGCGCTGTTGCCAATGTCGTTTGTGCCGATCAGTTCACGGGTTGCCGCAACTTGACCGTTTGTCTGGGTAACTGTTTTTATAACCCCGTTACCAGTTTGTGCGGCAAGGTCTAAATTCGCTACTGCACCTGATAAATCCACACTATTAATTGCCGTTGTCAATGTGTTCATTGATGGGTATTTTGTTGTGCTTCCTTTAACAGTGTCGTTTAAAGTTGTATAATTGGCGGCTTCTTTGTTTACAACTTTTTCATCAAGTGCATTTTGTGCATCGACGTATGCCTGGGATGCGATGATCACTGCGGGGTCTGTGGTGTCTGCGTATGCACCGTTAATGCCCAATATTGACGCCATTACGCCAAAAAAGGCAAGATTTCTTAGTTTCATGTTATTTTCCCTTTGTTCTTTCGTTTGTTTGTTTGTTTGTTTGTTTGTTTGTTTGTTTGTTTGTTTGTTTGTTTGGTGGGGTGAATAATCGTTTGTTATGCGAAAAATCCTCCCGCCTTTGTTATGCATATTATACCACATTTTTTGTATTGACGCAAATCGCAGAATCAAGTATTTTTTAATTTTTTTTTGTTGTGGTTGGGGTATATGGTTAAAATCTTGTGTGTATTGTATTTGTTGTGGTTGGTGGCTTTTTGTTTTGTGCAAAATTTGTTTTTTTTAAAAAATCAAGTAATTTTTTTTCATATTTTGTATTGGCAAAATTTCGACACCGACATGTGTTTTTTTTATAGGGTGGGAACCAGTGTGATTTATCACACTGTCTCCTTCTTTATGAAAGAAGGAGTACCCGCGGAGCGGGGGAGGTAATTGTGAAAAGTTTGAGTCAGCCGGTGTGGTTGTGATAAATTTGAAAAATATAAATCACAATTACCCCACCGTTTTCAACGGTCCCCCCCTTCTTTCATAAAGAAGGGGACGGTGGTTTCACCACCGCTTTTTTTGCGAAATTCTGCCCAGAGTCATAAAGAAGGGGACGGTGCATTCGCACTGGGGTAAAATTTGTAAATCACTTTTTAAATTCGTTGATTCTGTGAACTATGAAAGAATCTATGTAATATAATGCTTTGCTGGTTTGAAATAAAATATCTTGATTATCTATACGTAATACGCATAATCCAAGGTTTTCTAGATATTTATCTCGTTTATTATCGTATTCATATTTGTTGTCATGAGAGTTGCCGTCAACTTCGATAACTAAACCAATAGTAGGACAATAAAAATCAACAATATATTGACCTATGTTTTTTTGACGATGAAATTGGAATCCGTATCCTTGTTTGTTTTTTATATGTTTCCACAATACAGCCTCGGCTTTGGTGCCGTTGTTTCGTAAAGCGCGGGATAGACCTGATAATGATTTGTTTTGTGGTAATTTCATATAATATAAATTACTGGATATAAGTAAAAAATCAATATGTTTATTGTGTGCCAGTGTGATTTATCACACTGTCTCCTTCTTTCATAAAGAAGGGGACGGGGTGGGGGTGGTTCTGTGTCATACCGCCGCAGGGCGGTATCCAGTTGTCCGTCTGACAACCTGTGTAATAAGCCAAATGACACAAGTTTTGCGAAACGCAAAACTGGATTCCGCACTTCTGCGGAATGACGGAGACCCCAGCAGTGCATTCGCACTGGGTGAAAAATGTCGTTGCGTTTTGGTGGATGAAATACTATATATAAATGTGAAAAAAAAGGACAGGGGATGAAATTCGGTGAATTTATGCTGAACAAGGCGGATACGCGGATGTATTCGTGGTTCGTGTTTTTAATGACTGTGTGCGAGTCTATTTTTTTATTCGTCCCGCCCGAGGTTTTTATGGCGCCTCCGATTGTTGCGAATCGAAAACGTGCTGTGTCAACTGTGGTTGCGGCCTCAATCGGGTCGGTTGTTGGGGGTGCAATTGCGTATATGATTGGTTTGTGGTTGTTTGATTCTGTGGGGGTGTGGTTGATTGAAAATTTTGCCTCTATGGAAAAATTCCAGATGGCCCAAGATTTATTTGTGCGACATGGCGCGTTTATTATTTTTGTGACTGCTTTTACGCCTGTGCCGTACAAGTTGATGGCGATTTGTGCCGGATTTATGGGGTTCCCGGCGTTGCTGTTTTTGGGACTGTCTGCGATATTCCGAACCGGCCGATTCGTTATTGTGGGGTTCTTGTTATGGAAATTTCAGGCCCAGGCCAATGCGGTGGTTAAAAAATATTTCTGGCAATTGACGGCGGCGGCGGTGATTGCAGCCGGGGTCGGGATTTTGTTGCTGATGCTGTGGTAATTAAAAAAATCTTTGGCGGAATTGGTGTATTATTTGGTTGAAAATCAAAATATACTGGTTTATTATTGCCGCAGATAGATTGTAATATTTGCGGGAAAAAGATGGACCAAAAGTTTATACGAAATTTTTCTATTGTGGCGCATATCGACCATGGGAAATCGACTCTGTCGGACAGATTGATTGAATTTTGCGGTGGTCTGCAATCGCGCGAGATGAAGGCCCAAGTTTTGGATTCTATGGATATTGAACGCGAACGCGGAATTACTATCAAGGCCCAGACTGTGCGTTTGAAATATGTCGCGCGTGACGGTCATGAATACCAATTGAATTTGATGGATACACCTGGACATGTCGATTTTTCTTACGAGGTTTCCAGGTCGTTGGCCGCGTGCGAGGGCGCAATTGTTTTGGTCGATGCAACCCAAGGTGTCCAGGCGCAAACATTGGCTAATGCTTATTTGGCGTTGGATAACGATTTGGAAATGTTGCCGGTACTGAATAAAATTGATTTGCCGTCTTCGGATGTTGTGGGGACTCGGCAACAGATTTCTGATGCAATTGGTTTGGATGCAACTGATGCGGTTTGCGTTTCTGGAAAAACAGGTGCGGGTGTGTCGGATTTGCTGGAAGAAATCGTGCATAAATTGCCGGAACCTTGTGGAAACGAATCGGGTGCAACACGTGCTTTGTTGGTTGATTCGTGGTATGATTCTTATTTGGGCGTTGTTGTGTTGGTGCGTGTGGTGGATGGAATACTGAAACGCGGGCAAAAGGTTCGGTTTATCGCAACGGGGGCTGAATATGCTGTCGAAAAGATTGGGTATTTCACCCCGAAAATGGTTGATGTTGATGCGTTAAATACTGGCGAAATTGGGTTTATTATTACTGGGATGAAAACTATACATGATTGTCGTGTCGGTGATACGATTGTTGATGCTCGTTTGGGTGGAGATGTGTTGCCTGGGTTCAAACCGTCTGTGCCGGTGGTGTTTTCTTCGTTTTTCCCGATGGCGGCTGATGATTATCCGGCGCTGCGTGAGGGGGCGGAAAAATTGGCGCTGAATGACGCGTCGTTCGTGTTTACAGTTGAAAAGTCTAGTGCGCTGGGGTTTGGTTTGCGATGCGGATTTTTGGGACTGTTGCATATGGAAATTATCAGTGAACGTCTGCGTCGCGAATTTAATTTGGATTTGATAAATACTGTGCCCAGTGTGTTATATAAACTGCATCTGCGTGATGGGTCGGTTATGGATTTGGAAAATCCTGCGGATATGGTCGATGTCACAAAAATAGAATATATCGAAGAACCCTGGGTGTTGGCGACAATTATGATGCCTGATAAATATTTAGGCGGAATTATGGAGTTGTGCGCGTCGCGTCGTGGTGTCCAAGATAATATTTACTATGTCGGAAATCGTGCGGTGCTGACGTATCGTTTGCCCTTGGCCGAGGTTGTGTTCGATTTTTACGACCGTGTGAAATCTATATCTTCGGGATATGCTTCGTTCGATTATTCTGTGTGCGGATATGAACGGTCTGATTTGGTCAAGGTTTCTATTTTGGTAAATGATGAAAATGTCGAGCCGTTGTCTTTTATGTGTCATCGGTCGGCTGCGGAATCGCGTGGACGACAAATTGTCGAAAAGTTAAAAGATTTAATTCCACGGCACCAATTTAAAATACCACTCCAGGCGGCGATTGGTGGAAAAATTATCGCACGTGAAACTATCGCGGCATATCGCAAAGATGTGACTGCAAAATGTTATGGCGGGGACATTACGCGTAAACGTAAATTGTTGGAGAAGCAGAAGGAAGGAAAAAAACGGTTGCGGACTTTTGGTAATGTAGAAATTCCACAGTCTGCGTTTATTAATGCTTTAAAGGCGCAATCTTAGGAGTTTGACTATGTTTGAAAAATATCAAGAAAAAATGGCTAATTGGTGGACAAATGTTCAACAACGCAAGGCGCATATGTATACTGCAATACAAAATTATAAATTGGCAAGACACAATTTTAAATCTAAACGTGCTGCGGCAGAAAAAACATGTTGCAAGGTTGCGTTCCTCAGAAATCCAAATCCTATTGATGGAATTAACTTGTATTCTGTTCATGTTGAGTATTGCGAAGGGTGTAAAACAGAATACAATCAGGCATGTCCTGGGGTGGGGGCTAAACAAAATTGCGATCAGGCATTTGGAAAATATATTGAAACAAAGATAAATCTCAAGAATGCAGTGCTGAATTTTTGTAAGTCTTGGTTAGGGCGTTAATTTTTTACAGGAAAATATTATGGCGCATCAGTTTTTCTTTAATCCGTATATCCTTGATAATCTGCCTTTGCCAGAAAAGGGCTTTGATGTCGTGCAGGATATTTCTGAACCGCGGTTGCGTATGTATGTGACGTCGCGTGGGGCAAAAACTTTCTTTGTGCGACGTCGTGTGCGTGGTCGTGATCAGCGCATTATTATCGGTGCCTATCCGGATATGGATATTGAAACTGCGCGGGATAGGGTTGCAACTGTGTTGGCGGATTCTATGAAAAAAATGCCGGTGCGTCGTAAAAAAATATCTTTCCATGATTTTTGGACATTGTATTTGAAACACAAGGTGCGCAGATGCGAAGATTCAGAGGTAAAATTAGTGCGTGCTGTGAATATGCATTTGGCAGATTTGTTCGATAAAAATATTTCTGAAATTTCTGAGAATGATATCAAAAATGTGATAGCAAAAATTAGTGGCGCGGCTGTGGCTGGGCGTATGCAAGAAGTGTTGGCCAGTGTTTTTAAGTATGCCATAGAGCAGGGGTATGCCAAGAATAATCCTGTGGAAAATTTGCCAAAAATTCAGCAGGTGCGTCGGCAAAGTCCTTTGGATGACGAAAGTTTTTTGCGCTTGATTGATGTTATTCGTGATGTGGATGATGTCGTTATGCGTAGTGCTTTTTTGATGTTGATATATGCGTTTTTGCCGAAAAGTAAAGTGTTGTCTATGCGCTGGGACGATTTGGACTTTAATCATTATATGTGGCGTGATTGGCCTTTGTCTAATGTTGCGGTGGTTTTGTTGGAAAATATGGCCCAAGATGGTGATTGGGTGTTTATGGGGCGTTGTAAAAATCACTTGGCAGATCCGCGTGTTGCATGGCGTAATGTTGCAAATGCCGCAGGTATGCCGAATTTACGCATGGATGATGTGTATAAATTTCTAATGCGTCGTTTGAAATGGGCGGCTGATCGCGAAGATTTGCGCGAGAATATGAATAAATTATTGGAAAAATACTCTATATACTAAATTCTGTGGGCGCTTGTCGCAGATACAGTTTCTTATGTATGTCTAATACACTGCGAAACTCTATTTGCGTCCAATCGCCTCGCATAATTTAGTATATAAGAAAGCGCTGTGGGCGCTTGTCGCAGATATCGTTTATTTATCTGTGTTCATCAATGTTTTGTTATAGTTTGTTATAATTTCTTGACAGGTGGGGCGTAAAGTGATAGATTACTGTTTAATTAGCGCTCGTGGTTTGTTTGTGGGGCGATTAGGTTAACAAAAATAAAGGATTAAAAATGTCAACTTTTGAACAAGTTAGAAAGATTGTTGTTGAAAAATTGGGTGTTAAAGAGGCAGATGTCACAGAAAGTGCAACATTTGTGAATGATTTGGGTGCGGATTCTTTGGATTTGGTCGAATTCGTGATGGAGGTTGAAAAAGAATTCAATATCACAGTTCCTGATGAAGATGCTGCGAAATTGGAAAAAGTTGGTGATGCAGTTAAATATATTGATGCACACAGAAAATAAGATTTGTATCTGGAATTTTAATCCGTCGGTAACGACGGATTTTTTTCTGTCAATTTTTATAAAAATATATTATGATATGCCCGTCATAAAGTAAAAGGATGTATTATATGAAACGTGTTGTTATCACAGGTATGGGAATCGTGTCTCCGGTTGGCAT
This sequence comes from Candidatus Enterousia onthequi, assembly GCA_018064365.1. Lineage (GTDB taxonomy): Bacteria > Pseudomonadota > Alphaproteobacteria > Rs-D84 > Rs-D84 > Enterousia > Enterousia onthequi. Next base: position 23,360 of record JAGHVJ010000009.1, on the reverse strand, counting down.
AGGTGTTGAATTTGCATGGAAAAATATTTTAGCGGGTAAATCCGGTATTCGTAAAATTGATAAATTTGATGCATCTGGTTATGTTTCGCAGATTGCAGGTGTGCCTGTGCGTGGCGAAAATGATGGTGATTTTAATCCAGATTCTGTGGTAGAACCGCGCGAACAACGTAAAATGGATTTAGATATTATTTATGGTATGGTTGCCGCAGACGAGGCAATGCGTGATGCCGGATTGATTGACGGTGGATATGATGGTGACCGTTTTGGTGTCAGTATCGGCAGTGGTATTGGTGGATTACAAACGATTACAGATACTTGTGTTGAATTGATGCAAAATGGTCCTCGTTTCGTTAGTCCGTTTTTTATTCCAAAATCGATTATCAATATGACTGCGGGACATTTGTCGATAAAGTATGGTTTGCGTGGCCCAAATGTGGCGATTGCAACTGCATGTGCAACAGGTTCTCATTCCATAGCCCAAGCGGCAGACTTTATTCGTCATGGGGCGGCTGATTTAATGCTGGCTGGTGGGACCGAGGCCGCAGTGGTGCCTTTGGCGGTGGCTGGTTTTTCATCGATGAAGGCTTTGTCAACGCGAAATGATGACCCAGAACATGCGTCGCGACCATGGGATACTGGACGTGATGGTTTTGTTATGGCCGAAGGTGCCGGTGTTTTGGTTTTAGAAGAATATGAACATGCGGTTAAACGTGGTGCAAAAATTTATGCCGAAGTGGCAGGTTACGGTATGACTGCAGATGCGCATCATATTACGGCACCTGCACCAAATGGCGAGGGTGGTTTGCGTGCAATGAAAATTGCAATAGCAGATGCAGGATTAAAGCCAGATGATATTGATTATGTAAATGCGCATGGAACATCTACGGGTTTGGGCGATATTGGCGAGTTATTGGCTGTGCGTGAATTGTTTGGCGATAATGGTGCGTGTATGTCTTCGACCAAATCTATGACAGGACATTTGTTGGGGGCGGCTGGCGCGATAGAGGCGATATTTAGTGCTTTGGCGATACGTGATAATATTGTCCCGCCAACAATCAATTTGGAAAATCCAATCCCCGAGGTTGGCGATTTTAACCTGGTTCCAAATGTTGCGCAAAAACGCAAGGTTGATGCAGTCATCAGTAATTCATTTGGATTTGGTGGCACAAATGCATCGGTTGTGTTTAAACGAGTAAAATAAAATATTTGAATTTTTATTTTAGTGTTGTAAGATACTCGGCATATCGGAGTATAGCTCAGTCTGGTAGAGCGCTACGTTCGGGACGTAGAGGTCGTAGGTTCGAATCCTGTTACTCCGACCAAAAATTAAACCGGCGGTATGCCGGTTTTATTTTGGGGTGGGGTAACAATCGGATTTGATACATCGTCATTGCGTTAGCAATGGCTGGTTCGAAAACAAGTAGATTTCAAAAGGGAAACGCATTGAAATCGTTACGGTTTCCCCACAGTGTCGGCGTTGCCGACCGAGGGAATCTGTTACTACGACCAGAAATTAAACCGGCGATATGCCGGTTTTATTTTTGCAAATGTAAGCCCGATGGTGTCTTGCTTTATGGTTAATAAAAAAACTTGTGTTTGTGATATTATTTGATATAACACAATTGTGTGTAAAAAAGGTGTCTTAGATGGATTATAAAGAATTAGTTTGTAGTTTTTCGCATTTTGAGATTCGTAAAGTCGAAAAACATTATTCTAATGGTTATGATACTAATGGTTTTGGTTTTGTTTCTTTTGAGGTGTATGATACGAGAACAAATGAAGTTATGGAAAAATTTTTTGAATTAGAACGTGCCAAGAAATATGTTCAAGATTTGTTGCAAAAAGCAAATAATGGACGATAAAATTTAAATTTGTTTATTGTATATAAATACTCTTGGATTATTGTGCGAGAGTATTTTTTTGTTATATCACTTTGACAAAGAATTTTATTTTTGTGATAATTCATCATCATGGCAAAAGCATCGAAAAAAATTTTAAAACGTTTATTAAAAAAACATACTGGTTTTGTTATTTTTTTATTGTTGATTGTAATTGGTGTGTTTTCTTTGTTTGGTTATGTGACGCGTAAGTCTGTGTTGGTGACTGTGGCACCGGGTGCGACTGTGTCAGATGTTGCAAATGTGTTGAAGAAAAACGATTTAATAGATTCTGCGTCTTCGTTTAAATTGGCGGTGCGTGGTATGGGTGGACGTATTCAGGTTGGGCAATATGAAATTCCGCGTGGCGCATCTGCGTGGCGAATCGCAAAAATGTTGGTCAATGGTGATGTCGCAACTATTAAAATTTTAATTCCCGAGGGGCTGACGCTAAAACAAATTCGAATTTTGTTGGCAAATACTGACGGGCTTGCTGGGGATGCTGATTGTGGTGTGGGGGCTATGGCGCCGGTTTGTACTATTTCAGATGGCGACATTTTCCCAGATACATATCGTGTGGCACGTGGAACACAACGGTTGGCTGTGCTGGATTTAGCACGTCGCAAAATGGAGCAGGTTAAAACAAAGTTTGAATCTCGTCGGTTGCCAAAACCTCTGCAAACATGGAATGATGTTGTGACTTTGGCGTCCATTGTGCAAAAAGAAACACCACGTGCGTCTGAAATGCCGATTGTTGCCAGTGTATATTTGAATAGATTACGTTCTGGTATGCGTTTACAGGCAGACCCAACGGTTGTTTATGTTTTGACAGATGGTTTGGGTGATATGCAGGGCGAGCCATTGCTGTCTGGACATTTAAAGTTAGATAGTCCGTATAATACATATAGAAATAAAGGTTTGCCACCTGGGCCGATTGCAAATGTTGGGGCGGCGGCAATAAAGTCTGTGTTAAATCCTGCGGATACAAATTATTTGTTTTTTGTCGCAGATGGTAACGGTGGTCATCGGTTTTCAAATACATATGAAGAACATTTGAAAAATCATGCTGATTGGCGCGAAATAAAAAATTTAAAAAAATAAAAAGTTTGATTTCGGCAGTTGTGTTTGTTGTGTGAAAAAACAAAATTATTAAAAATTTTAATAAATGTTGGTTTTGTGCGGTGTTTGTGGGGATAAAATTTTTTTCGAAAAATCTGGGCGAATTATAACATAAAATTTATTGGTATGCAAATTTTCTTTTTTTTGACATTGGGAATCTGGACATAGTAAAATGTTAGTAACAGGGAAACGAGTCCTGTTATTAGATTAACAAAAAGGAAAGGAATAATTATGAAAAAAATTGCTTTATCTTCTTTAATCGCTTTGTTTGCTGTTTCTGGCGCGAATGCTGCAACAAATCATTTTGTTGGTGGTTATGCTGGTATATCTACTGGTGATGAACACAATACTGTTTTTGATGTTGCACCAGAATTTGGTTGGAATTATGATTCTAACTGGGATTTGGGTTTGGGTGTGAATTTTGGTTATGATCATGATTCTGATTATGGCAACGATTATAATTATGGTGCTTATGGTTTTGCACGTTATAAGGTTGCGCAGTTTGGTAATTTCAAAGTATTGTTAAAGGGTGCTGCGGGGGTTGGTTTCTTGACAACAGATCCAGAGGCGGAAGGTGTTGATTCAGAAACAACCACAACCATCAGCGCTGAGGTTATACCTATGTTGACATATGACCTGACAGAAGATTTCACATTGTATGCAAATTTGAAATTCTTGGGTGTGTATGCAGGTTATGATTTTGATAATGACGAGTGGGGATTGACAGCTGGTGCTAATACTGGCAATGTTGCAAATACAAGCGATTTCCAAGTCGGCTTTACATATAATTTCTAATGGTTATATGAAACTGTTAAAATATCCCAATCGGTTTGATTGGGATATTTTTTTGTAAAAACGTTTTTTTGCTGGGTTTGTGGCACTTTTGAGGTGTGTATTTGATGTGTGTGGCGAAAATACGGCTCTTTGTTTTTGTGCAAGCCGAAAAACCGCGGGTTTTAACAGAATTTTGCTTGACAATTTTGATAATGGGGGTTATACTAGGTCTGCTTTCCGTGTAAGCAAGGAAAGTGCGAAAATATACAGAAAACCGGACTCTTGCGCAGATTTATAACCAAATGCATGCATTTGGAATAAGTTTGATAGGGTGGTTTTGTGTAAACAAAAAAGTAAAGTAAAAACAAAGAGATTTTGAATGCCAACAGTAAATCAACTGATTCGGAAGCCTCGTCAAAAGAAAGTGGTAAAAAGTACCGCTCCTGACATGATGGCCAGTCCGCAAAAACGTGGTGTTTGCACACGTGTTTATACCACAACACCAAAAAAACCTAACTCTGCTCAACGTAAAGTTGCCCGTGTGAAATTGGCAAATGGACGTGAGGTTACTGCGTATATTCCTGGCGAAGGACATAATTTGCAGGAACACAGTGTGGTTATGATTCGTGGTGGTCGTGTAAAGGACTTGCCTGGTGTAAAATATCACATTATTCGTGGTGTTTTGGATACCAAAGGTGTTGAATCAAGAAAACAAGGTCGCTCTTTATATGGGGCAAAAACAAAGAAATAATACATCTGTGATTTAAAACAGGTGAGTAATCCGTACGGGTGAAGAAAATAAAAGGAATAAAATATGTCAAGACGTAAAGCTGCAACAAAACGTGAAATCTTGCCAGATTCTAAATATAATAATCTGGTTGTTGCAAAATGTATCAATGTTGTTATGTGGGACGGTAAAAAAGAAGTTGCTGAAAACATTGTTTATGGTGCATTGGATAAATTGAAAACTTTGGCCAAAGATGGTAAAGATGAATTAGCCATGTTTTTAGAGGCTGTGGATGCGTTAAAACCATCTGTCGAAGTCAAAGGTCGTCGTGTTGGTGGTGCAACATACCAAGTCCCAGTCGAAGTTCGTGCTGATCGTCAGCAAACATTGGCTTTGCGTTGGTTGATTATGTTTGCTCGTAAACGTGGTGAACGTTCTATGCAAGAGCGTTTGTTTGCTGAATTGCGTGATGCGTTAAATGGTACAGGCGGCGCGTTCAAAAAGAAAATTGATACACATAAAATGGCAGAAGCGAATAAAGCGTTTGCTCATTTCCGTTGGTAATCTTAACAAGAAAAGGAAAGCTAAATGTCTGTTGGAAAAACCGCTCCGCTACATATGTACCGTAATATAGGAATTATGGCACATATTGATGCAGGTAAAACTACTACATCAGAACGTATTTTGTTCTATACAGGAAAAACATATAAAATTGGTGAAGTGCACGATGGTGCCGCGACTATGGACTGGATGGTTCAGGAACAAGAACGCGGTATTACAATTACTTCTGCTGCAACAACATGTTTTTGGCGCGATCATCGTATCAATTTGATTGATACTCCGGGACACGTGGACTTTACAATGGAAGTGGAACGTTCTTTGCGCGTGTTGGATGGTGCTGTTGCGGTGTTTGAATCTGTGTCTGGTGTGCAACCACAAACGGAAACAGTGTGGCGCCAGGCAGATCGTTATAATGTTCCACGTATTTGCTTTATCAACAAGATGGATCGTATCGGTGGAAATTTCTTCCGCTGTGTTGATATGATTCGTGAACGTTTGGGTGCAAATCCTTTGGTTTTGAATTTCCCAATTGGGGCCGAGGCAGATTTCCGTGGTGTTGTTGATGTCTTGGAAATGAAGGGCTTGATTTGGGAAGATGAAACTGGTTCTCATCCTGTTATTGTTGAAATTCCAGAAGAATTGAAAGCCAAGGCTCAAGAATTGCATGATAGATTGATTGAAGAAGCCGTGACCCAAGATGATGCGGTTATGGAAGAATATATGGAAGGCAAAGTTCCAGATGTTGATACAATCAAAAAATTGTTGCGCAAAGGTGTGATTTCTCAGAGTTTTGTTCCTGTGTTGTGTGGAACCGCATTTAAAAACAAAGGTGTTCAACCATTGTTGGATGCAATTGTTGATTATTTGCCATCTCCGTTGGATGTTCCTGCAATCAAAGGAACCAAGAAAGACGGCGAAACACCTGATGAACGTCATGCGGACGCAAAAGAACCATTTAGTGCTTTGGCATTTAAGGTTGCCAATGACCCATTTGTGGGAAATTTGATGTTTATCCGTATTTATTCTGGTAAATTGCAATCTGGTTCATATATTTACAATTCTACCCGTGATAAACGTGAACGTGTTGGTCGTATGTTGTTGATGCATGCGAATACTCGTGAAGAAATCAAAGAAGCGTCTGCGGGTGATATTATTACTTTGGTTGGTATGAAAGAAACAATCACTGGTGATACATTATGCGATGAATCAAATCCAATTATTTTGGAAAGTATCCATATTCCAGAACCGGTTATTTCTATTGCCGTGGAACCAAAAACCAAGGCTGATATTGAAAAAATGTCTTTGGGTTTACAGGCTTTGGCAAAAGAAGACCCGTCTTTCCGCGTGTCTGTTGACGAAGAATCTGGTCAAACAATTTTGTCTGGTGTTGGTGAATTGCATTTGGAAATTTTGGTTGACAGATTGTTGCGTGAATTCAAGGTCGATGTTAGTGTGGGTGAACCACGTATTGCGTATCGTGAAACATTCCGTAAACCTGTGACCGAAGAATATACGCACAAAAAACAGTCTGGTGGTTCTGGTCAGTATGCCCAGGTGAAAATTGAATTTGAACCATTGGAACCAGGCAAGGGTTACGAATTTGAAAATAAAATTGTCGGTGGTGCGATTCCAAAAGAATACATCCCTGGCGTTGAAAAGGGTTTGAAGATAGCACAACAAACAGGTGTTTTGATTGGCTATCCAACTGTGGATTTCAAGGCAACATTAGTTGATGGTAAATATCACGAAGTTGACTCTAATGTGTTGTGCTTTGAAATTGCGGCGCGTGCTTGCTTCCGCGAAGCGATGAAAAAGGCTGCGCCAAAATTATTGGAACCGATTATGAAACTTTCGGTAAATACACCGGAAGAATACGTCGGTGACATTATCGGTGACTTGAACAGTCGTCGTGGTCAAATCAACGGAATTGAAACTCAATTTGGTAATCAAATGATTTCTGCGTTCGTGCCATTGGCGAATTTGTTCGGTTACGTAAAAACCCTGCGTTCTTTGTCCCAGGGGCGTGCAAATCCGTATATGGAATTGTCGCACTATGACGAAGTCCCGCAAAATGTTGCCGATGAAGTCATAAAGAAAATGACAAAATAAAAAAAGATTGCGATTTTTGATTTCTGGTTTATGATTGTGGTCGAAACCAGATTTCGAAAATCTGTTTAACCAAGCATAAAAGCCTATAAGGAGAATAAACTATGGCAAAAGAAAAATATGTAAGATCCAAGCCACACGTCAATATTGGTACTATTGGTCACGTTGACCACGGTAAAACAACTTTGACTGCTGCTATTGTACACTATTATGGTGTTGGTATTGATGCTCAAAAAGGTGTTGACCAAATCGATAATGCACCAGAAGAAAAAGCACGTGGTATAACAATTAATACCGCACACGTGGAATATGAAACAGCAAGCCGTCACTATGCTCACGTTGACTGCCCAGGACACGCGGACTATGTTAAAAACATGATTACTGGTGCTGCGCAGATGGACGGTGCAATTTTGGTCGTTGCTGCAACTGATGGTCCAATGCCACAAACACGTGAACACATTTTGTTGGCTCGCCAGGTCGGTATTCCAAAGATTGTTGTTTATTTGAACAAATGTGATTTGGCAAACGATCCTGAATTGTTGGAATTGGTTGAAATGGAAATTCGTGAATTGTTGTCTGCAAATGATTTTGATGGTGACAATGCTCCAATTATCCGTGGTTCTGCTATTTCCGCATTGGAAAACAAAACAGATGGTTTGGGTAAAGAATCTATTGATGCTTTGTTGAAAGCGTGCGATGAATACATCCCAATGCCAGAACGTCCAGTTGATAAACCTTTCTTGATGCCAATCGAAGACGTATTTTCAATCACAGGTCGTGGTACAGTGGTTACAGGCCGTATTGAATCTGGTATCGTGAAAGTTGGTGACGAAGCTGAAATCGTTGGTTTGCGTCCAACACAAAAAACAACTATCACAGGCGTTGAAATGTTCCGCAAATTGTTGGATCAAGGTGAAGCTGGTGATAACGTTGGTTTGTTGTTGCGTGGAACCAAAAAAGAAGATGTGGAACGTGGTCAAATTATTTGCAAACCAGGTTCTATCACTCCACATACAGATTTTGAAGCAGAAGTGTATATCTTGCAGAAAGAAGAAGGCGGACGTCATACTCCATTCTTCTCGAACTATCGTCCACAATTCTACTTCAGCACAACTGATGTGACAGGTACAATTACATTGCCAGAAGGCAAAGAAATGGTTTTGCCAGGCGATAACGTTCGTATCTCGGTGCAATTGATTGCTCCTATTGCTATGAACGAAGGCCGTCGCTTTGCTATCCGTGAAGGCGGACGCACAGTTGGCGCAGGTGTTGTATCTAAGATCAACAAATAATAAAACAAATGTCTTGACGGTGGGGAATTTTGTGATACACTAAATCCCCGCTGTCGTATGACAGAAAATACAAAAAATAAGGGAAACGAACAAAATGGTACCAACATCAAAAATTCGCATTAAATTGACGGCGTTTGATCACCGTGTGTTAATTGAATCGGTTGACGAATTAGTCAAAACTGCAAAGCGCACCGGCGCAGATGTCGTAGGGCCTGTTCGCTTGCCGACATTGATTCAGAAATTTACGGTCAATCGCTCTCCGCACGTTGATAAAAAATCGCGTGAACAATTCGAAATCCGCAATCATAAAGCGGTCGTAGATATTGTTAATCCAACCCCTCAGACAGTTGATGCCTTGATGAAGTTGGATTTGGCATCTGGCGTTGATGTAAAAATTAAATTGTAATTGTTAGGTTGATAATGGTGTGTTTGTTAACCTCTGACAAATAAAAAAGGCATAAAAAAATGAAACGTAGCGGATTAATTACAACAAAAATAGGAATGACGCGTCTGTATGATGATTCAGGCGTGGCACATGCAGTCACAGTTTTGTCTGTTGGCGATTGTGCAGTTATTGGAAATCGTACAATGGAAAAAAATGGATATGTTGCAAACATACTTGGGGTGTGCGAGGCACGTGCAAAACATGTTGCAAAACCTCAGGCTGTGGCGGCAGAGAAAGCGGGTGTGAAACCATATCGCAAGGTTGTTGAATTCCGCGTATCTGATGATTGTGTTATCCCATCTGGGACACAATTGTCTGCGTCTCATTTCGTTGTCGGACAATTTGTTGATGTCCAAGCGACCAGCAAAGGTAAAGGATTCCAGGGTGCAATGAAACGTCATAACTTTGGCGGTAAAGAAGCATCCCACGGTGTATTAAAGGCTCATCGTTCACTGGGTGGTACTGGTATGCGTGAATGGCCTGGCCGTGTATTGAAAGGCAAAAAGATGGCTGGACAAATGGGAAATGAAACTGTGACTGTTCAAAATTTGAAAATCTTTGGCGTGGATAATGCTGAAAACTTGGTTTTCGTTGAAGGTGCGGTCCCAGGTGCAAATGGAACATTTGTTTTAGTGACAGATGCTGTAAAAAAAGAACAAACTGAATTGCCAGTTCCAACATTTGTGAAAACAGTTGAATCAGCTGGCGCGACAACCGAAACAAATACTGTTGCGGAATAATAAAGGCAAAGTAAAAGTAAGGTGGAAAAAATGCAATTAGATATTATAAATTTTGATGGTAAATCTGTTGGCACAGTTGATTTGGCTGACAGTATATTCGGTGTTTCTCCACGTGCGGATATTTTGCATCGTGTTGTTACATGGCAACGCGCAAATTCCCGTGCAGGAACACACGCAGTGAAAACTGTGTCTGATGTGGCTGGTAGTGGTCGCAAAGCGTTTAAACAGAAAAAAACAGGTAATGCTCGTCAGGGTGAAAAATACAATGTTCATATGCGTGGCGGTGGTGTTGTGCATGGTCCAGTTGTTCGTGATCACAACATTGATCTGCCAAAAAAGATTCGTGCATTGGGTTTGAAGATGGCTTTGTCTTCGAAATTGCAAGACGGCAATTTGGTTATTATTGATTCTGAAAAAGTAAAAGATGCAAAAACAAATGCTATGGCAAAACAATTGAAAAAATTGGATTTGGGTTCTGTGTTGTTTGTTGGTGCAGCAGAATTAGATGAAAACTTCAAAAAATCTGTGGCGAACATCGCTGGTGTTGATGCGTTGCCAACAGTTGGTTTGAATGTTTTGGATATTTTGAAACACGAAAAATTGGTTTTGACAGCCGATGCCGTCAAATCCGTAGAAGCCAGATTGGCATAATAAAAGGATTAACAGATGGCAGAAAAGAAAGTTAGTTCAGAAAATAAAATCGTTGCGACAGCAGGTATTTATGATGTGTTGGTTCGTCCAATTATTTCAGAAAAATCTGCAAAAATGTCTGAAAGCAACGGCGTTGTGTTTGAAATCGCAATGTCTGCAACCAAGGCAGATGTTGTTCGTGCAATGCAAGCGATTTACGGTATTAAACCAACCAAGGTAAATATCGTTGTTGTCAAAGGCAAAGTGAAAACTTTCCGTGGACGTAGTCGTGGCACACAACGTGATGTTAAAAAAGCATATGTGTCATTACCAGCAGATGCTACATTGGATTTGTCGGTAGAGGCGCAGAGTAAATAATCGCTTGGACAGAGAACCCAAAATATATGGGTGTTATTGTCCAAGATAATAAAGGATAGAAAAATGGCATTGAAACATTTTAAGCCTGTTACTGCGGGAACGCGTGGTTTGACTTTGGTTAGCCGTGCTGATTTGTACCGTGGTAAACCAGAAAAGGCTTTGACAGTGGGATTAAAATCTCATGGTGGTCGTAATAATTTTGGTCAGGTAACTGTGATGCACCAAGGTGGTGGTCATAAACGCAGTTATCGTTTAATTGATTTCAAACGTAAGAAAGTTGATGTTCCTGCGACGGTTGTTCGTTTGGAATATGACCCAAACCGTACTGCGTTTATCGCTTTGATTGAATACAAAGATGGTGTTCGTTCTTATATTTTGGCACCACGTGATTTGAAACCAGGTGATGTTGTTGTATCTGGTAATCGTGAAGATATTAAACCAGGTAATGCAATGCCTTTGAAAAATATGCCAATCGGTACAATTGTGCATAATGTCGAGTTGAAACCAGGTGCAGGTGGTCAATTGGCCCGTAGTGCAGGTTGTTATGCTCAATTGATGGGTAAAGACGGTGTTTATGCCCAGATTAAAATGAACAGTGGCGAGTTGCGTAAAGTTCATTCCGATTGTTTGGCGACGGTTGGGGCTGTTTCTAACCCTGATCAACGCAATGTGAATTTGGGTAAGGCCGGTCGTGCACGTTGGTTGGGTATTCGCCCATCTGTTCGTGGTATGGCAATGAACCCGAACGATCACCCGATGGGTGGTGGTAACGGACATTCCAAGGGTCACGAACCAGTTTCACGTACAGGTATTCCAGCCAAGGGATATCGTACCCGTAGCAATAAACGTACTGCAAAGATGATTATCCGTAGCAGACATTTGGCGAAGAAAAAATAATAAAAAAACGGAGTAAATGATGTCTCGTTCAGTATGGAAAGGTCCTTATATTCATCCGTCTCTTTTGAAGAAAATTGCGGCGGCAAATGAGAAAAATGACCACAAACCTATTAAAACATGGTCCCGTGGTAGCACAATCGTGCCACCAATGGTTGGTTTAACATTTGATGTGCATAATGGTAATAAATTTATCCCAGTGTCTGTTGTAGAAGATATGATTGGACACAAATTGGGTGAATTTGCACCAACACGTACTTTCAAAGGTCATGCAGCGAACAAAAAAGCAGCGGCCAAATAATTCTGATTAAAAGGTGAAAGTTATGACAAGATATGGAATCAAAGATAATCAGGTGCGTGCATTTAATAAAATGATTCGCATCAGCCATCAGAAATTGAATTTGGTTTGCGACATGGTTCGCGGTTTGCCTGTGGATCGTGCGGTAGATATTTTAAAATTTTCTAAGAAACGTGTTTCTGATGAAGTTTTGAAAACATTGTTGTCTGCTATTGCAAATGCAGAACACAATAAAAATTTGCCAGTGGATACTTTGTTCGTCAAAGAAATTTGGTGTGGCAAAGCCCTGACAATGAAGCGCATTATGGCGGGACCGCGTGGCAGTGCTCGTCCAATTTTGAAACCTTTTTCTAATTTGACAATTGTTTTGGAATCAGGTAATGCGCCAAAAAAAGAACCAAAAGCTAAAAAGGCTAAATAAAAGAAAAATACAAGTGGTATGGGGAAACCCTGAATAAAACTGAAAAGTTTCAAGAACACTTGGAGAAAAACGTAAGGAAAATAAAAAATGGGACAGAAAGTATCACCTATTTCATTACGCGAATTTATCAACAAAGTCACAGACTCTCGTTGGATTGCCGGCAAGAAAGATTATGCTAATCTTTTGGCCGAAGATGTCAAAATTCGCAAATTTATTGAAAGAAAATTGAAAAAAGCAGGATTGGCAAAAGTTGTTATTGAACGTTTTGCTAAAAAAGTTGTTGTGACAATTCACACATCTCGTCCTGGAATGATTATCGGTAAAAATGGTGCCGATATTGAAGCATTGCGTAATGATATTAAAAAATTGGTTAAAAATGACCAAGTTGTTGTTAATATCTATGAAGTACGTCGTCCTGATTTGAATGCGCAATTGGTTGCACAAAACATTGCACAACAAATCGAAGGTCGTGTTTCTTTTAAACGCGCAATGAAAAAAGCGGTTCAAAATGCACAAAAAGTTGGTGCCATGGGTATCAAAGTTATGTGTTCTGGTCGTTTGAATGGTGCAGAAATTGCACGTAGTGAACAAATCCGTGAAGGTCGTATTCCATTACATACTTTGCGTGCTGATGTTGATTACGCATCTATTCAAGCAAAAACAACATACGGTGTTATCGGTGTAAAAGTTTGGATTTATACTGGTGATGTCGTGAATAAAGAAAAGTTGGCTTCTGAAATGGCACGCCCTGCAGAATATGCCGGCACAAGCGAAAGAAAAAGCAAATAAAATCGTAAAAAATAAGGATTTTAATCATGTTAATGCCAAATAAAACAAAATTTCGCAAACTGCAGAAAGGTCGTATTCACGGTGTCGCCAAGGGCGGTAGTGAATTGGCTTTTGGTTCGTTTGGTCTGAAAGCAATGAGTCCTGAACGTGTTACTGCACGTCAGATAGAGGCTGCGCGTCGTGCAATTACTCGTCATATGAGACGTATGGGTAAATTGTGGATTCGTATTTTCCCAGATGTTCCAGTTACAACTAAACCAGCCCAAGTTCGTATGGGTAAAGGTAAGGGTGCTGTGGAATATTGGGTTTGCCGTGTAAAACCGGGTCGTATTATGTTCGAATTAGATGGTGTAAAACCAGAAGTCGCACAAGAGGCCTTTGCGTTGGCAGCAGCTAAATTGCCGGTCAAAACAAAAATCGTTGAACGTAAAATCAACTAATTGAAAGGTGAGTAAAATGGCAGAAAAAAGCAAAAAAACAGAATCTTTGACACTTGAAGCCTTGGAAAGCAAATTGGTTGATTTGAAAAAAGAGCAAATGAATCAACGGTTCCAATTGGCGGCTGGTCAAATGCCAAAAACACATGTTTTGCGTCAGACTCGTCGTGAAATTGCACGTGTCAAAACAAAACTTAATGCATCAAAAAAATAAATAAATGTTGATTTTGGTTGTTTTTTCTAAATTTTAGTATATCATAACCAAAATCGACAGGTAAAAAATAGAGGAATAACAGTTATGCCAAAACGTATACTGCAAGGAACAGTTAAAAGTACAGCGAGTGATAAAACGGTTGTCGTTGAAGTGGAACGCCGTTTCCGTCATCCTTTGTATGGTAAGTTTGTAAAGCAGAACAAAAAGTACAAGGCACATGACGAGACCAATGAATACAAAGTTGGTGATGTTGTTGCAATCGAAGAACATCGTCCAATTTCCAAGACAAAAACTTGGGTTGTAAAGGGTCGTGTTGGCGTGTCCAAAGACGGTTCTGTGGAAGTGGCGGACTAGATATCTGTTCGTCATAAGGTCGGGTTCTTTGAGGTCGTGCGGACAGTCGGGACCCATTAACAAAGCCATGGGGGATTGCCCCGTGTGCAGGAACAAGGGTAAAAAAATGATACAAAATGAAACAGTTATGACAGTTGCTGATAACTCTGGTGCGCGTAAAGCAATGTGCATCAAAGTTTTGGGCGGTTCTCATCGTCGTTATGCAACAGTTGGTGATAAAATTGTTGTCGCCATTAAAGAAGCGATTCCACGTGGAAAAGTTCAAAAGGGAACGGTTCAACGCGCTATTATCGTTAGAACAAAATTCCCAGTGAAACGTCCAGATGGTTCTATTATCCGTTTTGATGATAATGCGGTTGTTTTGATTAATAAAAATAACTTTGAACCAATTGGAACACGTATTTTTGGACCTATTGCACGTGAAGTTCGTCGTAAATATGATGTGCAAAAAATCGTGTCTTTGGCACCAGAAGTTATTTAATAGATTCAAAGGACAGTAAAAATGAAAATTAAGAAAGGCGATGAAGTCGTAGTTATTTCAGGAAAATACAAAGGCGTCAAAGGCAAAGTGTTAGAGGCGCGTCCATCAGAATCGCGTGTTGTTGTCGAGGGTGTCAATCGTCATAAATGGCACATTAAACCAACACAGGAACAAGCCGGTCATATTATTGATCGCGAGGCACCAGTACATGTATCTAATGTTGCTTTGGTTGATCCAAAAACAAAGAAAGCAACCCGTGTTGGATATGTGGTAAAAGGTGAGAAAAAAGTTCGTGTTTCTAAAAAATCTGGAACAGAATTATAAAACTAATCGTTTCCGCTGTTACGGGAACTAAAATTAAGGAATATAAAAATGCAAAGCAGATTGCGTGAAATTTATGAAAAACAAGTTGTGCCAGAATTGGTAAAAGAATTCGGGTACACAAATGCTTTGGCTGTGCCGAAATTGACCAAAATTGTGTTGAATATGGGTGTCGGCGAGGCTGTTAGCGATAAGAAAAAATTAGATGCTGCGGTTGTTGATTTGACAGCGATTGCGGCTCAAAAGCCAGTGGTGACTGTTGCAAAGAAATCTATTGCAACATATCGTTTACGTGAAGGTCAACCTATTGGAACCAAGGTTACATTGCGTGGTAAACGTATGTATGATTTCTTGGATAAATTGATTACGGTTGCATTGCCACGTGTAAAGGATTTTAGAGGCTTGTCAAAATCTAAATTTGATGGTCGTGGAAATTATGCGTTCGGTATCAAAGAACACTTAATCTTTCCAGAAATTTCTGTTGATAAAATTGATGCTATCCGTGGTATGGATATTGTTATCGCAACAACAGCAAAAACAGATGACGAAGCACGCGCATTGCTGACGAAAATTGGCTTGCCGTTGGTTTTGAAATAAAGCAGTAAGGAATAAAGATGGCAAAATTAGCATTGATAAATAAACAACATAGACGTGAAAAATTGGTTGCCCAATATGCCAAAAAACGCGAAGCAATCAAAGAAAAAATGTCTGTAAATGCAACACCAGATGAACGTATGGATGCGATGAAAAAGTTGGCAAAGTTGCCACGTAACGCGAATCCAACACGTTTGCATAATCGTTGTTCGGTTACTGGCCGTGCGCGTGGTTATTCACGTATGTTCGGTCTGTGTCGCCAACAATTACGGACCATGGCATCCGAAGGTAAATTGCCGGGCGTTCGTAAGTCCAGTTGGTAAAATTTAAAAACGCCAGTTGTGGACAATGCAGCTGGGAAAAGTGTGTGGATTTTCCACAAACTGATTGTAAGGAGTAAAAGATGTCATTATCACACCCAATCGGAGATATGTTGACCCGTATTCGTAATGGTCAATCTGCCGGTAAAGAATTTATAACTGTCCCAAACAGCAAATTGCGTGTTGCAGTTTTGACTGTATTAAAGGACGAAGGTTTTATCACTGATTTTCGCGAAGAAAAAATCGACGAACATCGTTCTAATTTGGTTGTCGAATTGAAATACAATGGCGGTGTTGGTGCAATCCAAGAAATTTCTGTTGTGTCCAGACCTGGTCGTCGTGTTTATTCAGGTTGTGCAAAAATGCCAAAGGTTTTGAACGGTTTAGGTATTGCGATTGTTTCTACACCACATGGCGTTATGACAGATCACAAGGCTCGCTTGATGAACGTTGGTGGCGAAGTGTTGTGCAAGGTTATCTAATTTAGAAATATAAGGATTAAGAAATGTCTCGTGCAGGAAAATATCCAGTAAAATTGCAAGACGGTGTGTCTGTGGAAATCAAAGATAATGCTGTGATTGTAAAAGGTCCAAAGGGCGAATTGAAAGTTGATGTGGATACTAAAAACGCTCATCTGGTTGATTTAGAAGTTAAAGATGGTGCTGTTGTTGTGACACCAAAAGATGCAGAAGATAAGGCTTCACGTGCAATGTGGGGAACAATGGCACGTAATATTAAATCTGCTGTTATGGGTGTGACAAATGGTTTTTCCAAAGATATGTATATGAACGGTGTTGGATATAAAGCATCGGTTGCAGGCAATAAATTGATATTGATTGTTGGTTTTTCTCATGATGTTGTTATGGAAATTCCGGCTGGTTTGTCTGTTAAAATTGGTGAAAAACCAACTGAATTTACAATCAGTGGTATTGATAAATGCGCATTAGGTTTGTTTGCTGATAAAATTCATAAAATCCGCAAAGCAGATCCGTATAAAGGTAAAGGTATCTTCTACAAGGGCGAAGAAATCCGTCGCAAAGAAGGTAAGAAGAAATAAAAAGGTATCTGTTATGTCCGTGGAAAATAAAGCAACTTTTAAAGAAAATTTAATTCAATTTTTTAAGTTGATGCGTGAATATGCAGGGGATTATTTTTCGGGACAGAAATGGAAACAACACATAAGACAACAAAAAACAAGATAATTTCCGCTGTTACGGGAATTGAAAAAAAAAGGAAAAAAAATGTTAAAACATTTGACTTCGGTTGAAAGACGTACTTTGGCAAATCGTGGTGCGTTGAAAAGAAAAAATCCTGGTAAAATCCGTTTGTCGGTTTTTCGTTCAGGTCGTCATATTGAAATCCAAGCGATTGACGATACGCGTGGTCACACATTGTGTGCTGCATCCAGTAAGGAAAAAGGTTTTAGTGCCAATGGGTGGAATATTGCTGGGGCAGAATTGGTTGGTAAAACATTTGCTGAACGTGCTGTAAAGGCCGGTATTCAAGACAATTGTTATTTTGATCGTGGTGGTTTTCGTTATCATGGTCGTGTAAAGGCACTGTGTGAAGCGATTCGCGCAGGTGGTGTAAGAATTTAATTAAACGGAGATTACAATGGCACGTTTTGATGATAAAAAATTGCAAACGGATAACTTGGTAGATAAATTAGTTTCTATCAATCGTGTTTCTAAAACAGTAAAAGGTGGTCGCAATATGTCTTTCTCGGCATTGGTTGTCGTGGGGGACAAGGCAGGTCGTGTTGGTTTTGGTAAGGGTAAAGCATTGGAAGTGCAGGCTGCTGTGCAGAAAGCAACCAAGGCTGCCAAGGCAAAAATGATGCGCGTTCCATTAAAAGAAGGTCGTACTTTGCATCATGATACAGCGGCTAAATACGGTGCGAGTAAATTGGTTGTACGTAGTGCTGTTCCAGGTACTGGTATTATTGCGGGTGGTGCGTTGCGTGCGGTGTTTGAATGTTTGGGTGTCCAAGATGTGGTTGTTAAATCCCAAGGTTCAAATAATCCAAACAATATGATTCGTGCTGCTTTCTTGGCTTTTGCGAAAATGAATTCTCCAAAAACTGTTGCTGCACGTCGTGGTAAAACAGTTGCAGAAATCATTGCTGGTCGTGATGGCAAGAAATTAGAAACTGTATCAGAAGAAACAAAATAATGCGTTACCTCAAGGGAGATAGACATGGCTAAAATAACTGTAAAACAAGTGAAAAGCATTATCGGTCGTCCAGAATATCAACGCAAGATTGTGTTGGGTTTAGGGTTGGGCCGCATTGGTAAAACCCATGAATTGAACGATACAGAAAGTGTTCGTGGCATGATTGCACGTGTTCAACACTTGGTGGAAATTGTTGAAAAATAATAAAATAAACCGAGTACGTAATCTTGTATTATGTGCGAAATAGACTATATTTATGGTCATAGGAAAAAGGATATAAAATGAAATTAAATGCTTTGATGGATAATTTTGGTGCTCGTAAAGATGTTAAACGCGTTGGTCGTGGTTTGGCATCTGGGTATGGTAAAACTGCGGGTCGTGGAAACAAAGGTCAAAAGGCGCGTGCGGGTTCTCGCAAACAGGCTACTTTCCAAGGTGGTCAAATGCCAATTTTGCGTCGTTTCCCAAAGTTTGGTTTTACAAATCCATTTGCAAAACACTTTGTGACAATCAATTTGGGCGATATTGAAAAATTCATTAAGTCTGGCAAAATTGATGCAAAACAGCCGATTACAAAAGAATCTTTGTTGGCTGCAAAAATCATCAATCGTGAAATGGATGGTTTGAAAGTATTGGCCAAAGGCGAAATCAAAACTGCTGTGACTGTTGTTGCGGACAAATGGTCCAAAGCGGCAGAAGAAGCGATTGTGAAAGCTGGTGGAAAAATTTCTAATAAATAATAATTATTATGCCCCGGGATTTTGTTTCCATGGGGCATGAATCATATCTGGAAAGTAAAACGATGAGAGCAATAAAAAACTTTTTCAAAAATCTGACAGATTTGCAAAAACGTATTTTATTTACGGCAGGGGCGTTGATTATTTATCGTGTTGGTTCTTTTATCCCATTGCCTGGGGTTAACGCATCGGCGGTGTTGCATTTGTTTACCGGTGAAGGTAGTGGTATGTTGGGAATGTTCGATATGTTTGCGGGTGGTTCTTTGTCGCGTATGTCGGTTTTGGCGTTAAACATTTTCCCATATATTTCTGCATCTATCGTTTTGCAATTGTTGACGGCAACCAGTAAAACTTTGACTGATTTGCGTAAAGAGGGCGAATCTGGGCGTGTTAAAATCAATCAATATACACGTTATTTGGCGGTTGTTTTAGCTGTTATCCAAGGTTGGGCGGTTATTCGTGGTTTGGAAATGATGGCGCCGGTAAATGGGGTGGCTGCGGTTGTGAATCCGGGATGGTCTTTTGAATTGTCTGCGTTGATTGCGTTGGTTGGCGGAACGGTGTTTGTTATGTGGTTGGCTGAGCAAATTACTGCGCGTGGTGTTGGCCAGGGTGCATCTTTGTTGATTTTTGCCGGTATTATTGCCGAGGTTCCATCAGGTATTGGTAAATTGTTCTCGTTGGGCAGTGTTGGACAAATTTCCCCAACGATGATTATGTTGATAATTGCATTTGTTATCGGTATTGTTGCGTTGATTGCTTTCTTTGAACAGGCGCAACGTCGTATTCAGATTTTGTATCCACGTCAGGTTGCTTCAAACGGTGTGATGAACACAAATGCGTCTTATTTGCCAATCAAGGTGAATATGTCTGGTGTTATGGGACCTGTGTTTGCATCGTCTATTATGATGTTACCTGCATTTATTCAACGTTTTGCGCAAAGCGATAGTTTGGTTGTGCAATCTATTATTGGGTTCTTTACGTATGGGGCATGGTCTTATATTGCGTTGTTTACGGTTTTGATAGTGTTCTTTGCGTATTTCCAAACGGCGGTTGTGTTTAATTCCGAAGAAACCAGCAATAATTTGCGTAATGCCGGTGGGTATATTCCAGGTGTGCGTCCCGGTGAACAAACCATGAATTATTTAGATGGTGTTGTGTCGCGGACAACGGCGATTGGCGTTTGCTATATGATTGTTGTCTGTGTGATTCCAATTATTTTGAATACTCACGCAGGGATGCCGTTAGTGATTGGCGGAACCAGTGTTTTGATTGTGGCTGGGGTTGTGTTGGATACGATGACCCAGGTTCAGTCTTATTTAGTGGCAAAACAATACAGTGGTGTTGTTAAAAAGTCACAAAAGCAGGGACGTTTCCGTTAAATTGGGGCGTTTGTGCAAAAACAAGATTTGACTTTTGTCTGATTTAGTATAACATAATTGGGCAAAATCAAGCAGTTTCAAAATTTTGGGCACCCCAAAGTTTTGGATTTTAATCGGACGAATAATCGTCCACAAGTAAAAAAAGGATAATAAAAGATGGCACGTATAGCAGGTGTTAACATCCCATCAGAAAAACGCATCGAAGTTGCGTTGCAATACATCCATGGTATTGGTCCAGCAAAAGCCGCCCAGGTTTGTGCTGCTCTGAAATTAAAAGATGGTTTGCGCGCGAAAGATTTGACTGACGAAGATGTTATCAAAATTTCTAATTACATTGAACAAAATTTCAAGGTCGAAGGTGATGTTCGTCGTGAAGTTGCAATGAATATCAAACGTTTGCAAGATTTGAAAACATATCGCGGTATTCGTCACCGTAATCGTTTGCCGGTTCGTGGACAACGGACACAGACAAATGCCAGAACTCGTAAAGGTAAACGCGTGGTGGTGGCTGGGTCTGCAACCAAGGGTAAATAATAAAAATTAGGGTAGAGATTAACACGATAGTTAATTGAAGACATCTAGATAAAGGTATAAAAATATGGCAATTACTAAATCAAAAAAGAAAGTTGTTAAAAAAGTATCGCATGGCATTGCGCATGTTGTTGCGACAAATAATAATACACGTATTACAATTACAGATCCGTCTGGCGCGGTTTTGACATGGGCCACAGCGGGCGCAAATAATTTCAAGGGTGCAAAAAAATCGACCCCATATGCGGCTACGGTTGTTGCTGATGCTGTTGGCAAGAAAGTTGCAGAAATGGGTATGAAAACAGTTGATGTTTTGATGCGTGGTATTGGACAGGGTCGTGAATCTGCTGTGCGTGGTTTGGCAAATGCCGGATTGATTGTACAAAGTATTACAGATACGACACGTATTCCACACAATGGGTGCCGTCCAAAGAAAGTGCGTCGTGTGTAATGTTTATTATGCCTTGTCAATTTAGACAAGGCATTTTCTTTGCGTTGTTTTGATAAAAAAACGAATCGGAAAGATTGTTTTTTTTGTTTGGTTTTCTGGGGAATAGAAATTATTTTTATATTGGTTGTATTTTTTACTTGTGTTGAAAATATGTTTTTTGATAAAATCCTTTTAAAGGAAGAATTTTATTAGGAGAAGTTATGAGAAAATCATTGTTTTTTGCATTGTTTATGGCTGTTATGTCTGTCGGTGGGGCGTTTGCTTTTCCTACTGATTCTACATCGTATCCTACATATGCGACTGGACAGACCCCCAGTGTTAAAGACAGCAAGATTATTGTTGCAACAACAAAGTTTGTTAATGGCAAGGCAGGAACTGCGGAAACAGATGTTAATACTTTGGCGGGTAAGGCATCATCGGCTAATTCTACGGTGACAAGTAATGGAACCAGTATTACTAATTTGGGTAGTCGAATTGCAAAACCGACGGGGACGGGTAATGTGTGCCCAAGTACTTGTGGAACAAATGGTACCTCGAAATGCAAGTGTGGATATATTTCTGCGAGTGGTCCAAGTGGAACAAGAAAGTGGGTTGTGATAAAATAATAAAGACGGCTATGGCCGTTTTTATTTTTTTTTTATATAATGGTTCGTGATGTATGCTGGACTTTATTATTGACTGAATTGCCACGTCTCACTCGTTCGGCCTTGGGCCATCGCCCAAGTTGAACTCCGTTTGCTCGCAATGACAACGGGTAGATTTTGCAAAGAAAACCGGTGGTGAAACCACCGTCCCCTTCTTTCATAAAGAAGGAGACAGTGTGATTTTATCACACTGGTAAAATTGGCATTATTACACAGGTTGTCCAATGGACAACTGGATACCGCCCTGCGGCGGTATGACGAAAGACAGCGGCATAAAAAAGGCGCAAATGCGCCGGGGAATTTATGGTTCGATGATGGGGTACCAATGTGGTGTGCCGTCTTCGTCTTGAACCAGCAGGCATTTCATGTTTGCAGGACATGATTCATCAGGGCGCGTTTGTTTTGTGTCTTGCAACACCTGAATCTGTCCGGTCTGGGCAATCGTGCGACTAACAACACTTTCAATTGTTTGGACAGTTGTTGCCAACTGGTCCTCAGCTGCCTTAAATTCATCATCCACAAATTTTGTCGTTGCAATTTGAATGTCTGAAATTGATTTTTCCGGCCCCGCAACGAACGTCCCAGTACCAGCATTTGTGTAGAAAGGACCATGAAACTCGGTATCAGTTGTGCGTTGGTAATAGAGTTTTACACCAGACATTGCTTGTTTAAATTCAGATGCTGACATAGAAGCATACGCTTCATCATCACGTATATAAAACACGTCAGCTACCCCGTGACCTATTATGTGTTTATTTGGAATTAAAAGCGGACTTCCTTCGCTTACGGGTGTTATATAAAAAGAGTTCCATAAGTTAAGCTGACCTGTCTTTTTTATATTACGCAAATCCCAAGATGTAAAGAATCCATTTGTTGATTCTTTGTTCCAATTCAATGTTCCTAAATCAACTACACCGTATTGACTTCCATCCCAAGCTTTATCATACATACCAATTTCATCGTCGCTATCGCGTTTTGCTGGTATGAAGTTGCGAATAATAGTATTGCCATCTGTAATTTCACAAGTATACATTTTTATAGCTGAAGTATAAACATTATTCTTCTGTACGCTAAACAAAAGCAAGCTGCCATTATAATCGTGTGAGGCTATATCGTAATTTGTGTCAATATTATTAAACAATTTTTTCCTACTATTTTTATAATTGTATTCAATGATATCTTCTTGTGAAACTACAGAAGATACCGATTTTTCATTAGTAGCGCCAGTACCACTATTACCAAACACAATGGTATTGTTTGTGCCATTAGAAGTTCTAATAAATGCACCGGCATAACCATTTCCATATGTACCAATTATATAATTTGCTGTTCCTGAACCAATATGAGGTTGAGTTGCTGTGTTATCTGATATTGTCTTAAAGCCAATGTTTGTAGTATCAAAATTTACCCCGGTATCAATCCATTGTGTGCCGGTGGATTCGATATATTCCAATTCGGTGAAGCCAGCGGGTAGGCTAGCGAGTGCAGAGGAGGCGAAAAACACACAAAAAACACACGCAAAAAGTCTGTTTTTTTGAAAATCTCTTAAAAAAGACGTTTTTTTATGCATTTTTTTACTCTCTCGATATTTTGATTTTTCCTTAGATTTCCTTAGGTTTTTCCCTTTGCATACAGTATACCAAAAACCTAGGTTTTTTTGCGACACTTTGC
>JAGHVJ010000013.1 GCA_018064365.1 Candidatus Enterousia onthequi | reverse complement strand
CGCTGCACAAACAACGGCCACCGTTTGTGTTATCCAACATACAGAAAGAATCCATACAGCCATAATATTTTGTTTTACATTCTTCGCTGACCACTGTGTTTGCAGTTGCACCGGTGATTTTTGTTCCGGAATTTACCGCTTTTTGGGTTGTTGCAGCGCGCGCGTTTACTTTTTTTGTTGTCGATGATGCAGTGTTTTGTTTTGGTTGTGATACTGCCGCGCGTGGTGCTGTTCTGTTGGCACTGGGGGCCGCTGTTTTTGTTGCACTGGTTGTCGTTGCTGCTGGACGACGTGCCGTTGCCGCACCTCGTGCAGCGACCGCGCCAAAGGCATCGCCACCAATTACAGAGGCTAAAATCAAACCGAATGCAAACAGCTTTTTCATGTATAACTCCTACAACTATCCTTGTTATTCTATCACAAAAAAGAATATTTACAAAATACTTTATAAAAAAATCCTGCATAAAAATGCAGAATTTTTTATATTTGTATAATCAAATATTATTTGCCGGTTGCACGACGTTTAACTGCAACAGTTTTTTTGGCGGCTGTTGCTTTGGCCTTTGGAGCATCTTTTTCGGCTTTGACTGTTTTTTTAGCAGTTGCCGCTTTTGGTGCTTTTTCAGTCTTGGCTGCTGGGGCTTCTGCCACAACATCTTCTTTTCCTGCAACAGATTTTACAACTGTTTTTTTTGCGTTTACATCGCGATCAATCAATTCGATAATCGCCATAGGGGCCGCGTCGCCATAACGGAAGCCCGCTTTTAATACGCGTGTATATCCGCCAGGACGTTTTGCATAACGTGGACCCAATACGGTGAACAATTTGTTCACGGTTTTGGATGTTCCATTGCCCAATTCAGACGCAATCAGACGACGATTAGCAACAGAGTCCACTTTGGCACGTGTAATCAATTTTTCAACGACACTGCGCAAATCTTTTGCTTTTGGCAATGTGGTTTTAATTTGTTCACGTTCAATTAAGTTTTTCGCCAAGCCAATCATTAAAGCTTTGCGGGCATTTGTATCGCGGTTAAAAGTGCGACCTGATTTCATGTGTCTCATTGATTACTCCTTTGTTTTTTTTGTTTCTGCCCCAAATTATCAGGGGATTGTTAGAGACATCGTGTCCTAAGAAAAATCCCAGCAACACGAGTTTTTCCCGAACGCATGGTCAAAGCGATTGATGTTTTTTAACAATCGCCCGCCATGTTCGGTATTTGTTTTATTTATACGGGTCCTCGTATTTCTTGGACAATTCCGCAATGTTTTCTGGTGGCCAACCTGGAACCTCCATACCAAGACCCAGACCCATGGCCTCTAATTGGATTTTGATTTCGTTCAAAGATTTGCGACCAAAGTTTGGTGTTTTTAACATATCTGCCTCGGTCTTTTGAACCAATTCGCCCAACCAGTTGATTTTGTCGTTCTTTAAACAGTTGTTTGCACGAACAGACAATTCCAATTCGTCAACGTGTTTCAACAATTTTGGATCAAATGGCAGTGTGTCTTTGGCCTTGTCTTCGTCAGACGCCACATTGATTTGTGTAGGGTCTTCGAAATTGATAAAGACAACCAATTGATCTGTCAAAATACGCGCAGCAAATGCAATTGCGTCTTCGGGTGATACTGCACCGTTTGTTTTGACGGTCAATTCCAATTTGTCATAATCAGTAGATTGACCAACGCGAGTTTGTGAAACCGCAGAAGAAACGTTCAAAATCGGTGAATAAATCGAATCGACCGGAATCACACCCAATGGCAAATCGACATCATGTGCGTTTGCAGCAACATAACCACGACCAGAATCCAAAGTAATTTCCATATCGAAGGTTGCGTCTTTATCCAAAGTGCAAATTTCGACATCTGGGTTCATAACCTCGACCCCGCTGGATGTTTCAATCATCCCCGCAGTAACGACGACCGGACCACGTGCATGAATTGTTGCCTTGTGTTGACCCTCGGAATTAGCCTTGAAATATACACCTTTTAAATTCAAGATGATATCGGAAACATCTTCGCGAACGCCAGGCATACTGCTGAATTCGTGTTGCACACCGTCAATTTTTACATATACAGGCGCACAACCTTGTAAAGAAGACAACAGAACGCGACGCAATGCGGTTCCCAATGTCAAACCAAAACCTTTTTCCAACGGTTCTGCAATCAAAGTTGCAATGTTAGGATTTTTTTCATCAACTTTGATATTTAACTTTTTAGGTTTAATCAAAGTCATCCAATTTTTTTCAATCATTTTTATTTACTCCATTCGGCTTAGTTTATTATTTTCGCCAATCGGCACGCATTAAAAACAAAGCATTTTCAACGCATGCGCCAATTTTATATCACAAAATTCTAAAAGTCAACAAAAACCAACGCGTCCAACCAATGTATTGTGGTGCGGGCTTGGATTTATGATGGTATAGAATTTAACCAGTTTGATTACTAAAACAGACTGCTACCCATCATAGGATTCATTCTATTGTTTGCATTGTTTATTATGTTTTGCTGTGCTGGTGTGGCTGCTGCTTGTGGTGCGTTGGCTGAGTCCGCTGGTTTGGGGGTAGTTTCGTTAGAGGTTGTTGTTTGTTGTGATTGTTTGTCATTTCCAGCGTTGTCCGTATTTGTTTCTTCTGTTTTTGTTTTGCTAGCGACTTTTTCTTCTTTTTTTGCTGCTTTTTTGTTCGCTTTTTCTTTTTCTTTTTCTTTTTCTGCTTTTTTATCTGCTTTTTCTTGTTCTTCTGCAGTCATTGTGCGACATTCGCCAGTTTTTTTGTCCAGTACCTGGCCGTTTTTGGTGCATTTGTCTTTTAATTCTTTTTCTGCTTTTTGGGTATCAATTGCTCTACCAATTGCGCCAGATGAAATCGCGCCAACCGCCATACCAACCCCAGAACCCAACATTGCAGATGATGCCGCAGTTTGAGCGCGTGTTTCACGATATGCGTTTTCTTTGAATGTTGTAATGTCAATGCCAAACCAATCAGGACTGCAATCAAATACAGAGCCTGCGTATAATTTTTTTGATGCCATTAGTTTTAATGGGTCGCCCGCAAAGAAATTTACTGTAAATACGCAATCCAGTGAACGTTCGTCAAACATTGCGTTCAGGCTTTCGCAAGATTTTCTCATGCTTTCGCGCATTGTGCGTAATTTTTTCTCGTCTGCTGCGATTTGTTTTTCTGCATCTGTGCGGACGATACCGAATACATTGCCGATTCGGGCTGTCATACCGGAGTCTGCAATTTGACATTCGTCTGCAATTTTTTTGCATTTTGCAATTGCTTTGTCGCCGTCAGATTTTGCCAGACATTTATTAAATGTTGATCCACATTCAGTTATAATGCAATCGTTATATCTGTTTCCGCAATCGATAACTTTGTTGTATGACGATAGTTTGATTTCTTGTTTTTTGTCTTCTTTGATTTCGTTTACAAACAAACTAAATTCGTGTGCAGTGCATGTTGTGTTTTTTCTGCATGCGGTTAATTTGTCAGAAAATGTTGTGTCGGAATCTGTTTCGCATTGGCTGTAATTAGAGCCACATTTGGATTCAATACATTTGCGTAAATCGTTGTCGCATTTGTTGCTGGTTGCGCCTTGTTTTGTTTGTTGTGCAACGATATCTTGGTTGTCACGAGCGTCAATCGCAGCGCGTTGTGCGCGAATTTTTTCGGCAATTGCAGAATCAGATGTGTCTGAACTGGTTGATGACGATAAGCGACCGCTGAAACTGGAACTTTTGTTTGCAACGGTTGCAGAAAAAGCGTTGTTTGTGATTGTGAGTCCACAAACCACATTAAATAAAACTAAAAAATTCAACTTTGTATTCTTTGTCATTTTTTTACTTTATTCTTGTGCAAGCCGTTTTATAAAATTCACACAAAGCGTTTGCGATTGCTTTGCCATTTTCGCAATTGTCGAGTGTGTTGTTTTTGCATACGGATTCAACGCATTTGTCAAAATCAGAATTGTTTTTGCAACCTGAATTAATGGATGATAATTTTTGTTCGCGCGATTTTTTATGCGCGTTTACAATTGCGTCAATGTTTGCAGATGCGTTAGATAACGTGTTTTTGCGCGTCAATGATATTGTTTCGCGTGCAGCGTTTAAAAAACTGGTACAGCCAGAAGATTGTGTCGAACATGTGGCAAAAAATCCGTCAAAAGCAGAATCTTCTTTACATTTTGAATAGTCAGAACTGCATTTTTTGTCGTCTGTTATGCAAACGGTAATTTCGTTTGTACATGTGGATTCTGTTTTTTTGTTTGTTGCAGATTTTTTTTGTAAACTGGCCATATCTTGGGCCAGACCAGCAGCGGTACAAGATTTTTCAATTAATGGGTCGTATGCCTCGTCCACGTCTTCGGTTGTGCAATTTTGAACAATGTTCAGACATTTTTCTGTTGCCCATGCGTATCTTTCACCAGGGTCCGTTGGTGCAGATTTTAATTCTTTGGCAGAAATTGTGTTTTTTGAAGATGCGCCTGCGCCTATGGAACGCATGGCGGTTGATGGTGTCCCAGCATCAGATGTCCCGCAGTATTGGCATCTGGCCGCGGGGTTCCCAGATATGTTTATCGCACAGGCAGAATCCAAACATTTGGTTAAATTTATGCGTGAACATGTGGCTGCGCCGGCGATTTCGGGCAGGGCGATTAGACAAGATATAAAAATCGCGATTTTTTTTAGCATATTCTCTCTTGTGGGGTATTATATCAAAAAAATGTTATAAATTAAAGTGGTTTTTGGAAAATAATATTTTTGTTGACAAAGTGTGATTTTGTGTTATATTTATCCGTGTAAAATAAACAAAGGAGTAAAAAATGAAATTTGGTAATAACAAAGCGAAAGAAGTGGCTCTGTGGGTTATGGCGGGCTTGATGTCTTTGGGATTGTGTGGATGTGATGGTAATATGGTGCGTGAAGGCAATGAAGAGGCTTCTATCGATTCTTTGCGGATGGAATTGCGTGAGGCGAATGCTAAATTGGACGCTATGACCGAACGTGTTGAAGAATGTTGTGATTGTGGTTGTGATAAAAAAGATACAAAGCCCGCACCGAAACCACGTCCTCGTAAACCAGTGGTACGTCCATGTGTTCCAGATACGGTGGTTGTTGTTAAACATGATACGGTATACCAACCTGCGCAGCCAAAGCAGGATTCTGCGATTATTAAAATTGTTGGTATGAGATGCGAGACTCAGGTCGTTCGTGGACGTTAAAAAATATATGGGTTATTAAATCGCCATGTGTGCGCATGGCGATTTTTTTATTTGTTTTTTGCTGGACTTGTTTTTTTATTATGTGCTAACCTTAGGAGTAAAGATATATCGAGAGAGAGATTGACTAAGTTTAATCGTGCTTTATTTTTATTGTCTGTGTTTGTGCCGGGCGTGTCGTTTGCGGCAGATGCGGATTTTAATATGGCGGCTCAGTTGTTGTCTGCGGCACGTAATGGAAATACCCGATTGATGCAGAATTTGATTAACAGTGGTGCAGATGTGAATTATATCGATTCGACGGGTGTGTCGGTTGTTTGTACCGCGGTTATGAATAACGATACACGTGCGGTTCAGTTGTTGCAGATGTATGGGGCAGATTCTTCGCAATGTGATCGTCAAATTAAAAATTATCGTACAAGAAATACTCAGACTTCGGATGTGGGATTGTTTTCTGGATTATCATCAACACATAAATTGGTTCTGGGGTCATTGGGGACTGTTGGGGCGGTTGCTGGTGTGGTGTGGGCAACGGGTGCATTCAGTAGTGATGGTGGTGGTGATAATGGTGTCGGTTCTGGTGGTCATGGAACAGGTGGTGGCGGCGGTAGTGATGATGATAAACCTACGAAAAATCTATGGTTTACTATTGCAGATGGTTTTTGTATGACGGGTGAATGTGAACCTGGTTTTTGGCGGTCTTGTATTGGTTCTTATATGACAAATAATGGTATTGATTATTTGGATGTTATTGGGGGGTATGATGCTTTTGCTCGTGGGTATCTGGGATTAACAACTTGGCGTGGGACAAATAATGCACCGATTGATTTAACACTTTATAATGCGCCTGCGGGTGGACGTGCGCCTGTGTTGGTTGCAATGGTGAATAAAACGGGTGTTAATTTAGGAGGGAGTATTTCTGGTGATATTAAAATTGAATATATTAAATCTTGTAGTGGAACCACATGCGAGGTAGAGTCAATAGACAAGATTTATAACAATAGCGGTCTTGCATCGACCGTAGATTTTGATTTGTCTGGCGAAGGCGTGTTTGTGGGTGCTGTGAATTCTGATACTAAATTGGCAAAAATTATTTCGGGGTATACTTCAAATATGGATACGGGAACAAATGATTGGGTTGGTGTTGCACCGAATAGCACGTTGGCAATTTTTAAGACTGGGGGTAAATCTGCAACAAAAGGGCATCAGAATTATCAAGCGATGTATAATGCGGCAAATATTCCTGGATATGCACCTGCTGCGGTTGTGAATTTGGAAAATATCAGCGGTTCAGAATTATTGAATTATTATACGTTACAAAGTGCCAAGGCAGTTGTTGCGTCTGCACAAACAGCAGAAAACAAACAAACGGCATATCAAACATTGATTGATAATAAATATAATACGGCAAATTTGACATCGGAAACACCAAGTTTTTATGCTGATTTATTGTTTTCTTCTAATAACAGTCCGATTGTGGTTATGTCGGCTGGAAATAATGTTTTTACTAATTATTCGATTGAGGAAGCCACGTTTGAAAATTATGCGCCGGTTGTTTATCCAAATATGGAACATTTGTTTGCAACGACTGTTGCGGTTGCGAAGAATGCCAATAATAATTTAATGAGTTTAACTGCGTGGAATACAAATTCTGATGGTGGTGGTGTTGAGACGGTAACTTCTCGTAAATGTGGTTTGGCAGGTAAGGGCGATTCTGGAATTGATCCGTGGTGTTTTGCAGCACCAGGTATGAATGATTTAGAGGCTGCTGCGACAATGGCGGGGGCTGTTGGTTTGGTCAAGGGGGCGTTTAGTTATTTAACAAACGAGCAGGTGTTTATTTTGTTGGCTATGACAGCGGATGGTGCGTATTTGGGAACAAATCCGTCAACTGGGTTGGCTTGGACAAATGAAACAGAGTTAAAAGATTATTTGCAATCTATGTACGAATTGCCAAGTGGATATGATTTTTCATTAGACACTTTTAAGGATTTTTATGGTTATGGGTTGATAAATTTGGAGCGGGCGACAACACCAGGAAAAAGTATTTATTATTATTCAAATGGAAAAATTGTGTCTGCATCTGGAAATGCCTATTGGCGGTCTGCAACAACGTCTGGGATGTTGGGGACTGGTGTTTTTGGTGTACGTGGGGCAACCATACCTGTGTCGATGTATGACGAATTGTCTTCTGTGGATGGTGGTTTATCTGTGGCGCGTGTGTGGAATACAGATATCACGTTGGGTGGCGATGTGTCGCATGGGTTATATTTGGGCGATACATTGGCGGAATTAAAAACGCGTGATGAAAACAATTCTGTGTCTGTTGGTAATTTGACTTTTGGTTTTGTGCATAGTGAAAAGTTTTATGACGATAATATGGCTGGTGTTGATGTTTTGTCTTTGTCTTATGATAATGAACGTTTTGGTTTTAAATCTGGGTATCAGCGTTATTTGACTGATGGTGCAGGCCGATTCTCGGGGCTGTCTAATCCTGTGTTGGCGTTGACGTCTGGGGCGGTGTCATCTGGGGTTGAATTAAAGTCTGGTCGTTTTGCGGTTATGGGACGTGGTTTTGTTGGAAATATTACAACAGAAGGTTTGTTGGAAAATGACCCGGTGGTGTCAAATAATTTTGCGTCTGCAAAATTAGGTGATGTTATGGGGGCAGAATCTGGATTTGGGTTTAGTGGTGAAAAATTATCGGTTGTATCAAATGTTGGAACAATGCATGAATCGGATACTGTATTGGGAAC
Organism: Candidatus Enterousia onthequi; assembly: GCA_018064365.1. Classification (GTDB taxonomy): domain Bacteria; phylum Pseudomonadota; class Alphaproteobacteria; order Rs-D84; family Rs-D84; genus Enterousia; species Enterousia onthequi. The sequence goes on along the minus strand of JAGHVJ010000013.1, from coordinate 9,906 downwards.
TGTGGGGTACGGATTTTTGGATATGAACGGTGCAGATACAAATTATGTCGATTCTGTTGTTAAATATGCATTTAATGATTTTGCGGATTTAACATTGCGTGGAACATATGCGTGGACACACACAGGTGACATTGCAAATGGATTTGTAAATGGAATGTCTGATTTAAAATCTAATGCGTTTGCAGCAGGTGTTCGTTTTGGTGATTTTGATTTGACGGCATCTATGCCATTGGCGTTGGTGTCCGGTGATTTAAGATATTCTTTTGCAGATTTTTCTGTTGATGATAATGGGGCTTTGGTTGTAAATTCTTTGGGTGAGCGTAGTATTGATTTAACGCCAGAAGTTCGTGAATATCGTTTGAACGCTTCGTATCGTCATAGGTTTGGCGATTGGACAGATGGTGCGTTGGGCTTTATTTATCGTATAAATCCGAATAATACAAACGCGTTTGGTAATGAATCTATATTTATGATGAAACTATCACATCGGTTGGGAATATAAAAATGATCGCTTTTTTGCGGTTATTTTTTTACTGTTGTTGGTTTGACAAATGGTTGTAAAAGAGTACAATATTCTTGTAAGACCGTAAAAAAGGGGTTAGAAATGAGTGCTAATCGTGATAAACTTAATAAAATGAATGCTTGGGCTTGGGTTGCTTTGGTTGCAGTTTGGGTGCCGCTTATATGGGTAAATTTAGGTTGCAAGCAGCCGCGTGAAAAGGGTTGTGAACCCAAGAAAACACAAACTGGTGTGGCTGATTCTGTTCGTGTTAACAAAAATGATAGCGTTCAACTAAAAAATCGTACTATGTATTATGATTATATCAAACGTCAATCAGTTAAAGGTCGATAGGATTTTGATAATGTATGGATGCACCGCCCAAGTGGGCGGTGTATTTTTTATATTAATATTATATTGTTCTGAAATTTTATTGGTTCGATTCCGTCTTCGTCATGCAAAAATAAAAACCCATACAAAATGGGTTTTAATTTTTGGTGGCTCTGATCGGAATCGAACCGATACTCCTTGCAGAACTTGATTTTGAGTCAAGCGCGTCTACCAGTTCCGCCACAGAGCCACATTACCGCAACTGCGTGATAATTATTTTGCAGTTTTCGCGGAAACTTTTTTAACCAAACGGGCAGAGCGGTTTGCCTTGTGAACAGGTTTTTTCGCAGGTTTTTCGGATTTGCCCATCTTTTTTTCAATGGCACGTTTAATCGCAGCCATATCATCAGTCAAACGTGAAATTGGTTTCGCCATTACATATCCGTCCAAACCACCATGTTTGGTCAATGTGCGCAGACCCGCAGTCGAAATACGCAATGAAAAATCGCGACCCAAAATATCACTGTGGAATTTTAATTTTTGTAAATTTGGTAAAAATGTACGTTTGGTTTTGCGTTCCGAGTGGGACACATTGTGACCAACAGTTGTTTTCTTACCAGTAACATCACATACACGTGGCATATCATATATCCTTTAATTGCAGGGCATAATTTATAATAAAAAACAGATAAAGTCAAGTTTTTTATTTGTTTTTATTATATATGTGCTGTATCTAGTAAATCTGACACTTTTTTTACTGGGGTAAATGTTGTGTTTGGCGTTGTCACAAACACTGTAATCCAATGCGCCATTGCGCCGTTCCATAGTCCGGGTCTTTCCATTGCGCGTAAATCGTGACCGTTATATGATTTTTCAGATATAAAACCAGTATTTTCATCTAGGAATTTTGTTAAATTGAATTTATTTCCGCGCCAATCACGAACAAAACACACCAAATCTACGGGGTTAAAATGTGTAGATTTATTCATAATATCGCGGGAATCTGGGGCAATTTGACTGGATTCTGTGATTTGTAAATGTATGCCATTGGTGTCACGAACCCAAAAAGGCCCACCCCCCGGGGCGCCCGTATTTGGAACCATGCCGCATACGCGAATAGGGCGGTTTAATATTTTTATATAATCTTGGGATGTCGGATTTTGCGGTATTGTTTCGTTTAATTTGGTGGTTATAAATTGGTTTAATTCGGCTTCGTTATAATTGTTATTTTCTAAATCAGACATAAATTGTTTTATGCGTTTTTGGATGCTGATTAAAATACCGGCTAATAATTTTTTATACTTGATTGTGTCGGCACGATGTGTGTCGTTTGTTATGTTGTCTATGTTTTTTATAAATATAATATCCGAATCGATTTTGTTCAGGTTTTCTATTAATGCGCCGTGTCCTGATGGGCGAAATACTAATTTGCCGTTATCATCACGGAAAGGTGTGTTGTCAAAATTTACTGCGATTGTGTCTGTGTTGGGTGATTGGACAGATGTCGTGATATTAAAGCGGACATTATGTTTTTGTTCTGTGGTTGGAACGATTGTTTGCATCAGTTCTTTAAATTTTTCTGTGTGTTCTGGGGACAGAGTAAAATGTATGTTTACCGTATCGTTTGTTGTGGCGTATTGGGTGCCTTCGATTAAATGTTCGTGTGCGGCGGTTCTGGATTCATTTTTGTATTTATGAAATTTTATCAGTGCCTTGGGCAGTGTTCCCATATTTAATTTATCAGAATCCAGTATTGCGGATACTATATCCCGTGCAGTTGGTTTTTCTGGTAAAATTTGTTTCAAATCTTCATAAAATGCGAATCGGGTAATATTGTCGATAACTGTTTTTGTTGTTGTGTTCATAGTGTTGGTTGTTAAAAAATCAAATAAATCTCGAAACATACGGGTTGCAGCACCAGATGCAGGAACGAATTTTGTAATGTGATAATTTTCTTTTTCATCATCATATAGTTTTATAAATTGTTCGACAGATTCAGAATTATATTCGCAAATACCATCGCCAGATGTCGCAGGACGGACAATGTTGGCAAATGGAAAACCAGATTTGAAATGCTTTATTTGTTGTTCGATTTCATCAACAGTCAAACCGTGTTCTGTGATTTGTTTTATATCAGTATCTGCAAAGTTTGTCATTGTTCGTTCCTTTGTTTGTTATAAAAAATAAATCCCCATATGGTTATACAGGGATTTTTATTTCTTTACCGCCAAATATAATGCCGCCAACCAGCCAATTCCAGTCCAACCCAACAGCCAACTGTATATGCGCACCCATGCAGTAATAGTTTTATTTTTTTTCGTTTGGCGTGCCAACCATGCAGGTGCCAAAGCAATAGATACAATCACGATTATTGCTAATGCGTATTTTATGCATAAAAAGATTAGACCCGGCCAATTCATTGTATTTAAATTTTAGGGGCGTTTTTTTATTTCGCCCCCACACATTTGATTATTATTATAAACCATATTTTGCATTGTTGTCCAGTTCTTCTTCGATACGAACCAGTTGGTTGTATTTTGCCATGCGGTCTGTGCGTGACATTGAACCGGTTTTGATTTGTCCAGCATTGGTTGCAACCGACAAGTCCGCAATAAATGTGTCTTCGGTTTCGCCACTGCGGTGAGATACAATAACACCATATCCGGCATCTTGGGCCATACGAATTGTGTCCAAAGTTTCAGACAAAGAACCAATTTGATTTAATTTAATCAAAATCGCATTTGCAACCCCAGATTCAATTCCGCGCTTTAAACGGGTTGGATTTGTCACAAACAAATCGTCGCCAACCAGTTGAATGCGATTGCCCAGTTTTTCTGTCATACGTTTCCAACCGTCCCAATCTTCTTCGGCCAAGGCATCTTCGATAGAAATAATTGGGTATTTTGTTGACAGTTTATCAAAGAATTCAATCATTTCGTCTGCGGATAATTTTTTGCCTTCGAAATTATATGTGCCGTCATGATAGAATTCAGATGCGGCAACGTCCAGACCAATAGAAATTTGTTCGCCGGGTTTATAACCTGCGGCACGGATTGCATCAACGATTGTTGATAATGCTTCGTCACAGGAATTAAAGTTTGGTGCAAAACCACCTTCGTCACCGACATTGGTTGAATTGCCGCCTGATTTTAATATTTTTTTCAAATTGTGAAAAACTTCGGACCCCATGCGAATTGCTTCGAATTCATCTTTTGCGCCATTTGGAATAATCATAAATTCTTGGGCATCCAGTCCGTTGTCTGCATGTGCGCCACCGTTGATGATGTTCATCATTGGACGTGGTAATACGCAAGGTTTGTCGTTGCCATAGATTTCTGCGATATATTTATATAATGATGTTTGTTTTTGTTTTGCAGATGCCGCGGCTGTTGCCAATGATACGGCCAAAATTGCGTTTGCGCCCAATTTGTCTTTGTTTGGTGTGCCGTCTAAATCTAACATTTTGTCATCGATTTGTTTTTGAGATGTTGCAGTCATCCCCAACAATGCAGGGCGAATAATTTCATTTACATTTTTGACCGCCTGTAATACGCCTTTGCCCATATATGCGTTTCCGCCGTCACGAAGTTCTAATGCCTCGAATGAACCGGTGGATGCCCCAGATGGAACCGCCGCACGACCACATGCGCCACCAGATAATTTAACATCGCATTCTACGGTTGGATTTCCGCGTGAATCCATAATTTGACGTGCGTGAATATCAGTAATTTTGAACATATTTACATCTCCTTGCTTGTCTATTTTTTCTATATTTTGTGCGGGGATATTTATCGCATAAAGAGATTTGTTTTTCAAGTGCATTTTATGCAAAAAATAAAAATATTTTTATTTGGCTTGTTTTCCTGGGGATGTTGAATTTTTGTTTTTGTGAACTATATATTGTGCAACGAATATAAAAAAAGGGGTTGTTTATGAATCCAGAAGAAATGAACGAAACACCAGAGCAAGCAATTGCTAAGTATACAACAGATTTTACTAAATTGGCGGCGGACGGTAAATTGGACCCTGTGATTGGGCGTGACGAAGAAATTCGTAGAACTATCCAGGTTTTATCACGACGCACGAAAAATAATCCTGTTTTAATTGGAAATCCGGGGGTTGGTAAAACTGCTATTGTCGAAGGGTTGGCGGAACGCATTGTGTCGCGTGATATACCTGAAAATTTGCAGAATAAAAAATTGTTGTCGCTGGATATGGGGGCATTGATGGCGGGGGCGATGTATCGTGGTCAATTCGAGGCTAGATTAAAGGCGATATTAAAGGCGGTTAAAGATTCAAATGGTCAAATAATTTTATTTATTGATGAATTGCATACTATGGTTGGTGCCGGCAAAGGCGAAGGCAGTATGGACGCTGGAAATCTGTTAAAACCGATGTTGGCGCGTGGCGAATTGCACTGTTTGGGGGCGACAACATTGGATGAATATCGTCAATATATTGAAAAAGACCCGGCGTTGGCGCGTCGTTTTCAGCCTGTGTATGTTGATGAGCCGACGGTTGAAGATACGATTTCTATTTTGCGTGGATTAAAAGAAAAGTACGAGGGGCATCATGGTGTAAGAATTTCAGATTCTGCGTTGGTGTCTGCGGTAAAATTGTCCAGTCGTTATATCACGGATAGATTTTTACCGGATAAAGCGATTGATTTAATTGACGAAGCGGCTGCCCGGGTGCGTATTGAAATATCGTCTAAACCAGATGCGCTGGATGAGGTTGACCGTAAGTTGCAACAATTAAAAATTGAACAGCAGGCATTGAAAAAAGAAAAAGATGAAGATTCAAAACGTCGTTTGGTTGAATTAGAGTCGTTGATAGCCAAGACCGAGGATGAATCAAAAAAGTTGACTGATTTATGGCATGCAGAACAACAAAAAATGCATGGATTATCAGATGCAATGGCGGCGTTGGATGCAGCGCGGGCCGAGGTTGCAAATGCGGTGCGGACGGGTGATTATGAAAAAGCATCTGCGTTACAATACGGGAAAATTCCGGAACTGACTGAAAAAATAAAACAGATGAATACTGATGCACGCGAATATAAAACCGTGTTGCCGGAACATATTGCGGCTGTTGTCAGTAAGTGGACAGGTGTGCCGGCTGATAAATTGTCTGTGGAAGAACAATCAAAATTGTTGAATATAGAAGAAGAATTGAAAAAACGTGTTGTTGGTCAAGATGATGCATTAAATGTTATCGCACGTGCAATTCGTCGTTCGCGCGCAGGATTGTCTGACCCACGCCGTCCGATTGCCAGTTTTATGTTCTTGGGACCCACAGGAGTTGGAAAAACCGAGGTTGCAAAAGCATTGGCGGAATATTTGTTTAATGATGATACGGCGATGACTCGTATTGATATGAGTGAATATATGGAACCACATTCTGTTGCGCGTTTAATTGGTGCGCCTCCGGGATATGTTGGTTATGATGCAGGTGGTGTTTTAACAGAATCTGTGCGTCGTCGTCCATATCAGGTTTTACTGTTTGATGAAATTGAAAAAGCCCATCCAGATGTGTTTAATGTGTTTTTGCAAATTCTGGATGACGGTCGTTTGACAGATGGTCAAGGTCATATTGTCAATTTCACAAATACGATTATTATTATGACCAGTAATTTGCCATCGATGGATGCGGTGCGTCAACATTTTAGACCAGAATTTATAAACAGAATAGATGATATTTTGTTCTTTAATTCTTTGAAACCAGATGTTATGGGTGGAATCGTAAAAATCCAGTTGCGTAATTTGTCGCGGCGATTGGCAGAACGGAATATTACATTGGATGTGACATCGCCGGCGGTTGATTGGTTGGCAACGCATGGTTATGATGCGGCGTTTGGTGCGCGTCCGTTAAAACGTTTGATAATGTCGGCGGTCGAAGATAAAATTGCAGATTTGATTTTGTCTGGTGCGATTGGTGACGGTTCAACCGTTCATGTGGATGTGCATGGCGATGATTTGACTGTAAAATAAAAATCGGGCCAAATGGCCCGGTTTTTATTTGTTCTTTACATGGTTTTTGTGCCGAATACTTCCAGTAAGTTTTGTATAAGATGTTGTTTTTCGGCCTGTGTTTTTTTTATGTACGAATCTGTTTGTAGCAATATCGAACCATTATTTTGGTTTTCGCGTGTTATATCAAAATTATCTGTAATTAGATAATTTGGGAATTTGCTGAATGTAATTTTTAAATTATTCGATTTTAATAAAATTAATTTGTAATTTTTATAAGAATTATCAATTACAAAACAAGTATCGCTTTGTGTAAATAGATTTGGAAAATTTGCAATTATTTTTGGATAACGTCTTTCTATTTCGGTGTCAGGAATATTATGACCGCCTTGCTCAACACGACGTCTGACACGTTCTTTGCTTAAATCAGAACTGGATAACCCGATAAATATTGTTACGATTTTGTAAGAATGTTTTTTTGCAGTTTGAATTACGCACATGTGGCGTTTGTCGGTGGCAACAGTTTCGTACACAAAATTAACATGTTCAGAAAAACAATAACTTGTTTTTTCAATAATGGTTCGCCCGGCATTGATGCGGGCGACGCTTTCTGAAATGTTTGGATTTTCATTGATTAATTTTTTTGTTTCGTCATCCCAATTTAACGAATATAATTCGGAAAATACAGGGTTGGACTCTAAAAATTTTTGACGAAAAGTTGTCTTGCCTGCGCCATTTGGGCCGGTTAATAAAATCATTAAAGGTTGTTCGTTGTTTGCCATAGTACGATTACTCCTTTGGGGAATGTTATATTAAAAATAAAATTTGTCAACATTTTTATGTTTTTTTAATTTGACTTTTGTAAAAAAAATGTATAAACTAAGAGAGCTTTTTAAGAAAAGTTGTAAGTAGATTGAGAGTTCTGGGGTTGTAGCTCAGTTGGTAGAGCATCTGCTTTGCAAGCAGAGGGTCGTCAGTTCGAGTCTGATCAGCTCCACCAGAATTTGGAAAAGTTTAATACAAAAATTCGCCGAAAAGGGGGTGAATATATATGGTCAAGGTTTTGGTTCGTGATAATAATGTTGAACAGGCATTGCGTGTTGCAAAACGTAAATCTCAGAAAGAAGGTCTGTATCGCGAGATGAAAGAACGTCAACGTTATGAAAAACCAACTACGAAACGCAAACGTTTGAAAGAAGAGGCTGTGCGTAACGAAAAAAAGCGTCAGTCGAAACAACGTATGGTGTTTGGATTCTAAAAGGTTTGTGCGTTAGTTTTTTATAAAATTTTGGCCGCCGGGGAATCTTGGCGGTTTTTTTGTAATAACCCAAGGGTAAATAATAATGAATGATAAAAATGTAAATTTGGAACAGGAAGTCAAGGCGCTTTTTGCGTTGTGTGCAAGTGTGAATTGTTTGTCGAATAGAAAGGGTGAGAGAGTTTGTTATTTTCGACCCGAGAAGAAACGAAATATCAGTATGATTTGTGATATATTAAAGCGCAATGGGGTAGATTTTGGTTTTCATAATACAGCATTTTATAGAGGTCAGGGTGTGTCTGAATACAAAGATTTGGTTGTTTGTGTTAGAAGAAGTGTGTTGGAAAACAGAATAGATTTTTATAATATTTTTCAATCATGTTATGACCACAGATATAGTGATGAAATGCAACAACTGAAAGAAAATAAAGGAAAAGTGCCTTTGTTATATCCGTTGTTTTCGGGGGCACGGAAAGTTGCGTTAATAAATAAGTTTTGCGATAAAACAAGATAATTTTTTCTGGGATTGAGTTGTTTTTTGTGGTATAATAGTGGCCATAGAGGAGAGAATTCTGTGGCCATTTTTCGTGTGTTTTTTATTGGTGTTTTATGTTGGACCGTGTGTATGCCGGTGTTTGGGGCAAATGGTGCTGTTACACAAGCTGGAGAAACAAAACGAACAAGCGGTAGTAATTCTGTAGATAGTGCAACCCCTTCATATTCAAGTGGTGCAAATGGTGGGGGGGGGGCGAGTAGTGCAAGTTGTTCAAACAATGGTGAAAAATGCGAAGTGAAGAAAAATGGAAAAACTGTTGGAAATGGGATATGTAATAATAAAGTGTGTGTTGCAAAAGAGTGTACAGCACCTTATTATTTGGAACATTATACGGTTGTATCTGATAAAAATAACGGTTTTAAATGTAGTATATCGGGGCAAAAAGTTATAACGGGTATATCAGAATATGGTGATGATGTGCAAGTGTGTGGTTCTAAAGGAATTTGCAGAACACGTGAGCAGGCAAAAAAAGCGAACAAGTGTAGTGTGGATGCGGCCTTGTTGATAGTGAACGGCAAGACGGTGATAGCTGGTTGTCAAAGTATAGAAAAAAAATCTGAAAATTGTACCAGCACTCAGATATTGAAAGAAAATGCATGTGTTGATTGTCCTGGGTGTGAAAATGTTGCAAATGGGGCATGTGAACAGTTAAATAGTCGGGGTAATGTGTGTCAATATAAAACATCGTGTAATGATGGATATGAACTTCAAAGTGGTACAGAAAATACAAACAGCCCGATATGTAATCCAAAAAAATTGAAATTGAATTTAGAGCCAGAAGATGAAGACGAGCCAGACGTTATATATCAAATTAAGTATGAGCTTGATGGTGGAAAGGGGTGTGAACTCGTACATGGTTTGGTAGGCAACGAGATCGAGTGTGTGCCGACCAAAGATGAATTCGATTTTGGTGGTTGGTGTTATGATACGGAAAAAACAGACTGTGAAGGAAGTGATGGAAAATTTACAGTTAAGCCGGGTAAAACTGGCATAGAAATAACTATGTATGCAAAATGGTCTACAAAAGGACAGCAGAGCCAAGATGCACAACAACGCACTGAATGTTCTGAAGAGGAAAAAGCACAATTTCCGCATGCAATCAAATTCGAATTTGCAGACGGTAAATGTTGGGTGTCTGTATGTGAAACGGGTTATAAATTAGAAAATGGCATTTGTGTTGATGACGGTATTCAAGAGGCGGAAGATAAATACAAGGCTGCCAAAGAAAAAGAACAATCAAAGGCGAATCGCATGTTGGGTGGTTTAACTATGGCGGCGACAGGAATTGGTGGTA
>JAGHVJ010000007.1 GCA_018064365.1 Candidatus Enterousia onthequi | reverse complement strand
TTTATAACCCTTTGTTTTTACAGAAAAAACGAAAATTAAAAAAATTGAAAAAAACTAAAAAAAACACTTGTCAAAAAACCTAGGTTTTTTGCGACACTTTTTACATTGTTTTTTTAGCAATATACCCCAACAAAAAAACCGCCGATTGGCGGTTTTAGTTTACTTTTGAATAAAATGCACAGTGTATTGAGGTTTTTTATCTGCACCCAGTGCCGCACGAACGACACGATTCGATGCAGTTTGAACCGCACGCATCAGATTATTTTTATCTTTGCGTTCTGTTTTTGTTAAACCGTCAATCGCCTTGGTTATTTCAATTTGAATTTGACGTTTCATAAATCCTGTATCGTCTGTTTCAAATATTCCGGCGCTGGACACTTCGGGTGTACCTTTTAAAAATCCGCGTTTGTCGATTGGTAATGTGACGAACACTGCACCATTTGTCGCAATCTTTTTACGGTTTTTATACACTTGGTCATTGGCACTGCGTTCTGTTTCGCCCTCCATCACAACAAATCTGGTTTCGATTGTTTCTGCAACGTATGCAGGTTCACCGTCAGAAAGCGCAATCATTTCGCCATTATGCACAACCATCATTTGTTTCGCACCACCGCGTTCCATCGCCATTTTTCCATTCAGCATTTCATTTATATAATCGCCATGCATTGGAATAGAAACCTGGGGATGAACCATATCATAAAAACGTTCAAATTCAGGACGACCTGCGTGCCCAGATGCGTGAACATGGTCTGTATCAAATATTGTATGTGTTTTGATACCCATACGCGCCAATTTGTTATACAGTGCCGACACATCTTGTTCGCGCCCAGGAATTATAATCGCACTGAAAATAACAGTATCTGTTGGTTGCAATTTTAATTCACGCACATTACCGCCACATAAACGAGTCAACATTGCAAATTTTTCGCCCTGGGAACCAGTCAAAAATATTGCCTGTTTTTCAGCCGGCAAATCACGAATATCACGATGCAGGTAAATGTCATCTTCGTTCAAATATTTGAAATTTACACCGATTTCACGGAATTCTGGCAAGCCAACAAATGGGACAGGATTTGGATTACTGCGTTCTTTGATTGCTGCAATACGTCCCGCGTTATGCGCAGCAATTGAAAACATTTTCAAACGTGCAATACTGCGAGAATAACCCGTCACAAACACGCGTCCCGGGGCATCTTTCATAAGTTTGGTCAAAGTTTCACAAACCTGCATTTCTGTTGTTTGTGGTGTTTGACGTGATGCAGATGTTGAATCGCATACGCATGCCAACAATTTTGGGTCAGAGCCAATTTCACGCAAACGAGCATAATCTGTCGCCGGTTCTATTGGATTGTCGTCATTGAATGTCCAGTCCCCGGTATGCAAAACTTTGCCGGCTGGTGTTTGGATAATCAACATTTGCGCTTCGGGAATCGAGTGCGAAACATGGAAAGTTTCAACTGTAAATGGTGATAAATCTAACTTTGCGCCATTTGCATCAAATTCAATAATATCGCGTTTTGGATCATAATCCAGTTCAATTCCATTAAAAGTTTGACGCAAAATTTCCGCAGGGAAACGCGTGCAATAAATTGGCTTTCTGAATTTTGGCCAAATGAATTTTAATGCGCCAATATGGTCTTCGTGACCGTGAGTAATGACAAACGCAACAACATCTTTTTTATGTTTTTCAAGCCATGTTGTATCGCAATATTGTACATCGCCCGCACCAATTTCTTCTTCCAAGAAACCCATACCGCAATCGACAATTAAATATTTGCCCTGGTATTTGTAAACATACATATTCTGGCCGACGTGTTCCAAACCGCCCAAAGCCATAAAATACATTTTGTTATCGTTTTTATCAGATTCATGTGCCGGACGTTCTGCGATTTTTGCAGGTTTTGCCGGTTTTACAGATTTTTTTGTCTGTTTTTTTGTTTCATCTTTTGCCGGTGTTAAATCGGCTTTCTTTCTATGTAGTAATACCATCTATTTTCCTTTGTTTAAGTTTAACATTTGCATCACCACACGAATTTATTGCAAATAAAGCCTTTGCTTTAAAACAGTCTTTATTGGTAGTAAATCCCAAGTGGCAATGCGCCAAGTCCTACATTTGTTCTGTATGATAATGTAGTATTTTTTATACTAAAAGCAAGAAAATTATAATCGTTACAGTTTTACACCGTATTTACCACGATTTGTTGGGCGGTATGATAACGCCTCTATTAAATCGTCCATTATAATATCTGTGCGACCCGCTAAATCCGCGATTGTGCGCGCAATGCGTTTAACACGGTTGTATCCACGGGCAGATAAACCAACACGTTGGGCCGCAGTGTTTAAAAACTCTGTCATTTCTGTGGTTAAATTTGTTGCGTTATCCAATGCAGATCCATCCAGTTGAGCGTTTACACAGCCTTGACGTGCGATTTGACGGTTGCGCGCCGCTACAACACGTTCACGGATTTGTGCACTGGTTTCATTTGGAACATCTGGACTGGGTTTCATATCCCATGGATTCACAGCATCAACATCAACATGCAAATCAATTCTATCCAATAATGGACCTGAAATTTTGTTTTGATACGCCTCGGCACAGCGGGGCGCACGTGTGCAAGATAATGCCGCGTTGCCCAGATGTCCGCATGGACATGGATTCATTGCCGCAATCAGTTGAAATTTCGCAGGATATGTCGCGTTGTGTCTTGCACGCGAAATCATAATTTTGCCAGATTCCATCGGTTGACGCAAAATTTCCAATGTAGAACGATTAAATTCTGGCAATTCGTCCAGAAATAATACCCCATTATGTGCCAATGATATTTCCCCGGGTTTTGCATCAGAACCACCACCCGCCAACGACACAGGGCTGGCCGTGTGATGCACAGCGCGAAATGGACGATTAGTCACCAAACCATTATTTGGTAATTTTCCCGCCATAGAATAAATAACCGATGTTTCCAAAATTTCTTCGGTCGTCATATCGGGCATAATCCCAGGCAATCTGGATGCCAACATTGTTTTCCCAGACCCCGGGGGGCCAACCATCAACATCGCATGTCCACCAGCCGCAGCGATTTCCAGCGCACGTTTAGCAGCCTGTTGCCCATAAACATCAGCCAAATCGCCAATTTTTGTATCTGGGGCATTGTTTGAATAAGTATCAGACGGAAATTCCAAAGGACATGCGCCCTGGAAATGATTTATCAAATCCAGCACATGCTGGGGCGCCAAAATGTCTGTTTGACCAGATAATTTAGCCTCGGCCCCTTGGGCAGCAGGACAAATTATCCCCATATTATTTTGTTTTGCCCAAACACTGGCCGGCAAAACCCCAGCCGTTTTTAATATTGAACCGTCCAGACCGATTTCGCCCATAATTATGTATTTTGATAATTTGTCTTGGGGTAAAATACCCAGCGCACATAAAATCCCACATAATATAGATAAATCAAAATGCGAACCTGATTTTTCTACATCTGCCGGCGACAAGTTTACCGTTAAACGACGTGGCGGCCATGGCACATTTAACGCACTCATTGCATTGCGAACACGTTCCGCAGATTCTTTGACGGCACGGTCTGCCAATCCAATAATGTAAAATTCAGGTTTCGATAATCCCGAAGCCAGTTGAACCTGGACTTCAATTTTTGTGGCATCCATACCATTAAAAATAATAGAATTTAATGAAATCATATCGTCATTATAAACTTGCTTTACTTGTTTTCAAGTTATAAAATGCTTTGGCGATAAAAGAATACCAAGGGAAGAAAATTATGCCACTGAAAAATCCAAATGCTGTGCGTGAATGGTTTAACACTATATTTTATGGTGCGTTGATTGCGATTATTTTTCGCAGTTTTCTGCTGGAACCGTTTAATATTCCGTCTGGGTCAATGATACCGACATTACATGTTGGCGACCATATATTTGTTGAAAAATGGACATATGGTTATTCCCGTTATTCTTTCCCATTTGGGTCTTGGCATTTGTGGAATGGACGATTTTTGGCCACGGAACCAAATGTCGGTGATGTAATTGTTTTCCGTAATCCAATAAATGAATCCCAAGATTTTGTTAAACGTTTGATTGGTTTGCCTGGGGACAAGATTCAAATGCGTGATGGGCGTTTATATATAAATGGCAAAATGGTAAAAAGGGAAAATCCTCGTCGTTATATTGTGGCTGTATTACCTAAATCTATACGCAGTGTTGGTTTTTATCATGAAAATATGGTAATTCGTGGCAACAAGGTTTGGGTGGATAATGTTCCTGCTACATTTAATTATACCATAGAATACAAACCCGATTCGTATTGCAAAATGGTCAAGGGTATGTGTGGTGTGTTTGATGCCACAGAATACACAGAAACATTACCAAACGGTGTAAAGCACAGTATTATCGAAATGGCGGACAATGGCCCATATGATAATACTGCGGAATATACTGTGCCGGCGGGACATTTCTTCTTTATGGGCGATAATCGTGATAACAGTTCTGACAGTCGTGCCGAAATTGGTTTTATACCACGTGATAATGTTTTGGGGCGTGTGTGGTTTATATGGTATTCACACAACTATTATGCGCCAATGGTTGCGTTATGGACATGGGGTAATAAAATCCGCTGGGATAGAATAGGGATGGGTATAAAATGAAAAAGGTAAAGTCAGTTAATAATTTAACGATATTGGGTTATAAATTCCAAGACAAGTCGTTGTTGGAATTGGCATTGACGCAAAGTGGCGCGGATTGTTTGCACAATAATGAACGACTAGAATTTATTGGTGATCGTGTGTTGGGTTTGTCTGTGGCTGGAATGTTGTTTGTATTATTCCCGAACGAGGCCGAGGGTGAACTGGCGCGCCGTCACGCATCTTTGGTATCAACAGAAACATTGGCTCGTGTTGCCAAAGAAATAGGTTTGGGCGCATATATTCGTCATGGACATATGACGGCGGGTCGATTGCAACATGTGTATGCAGATGCGATGGAGGCTGTATTTGGCGCAATGTTTTTAGAGTCTGGATTTGACACAGTGTGTGATGTAATTATATCACGTTGGCGTGATTTGGCGGCCGAAGAATTGATTGCACCAAAAGATGCCAAAACAGAATTACAAGAATTTGTGCAAGGCAAACGAACAGGTGAATTGCCTGTGTACGAATATTTATCGCAATCTGGTCCATCGCACAGTCCTGTATTTACGGCGTCTGTGACTGCGCTGGGCAAAACTGCGACCGGGGTGGGCAGTTCTAAAAAATTGGCCAGTACGGCTGCTGCGGCAGAATTGTTGAAAATTCTTGCAAATGAATAGATTTTAATCTAGGATTTCAAGGGAAACGAACAAGTTAAAATATAAAGGTATGTAAAATGTTTTCTGTGTTATTGGTTTTATTGATTATTGTTGCAGTATTTATGATTGCAATTATTTTATTACAAAAGTCCGAGGGTTCCGGTATGTCTGGTTCTGCGGCGGCATCTATGTTTGGTGGTGCATTGACTGGTTCTGCAGCGGGTAATTTTTTAACACGAACAACGGCGTGGTTGGCAGTGATATTCTTTGTTTTGTGTGCATTGTTGGCATTGGTTTCTTCCAAGACAGCGAATAATCCAGGAACCAGCGATTTGCGTCAAGAATTGGTTGCTGACACTGAAAATATTGCGGTGGAACAAACACCTGTTTCATCAGAAACATCAGAACCAACCAATACTGATAAGGTAACTGTATCCGATAAATAAATTATCACAGTTTTATTTTGAACCGGGGGTGTTCCTCCGGTTTTTTTGTTCATAATTCTGGTGCAAAAAGGGGGTAAAAAGTGTCGCAAAAAACCTAGGTTTTTTGACAAGTGTTTTTTTTAGTTTTTTTCAATTTTTTTAATTTTCGGTTTTTGCGCAAAAACAATGGGTTATAAAATCTGGGCTTTGCACGGCAAAGTGTCGCAAAAAAACCTAGGTTTTTTGCGACACTTTTTTACGCATTTAGAACCAGTTTTTTCGAGGGGGCACCACCGCTATTAATTGATAAAAAAAAAGACCACGAAATTTCGTGGTCTGGATATTTCGTAACACCATTTTATTATTCTTCATTATTTTCAGATGTATCTTCATCGCCGTCCTCGTCATCCATATCAACAGCGTTCAAATCTATTTCTTTTGGCACACCCAAAATATCTTCGATTTTTTCAGATGCAGCATCTACATCCATTTTATGCAATACTGCAAATTCTTGTGCCATACGTTCCAATGCGCGCAAGTATAATTGGCGTGCAGAAAATGTCATCGTGTCCGCCGGATTTCGCCGTTGCAAGTCACGTACAACCTCGGCCAATTTCATGGGATCGCCAGAATTTATGTTTTCTTCATATTGCGCAGCACGACGCGACCAAATCATACGTTTTGAACCCGCACGTCCCTTGGCAGATGTAATAGCCTCGTCCATTTTGCGTGTCGTTGTCAATGGACGCAAACCAGAAATTTCTGCACGTTCTAATGGCACACGCAATGTCATATGCGAATTTTCAAAATCAATAACCAATAATTTTACAGATTGACCAGCAATAACCTGTTCTTCTATGCGTTGCAACCGACCCACACCCTGGGTTGGATAAACAACATATTGTCCAGTCTTAAAATCTAATTTTTTACTTGGCATACAATGCACCTTTTACAGTTGCCATTCCCCCTCGGTTTGGTTGCATTATAGCACACAAAAACCGAAATTACAAATTTTATTTGATTTTTGTAATTTTACTGGCCCATACCTGCCGGTGAAAAACGTCCAATATTGTTAAACAGTTCTTGTAATGCATTTAACTCAATCGCCGCAGGAATTTCTGTTTCCATATCATCCATTGCGATATAAGGCAAATCTTGGTCATGCAAAATCTGGGTTTTAACCACATTATTACCACGCACCGTCACCAACAATACCGTTTTATTATCATAAGTATGCTTTAATGGGCCATGATAATTCTCATCCACACCATAATAAATCCAGACATTTTCCCCATGAACAGTTCGCGCCAATGGGTCACCAATTTCATTTTGCAATTGTGTAGTTGTTTTAATATTGGCAATACGAGATTCTAAATCATCAGGGAAAACATATCCACGATGTTTTGTTTGAAAAGTGCAAGCCGATACAACCAATACCATAAGCAAAATTAGTATTTTTTTCATTTGTCTTCCCCATCGTTGTTATTTTGCATTGCGAAATGCGCAATATACTTTTTCAAGTCTGTTTTATACTTATTGTTTGCAACCGCACGTTCAATCAATTTATCAAAATCAGGATTCGCAGACCGTGCCGCCCCAAAACGAGATTCTGTTTTTACAAAATCTTGCAACGGTATAACATTATCAACATCTGAATCCATCGTCAATGGATAATGTCCGTCCGCAATCAATCGCGGGTCAAAACGATACAATGGCCATGCACCTGTGCGCACCAAGTTCTGTTGATGTTCTGGGCCATTTTGTAATGCGAATCCATGTGCAATACACGGCGCATACGCCAATATAATAGATGGACCATTGAAACTTTCAGCCTCTTGAAATGCGCGCATTGCCTGGGCAGAATTTGCCCCCAATGCAATCTGTGCGACATACGCCCCAGACATCATCGCAATCATACCCAAATCTTTTTTAGCACGTTCACGACCGCCAATTGCAAATTTCATAGACGCCCCAAACGGTGTTGCCTTGGATTGTTGGCCACCTGTGTTTGAATAACCCTCGGTATCCAGAATCAAAATATTGACATTTTCACCACTGTGCAAAACATGGTCCAAACCACCATAACCAATATCGTATGCCCAACCATCGCCACCAATAATCCATAAAGATTTATCAACAATTGCGTCAGTCAAACTTTCTGCCAATCGCGCCCGTGGAGACGGATTTGTTGTCAATGTTGCGCGTAGTTGTTGTTCATATTCGCGCTGTTTTGAAACATCTTTTTCATCAAACATTTCATCAACATTTTGGATATTCAACTCGCGCAATAAACTGTACAGATTTTCGCGACGTTGATTTAATGCCACACGCATTCCTAAACCGTATTCTGCATTGTCTTCGAACAAAGAATTTGACCATGCCGGTCCGCGTCCAGATGCATCTGTGGTCCATGGTGTTGTCGGCAAATTAGCCCCATAAATCGAAGAACATCCCGTTGCATTGGCAACAACCATACGGTCGCCAAACAAATGTGCCAACAATTTAATATACGGGGTTTCACCACATCCAGCACACGCCCCAGGAAATTCGAAATAATGCGGTAATAATTCGACATGCTTTGGAATATTCATATTTAATTTTTCACGTGGAACATCAGGAATTTTTTGTGCCTGGTCAAAACGCGATTGCGCGTCCGAATCAGTATCAGCCGCCACCATTGCCAATGCATGCACAGGACAATTTTTCACGCATACCCCACACCCTGTGCAATCAGCCGGCGATATATTCAAAGTATAATACATATCTGGTCCCAATTCTGGGGTTTTCATTGGAACAACGATAACACCGGATTTACGCGCCGCATCCGCCTGGGCCGCCGTCATGGCACGAATGCGAATCGCCGCATGTGGACACAACATAGAACATTTGCCGCATTGAATACATTTTTCTAAATCGATAGACGCCACACGGTCAGAAATTCCGCGCTTTTCATACTTGGATGTTCCAACCGGATATTCCCCGGCGGCAAAATCGCCATCTGTGCGGAATCGAGATACAGGGATTGCATCACCACGCCCCGCCGCCATTTCACCCAAAGTCCCAGCGATAACCGCTGGTGCATCCGCAGTCATGGCCGGAATAAAATCAGGTGCCGCATTGGACACAGTTCCAGGCAATTTATATTCGTGCAAATATTTTGCCGCCATATCAACCGCCGCCCAATTCGCCTGGACAACATCCATACCTTTCTTTTTATATGTTTTTTCAATCGCATCACGCGCAGATTTTGCCGCCACAGCCGGGTCAATAATTTTCATCAAATTAAAGAAATTTATCATAATAAATGTATTGATACGATTTCCCAACCCCAAGTCCCCAGCCGCTGTATTCGCATCCAAGAAATAAACGCGTGCGCGCATCCGTATCAGTTGTTCTTGGGCATCACGAGGTAAATTAGCAAACGCAACATCGGGTGCCATAGATGTGTTTATCATCACAATACCACCTGCACGCAAAGCACGAAATACATCAAACCTTTGCGCAATCATAAAATTAGACACACCAATAAAATCCGCAGAATCTACCAAATATTGACTTTGTATTGGTTTGTCTGAAAAACGAATATGCGACGCAGTCAATCCGCCAGACTTTTTCGAATCATATACAGCATAAGATTGTGGATATAAATCAGAATTTTCACCAACAATCTTTACAATATTTTTAACCGCACCAACAGTTCCATCAGACCCAATACCATATAACAGTGCCGTTTTTACATTTGGATTTTCAATTGTAAATGTTGGATCGGTTTGTAAAGAAAGCCCTGTCAAATCATCGTCAATACCAACAGTAAAATTATGATGCATTTGACCCAAAATCATATTTTCATAAATCGCCTTGACATCACGTGGGGCGAATTCTTTACTGCCCAGACCATAACGACCACCGAACACAGAAACGCCGTCCGGAACGATACTGGCAACATCCGTAGATAAAGGTTCACCAATGGCCCCTGGTTCTTTGGTTCTGTCCAAAACCGCAATTTGTTTTACAGATTTTGGCAAAGCTTCTAAAAATGCGTCAACCGGAAAAGGTCGATACAAATGTATCTTTAACAATCCGCATTTTTTCGGCATGTGTGGCAAAGTTTCTTCGATTGTTTCACACGCACTGCCCATTGCGACAATCACAAATTCAGCATCAGGGTCGCCGACATAATCGACCAAATGATAATGACGTCCGGTAAATGTTGCCAATTCATCCATGCAATTTTGGACGATTTCCGGCAATTTTTGATACAATGGATTTACGGCCTCGCGCCCTTGGAAATAAACATCAGGATTTTGCGCCGTGCCACGAATAGTCGGATGTTCAGGCGACATACCACGCGCCCGATTTTCCAACACCAAAGAATCTGGAATCAATTTTTTCAATACTTCATCATCAATTCTGTCAAGGCGTGATTCTTCGTGTGAAGTCCGAAAACCGTCAAAGAAATGCAAAAACGGAACACGTGCGCGCAAAGTTGCCGCATGTGCCACCGCCGCCAAATCATGCGCCTGTTGCACATTATGTGATGATAACATTGCAAACCCGGTTGAACGCACAGACATAACATCACTGTGGTCGCCAAAAATTGACAATGCGTGTGTAGCCAAAGCACGCGCCGCCACATGCATAACAAACGGCGTTTGTTCGCCGGCAATTTTATACATATTTGGAATCATCAACAATAACCCTTGGGACGCGGTAAAAGTGGTTGCCAAACTGCCCATCTGTAATGCACCGTGCATTGCGCCGGCGGCACCACCTTCGGATTCCATTTCTATAATTTGTGGAATTGCGCCCCATATATTTTTCTTGTGTTGAAACGACCATGCATCTGCCAATTCACCCATAGTACTACTGGGGGTGATGGGGTAAATAGCCGCGAAATCCACACAACGGTATGCAACATCAGCCGCCGCCCAATTTCCATCAACAATTAAATTTGCCATATCTTTCTTCCTTGTTAAAAAATATTGTTATATTTCATCCAATCATAGACACATTTGTAAATATTATCAAGCCCAAAACTAACATCTTGGTAAACGCAAAAATTATAAAAACGATACATAATGAAAAAAATCTATTGCATACAATATAATTTTTTTTCTATACTAAAAACAAGAAATCACCAGGGAGTTGATTTCGGAAAGGCCTTCGAAAAGCCTCATAAAACCCGGTGCAGAACTTGCGTCGTGATTCTTACTCTCCACTGGACATGTGTAAAACGATTCGTTCGTTTAACATTGGTGGGTGTGTGTTTGAATTGTACAATTTTTGCACCGACATTTTTATCTTGGTCGGTCAAATCTTTTTGGGTTCCCCCCCCAAGGTAACAAATGTAATTTTTACCCCTGACTGTAAACCTCCCATGAAGTTTTGTTTGGCGGGGTGCTGCATACAGTAATGTATGTGGGGTCATTTGGTTTTATTGATTTTTCGAACACCCTTGCCGCTTCTTTCTGTTGATGGCGGTATTTTTTTACAAGGAAAATATTGCACAGTTCTGTTTTTGCAGGGGGTGTTATTCAGACCGAATTCAATTCCCATTAAAAAGTTCTAAGGCCTATTCTGGGTCCCCCAGCAAAACAGAACAAACCAAAAAATGGGGAGAACGAATGAAACGGATATTAGCATGTTTAATCGGGTTATTTTTTGCAATGCCGTCATGGGCAGCACTGCCAGAGGGATATACAGAATTAGAGTATATTGAATCCACAGGAACACAGTATATTGATACAGGGTTGGCTGAGAATCTTATTGATTATATGGAATTAAAATTTGAAACCGTAGTTGATTCATCTGGTTTTATGTTTGTTAACGGTTCAAGTCAGGTAGGTGTAAAAGATTCACGTTATGGAACAACAAACCCAGGGACGTATGTTATAAAGCAAAATATTTTGGGTAGTAAGTGGAATTTTACAAATGAAACCAATGGCACAACATATTTAAACAATTCCCCAACAAACAATAGTTTGTATTTGTTTAATCTTAATGTTAGTGGTGGCACAGATTATAAAAATAAAAATGTTAAAATTTATTATTATAAGGCTTCAAAAAATGATAATTTAGTGTTTAACGCTGTCCCAGCCAAACGCAACAGCGATAATGTCCTGGGTATGTATGATACGGTATCTGGTCAATTCTTTGAAAATGCGGGCACGGGCGATTTTATTGCTGGACCAGTGGTGGAAATCAAAATTGCGACGACGAAAATGGTTGATGAAGAATTTGCGGCGGCCGAAGCAAAATTGGCAACCACGGTTCAAACGATTGAAAGTGTTGTGTCTCGCACAATAACTCAGACCGGACAAATCGCAACATTACAAGCCGAAAAACAAACGCGTCCTGATGAAACATGTCCCGCTGGTAAAAAATGCCTGTTGGTCCAAGACGAAGATGGCACCCCACATTGGTATGAAATTATAGAACCCTGATGGTCTCCACACTATTGTGGGACCATATGGGGGGGAAGTAAAATCGGTATTTTTTAATTTCTTGACATTTTTTGTTTTTTTGTGTATAATCACTGCATCTTGAATTTGAACAATTCTGTTCAAAAATCTCCAAAAGGATTTTTTATGAATATTAACGAGTTAAAGGCAAAAACGCCCCAGCAACTGCTGAAAATGGCCGAAGATTTAGGTATTGAAAACCCATCTCAATTAAATGTACAACAATTACGATTTGCGGTTATGCGCGTTCATGCAATGAATTCTGATGTCGTTCTGATTGGTGACGGTGTATTGGAACGTTTACCAGACGGCTTTGGTTTTTTACGTGCACCAGAAAGTAATTATTTGGCGGGGCCTGATGATTTATATGTGTCGCCAAACCTTATTAAAAAATATGGTTTGAAAACAGGTGATTATGTCGAGGGGCGAATCCAGGCCCCACAAAACGATTCTGAACGTTATTTTGCTTTGGAAACAATAGAAAAGGTCAATGGCGATAATCCTGAAAAATTGCGTCATCGTATTTCTTTTGACGATATGACACCGTTGTATCCTGATGAAATGTTAAAAATGGAAGACCCAACCGATACCGACCGTGGTCGCAATTTGACTGCACGTGTTATCGATTTGATTTCTCCAACAGGTAAAGGTCAACGTTCACTGATTGTTGCGCCACCGCGCACCGGTAAAACAATTATGTTGCAGAATATTGCACACTCGATTGCGACAAATTACCCAGATGTAAAACTGATTGTTTTGTTGATTGACGAACGTCCCGAAGAAGTGACCGATATGCAACGCAGTGTCCGGGGCGAGGTTATTTCCAGTACTTTCGACGAACCAGCAGCCCGCCATATCCAGGTCGCTGAAATGGTTATCGAAAAGGCTAAACGATTGGTCGAGGCTGGCAAAGATGTTGTAATTTTATTAGATTCTATTACTCGTCTGGGCCGTGCATACAATACTTGCGTTCCATCATCTGGCAAGGTTTTAACCGGCGGTGTTGATGCATATGCTTTGCAACGCCCAAAACGGTTCTTTGGTGCTGCTCGTAATATCGAAGGGGGTGGTTCGTTGACAATTATCGCAACAGCATTGATTGATACTGGTTCTAAAATGGACGAAGTTATTTTCGAAGAATTCAAAGGAACAGGTAACAGCGAAATCATTTTAGACAGAAAATTGTCTGACAAACGTATTTATCCAGCAATCGATATTACAAAATCTGGCACTCGCAAAGATGATTTGTTGGTCGACAAAGAAACTTTATCAAAAACATATGTTTTGCGTCGCGTCATAAATCCAATGGGCGTGGCCGAAGCAATGGAATTTGTTTTAGATAAATTGCGTTTAACAAAAACAAATGCTGATTTCTTTAATTCTATGAATCAATAGAATTTCAGTTTATAAAATTACACACCCCGTTATGGGGTGTTTTTTTTTAGATATGGAATAACTAAAATGACAAAAATATATTTAATAATCAGTGTGTGCGGATTATTGGGGGCCACATATTTTCTGGGGCTATCCAACGGTTCACACAAATGCCAACAACAATTTGCCCAAACCCACATAAACAACATAAAACAACAACACATAATAACCGAGGAAATAAATGCAAAAACTTATCATACTGGGATGCATGATATTCGTCGCATCTTGCGCGACAAATACACCATTGCAGAATAATACTAATTGCCAATGCGATATAATTTTTGGACATGCTGATGATTGGGATGTTATCAGTGATGATTTAGCACGAAATATTTACCGCCATAATAAAATTTGTGAAGAATTTTATTCGCTATAAGTTTCCAGTGCGGATTCCAATGCAGTCTTTAATTTATTCAAAGATTTTTCATATCTGGAACAATCCCCTGCAATTTCAGACCGATATACATCACGCATATTTTGCGTTGCATAGGCACAATTTACCAAATGACTCACACAATATTCATGTCCCATATTATACGCATTTTGCCCCTGCATCCGCAAATCAGCATCTGGCCAATCAATATTTAACGCATCGTCCAACCTGGTCCAAGAATCCACATCAACAAATTGACCCATTTTGTCGCGCCAATATTCAGACATTTCTGCATCAGTCCAACTTGTATTATCTTGGGCGCGTAAAATTTGCTGTATCAACGAATCAATTTGCGGTTGGTATGTCGATTCAATCTGGGATAATTTAGAACTGCAAAAACAACGGTTATATGGTGTATCCTGGCGTGCGCAATACGAATTCATACAATCCATATAATCAGCCAAACAACGTCCCGATGAAACATATGTCCCCGATGTCGAATTTATCGTTGTTGCCGCACCAGAATTATTCGTCCTTAAATTACGAGCAACAGAACCACGCGGCGAAATACGACGCGTCACCCCCGTTCTGGTAGAAGAAACAGATGCTGGCGCCATTGCCCCAGAACGCGCCATTATCGCCCCCCCAGTGGTTGTCGCCGCACGTGCCACATTTGTGGTTGGCATACGACCACTGCGTGCCACGACACGACGGTTTGATGCGTTTTGCGTTCCACCATTTGTCGTTGACACAGGCATCGGCGCAGTCTTAACGACCGCATTGATAGAGCCTGTTCCTTGGGTATTTGTGTTCCCAGGATTTAAAGTTTGACGCATTTGATTGTTCAAATATGGATACATATAATTATAAGTATATCCAGATGTCGGGGTATTTGTCACCCGTGCCGCACGCGACACGATATTCCGCGCCCCCGCCACAGTTGGCACGACACAAGACATAACCAACAAAAATTTGAAAGCCACCTTCATTTCTATTTGAATTGTAAAACAAAACCAAAAGCATACACAAGAGAAATTTTTAGAAATACACTTGCAATCAATAAAAAAGGTGTTATAATGCCCTTTGTTTCGGGGCGTAGCTCAGTCTGGTAGAGTACTTGGTTTGGGACCAAGGTGTCGAAGGTTCGAATCCTTTCGCCCCGACCACGAGATTCAAACCCATCACTTTTGTGGTGGGTTTTAATTTTGTGCGTGTGCAGGAAATCGGATTTGATACCTCGGGCAACACAAGTTGCCTGGTTCGAAAACAAGTAGATTTCAAAAGCAACGCGCATTGGAATCGTCACGGTTTCCCCGCAGGACATCGTCCGAGGGAATCTTTCGCCCCGACCACGAAATTCAAACCCATCACTTTTGTGGTGGGTTTTAATTTATGGTGCAACTGGTATAAAAAAGTGTCGCAAAAAACCTAGGTTTTTTGACAAGTGTTTTTTTTAGTTTTTTTCAATTTTTTTATTTTTCGGTTTTTCTGCAAAAACAACCACTTATAAAATCCGGGCTTTGCATGGCAAAGTGTCGCAAAAAAACCTAGGTTTTTGGTATACTATGTACAAAGGGAAAAAACTAAGGAAATCTAAGGAAAAATCAAAATATCGAGAGAGTAAAAAAATGCATAAAAAACATATATTTTTAAGAGTTTTTTCAAAAATCACCATTTTGGTGTGTGTTTTTTGCACTATTTCGGCATGGGCGGAAACAACGACATGCGACATAAATTTTACACCGGTTACGGGAAACAGTTGGCAAAACAGCACACCAACCCCAACAAACCCAGTTGAAATTGAATCAGTCGGCACCAAGGTCGGAAATAAATACGCAGTCCAAATCGCCATCAACAACGGTGGTGGAGTTGTTGATTTGGGAACGTTGAATTGGACTTTATTATCAAATTATAATTACCCAATTTTCAGAAACGAAGCGTTGCCAAAACATAATGGGAATTCAAATTTATATTGTTCTTTTTACAAAAATTCTGATATAGACGATTTAGCGTATATGAACGATTTTGAAATAAAAGGTCATAAAAATTATGGTTCTGTTTACATTACTAATTCCAATTATACAGATGCAACCGCCTTTAAACAAGCAATGTCTGGTGTAATGCTCTATTATCAACGCACGACAGATGAAACTTGGACTGCGCCGACTTTAAAAACTGTCTATCTGGACGAACCACTGCGGAAAGTTGGTGAATATGCAGATGTTCTGGATTACAAGAACGGCACAATCACCCGTAATGTCGGGGTATATGCGTTTAATGGAACAGAGACTTCTGGTTCTGGTGTAAATCGGATGTATTCATTTAATGTTCCTAATCTTGTTGGGATCACAGAAACAAGCAGACTTGTTTATTGCACACACTTTAAGAACAGTTCCACATTACCTATTGAAACTGCGAGAGAAGGTTATTGTATAAAGGGGCACTCTGGTAATGCTTATATATCTTTTGGCTCAACCACACAATTTCCAAATATAGAAGATTTTAAATCTTGGTTAGCAGCACAATACGCAGCGGGGACACCTGTAACAGTATATTATCCGCTAGCGACACCTGTTGTTGAACAGATAGAAAACTGGTCTTGTACTCCGCCGATAACGGATATTAAAATTGCGACGACAAAAATGGTGGATGAAGAATTTGCACAGGCCGAGGCGAATTTGGCGGCAACTGTTCAAACGATTGAAAGTGTTGTATCGCGCACGATTGCCCAGACCGGACAAATCGCAACTTTGCAAGAAGAAAAACAAACACGCCCCGATGAAAATTGCCCCGCAAATATGAAATGCTTACTTGTTCAAGACGAAGACGGCACCCCGCATTGGTACCCCATCATCGAACCATAAAATGTGTCTTACGATATTATACATAATTATACTTTTGACTTGTGTTTGATAAAAAAAAATGTATAATATCACCCGTCTGGAGCGTTGGCAGAGGGGTAAATGCAGCGGATTGCTAATCCGTGACCGTAGTAATGCGGTCCGTAGGTTCAAATCCTACACGCTCCGCCAGAAAATATAAACCGCGTTTTGCGGTTTTTATTTTATGTGCGGCGTGTCGATTGGTTTGAATCCCAGTGGATTACAAATCCACGTTTCCAGGTTCACAACAAGTAGATTTGATAAGTGAAACGCAATCAAATCGTTACGGTTGCCGCGTAGGTCATTTTTTACAATGACCGAGCGAACTCCTACACGCTCCGCCAGAAAATATAAACCGCGTTTTGCGGTTTTTTATTTTATGTGCAACGTGTCGATTGGTTTGAATCCCAGTGAATAAAAAAATAATCCCCAGAATTATGCTGGGAATTATCTAACATTTAATCGACTTTCTTGATCGGCTTTTCTGTTTTGAATTGCATGTCATACAACGCCTTGTATGCACCATTTTCATTTTTCAACAATTCTTCGTGTGTGCCAGATTCAACGACAACACCGTGATTGATAACCATAATTTTATTTGCGTTTTTAATTGTTGATAATCTGTGTGCGATTACAAACACTGTTTTATCACGCATTAGATTTTCTATTGCGCGTTGAACTACGGCTTCGGATTTATTATCCAATGCAGATGTAGCCTCGTCCAAGACCAAAATTGGTGCGTTTTTCAAAAATGCGCGCGCAATTGCAACACGTTGCTTTTGACCACCAGATAACAATACCCCGCGTTCACCAATTTGTGCATCTAATCCGCCAGGAATTGTTTTAATAAAATCATCCAAGCAAGCCATTTCAACCGCACGATCCAAATCTTCTTGGGTTGCAGTTTCATTTCCCATCATAATATTTTCGCGGATTGTGCCACTGAACAAGAAATTATCTTGGAAAACGACACCGATATTTGCACGCAAAGATTTTAATGTTATATCACGAACATCTATGCCATCAATCAAAATAGAGCCAGATGTAACATCATAAAAACGCGGTAAAAGACTTACCACCGTGGATTTTCCACCACCGGAATTTCCAACAAACGCGATTGTTTCACCACGTTTAACCCGGAAATTTATATTTTGTAATACAGGCACACCTTTGACATATTCAAAGTTCACATTTTTATATTCTATTTCGTGAACATCAGATTTCATATCACGTGACCCAGGTTTATCTGTAATAGCAGGAACTGTATCCAAAATATCAAATACACGTTCGATTGCCAGGAACGACATCAATACAGAATTATATGTTCCGCCGATTGACTTTATCGGGGTATATAACATAATCAACGCGGTTAAAAATGATACGAAACTACCTGCTGTAATTGTCCCATGTAAAATCAAATAAGACCCAAACCAAATCGCCAAACCAATACCAACAGACAAAATAATGTGCATAACCGGAGTCAGCCAACGTGTGCGTTGCAACATTTTCATACGCAAACGAAATACGCCATCCAACACTGTTTCAAATTTATTACGTTGGTTTTTATCCAGATTATACGAAATAATAGTTTTATTTCCGTTATATGTTTCATTATACGCAGTAATCAAGGCAGAATCTGCAACAATAGATTGATTCATAATACTGTTAATTTTTTTACGAACCATTGTCATTGGCAACATGGCAAACAACATAATTGCAACACACACCAATGCCAACTGCCACGAATTATAAAACAACACACAAATCAAAGACAAAGCCGTGAAAAATTTTTGCACAAAAGATTTTAAATTGTTCAACAGCCCAGAACACGCCATATCTGCGTTATTATTGAACATGAAAATCACATCACCAGAATTTTTTTTGTTAAAAAATTCTGTTTCAAAAGCCAGCATTTTTTTATACAAATCTAATTTTAATAAATTAGTGGTTTTTGCACCAACCCATGTATTTAGATATTCAGAACCATAACGCAATATACCCTGGATAACGGTAAATCCAATAATCATTAATGGAATATACCATGCCGTTTGCAGGTTTTTATCAACCATAACGACATCCATATACGGCTTTAATGATAAAGCAATTACCGCGTCCAAAGAACCAACCGGAATCGCAATCAAAACAGACAACAATGCGCGAACCCAAAACGGTTTCATATACGGCCACATACGTTTGTAATTCACAACAAACATATTGTGTAAAATTTTTTCACGAATTTCTTTGGTCAGTTTCATATAATATTTCCTTGGTTTTTATTATTCTTCCACTGGTTCTGGTTGATAAATTTCCACATCACGTGTCATAGATAAAAATTTTTCTGCACGACGCATAGGCAATTCTTCGACCGGAATATCCTGCAAAGAATCCAACGCAGAACACACCGCATTGGCGACCAATTCCATTGTTGTCTGCCAGTCTGTATGTGCACCCCCGGTTGGTTCAGATATAATTCCATCAATCACAGACATTGCCGTCATATCACGTGCAGTCAATTTCATTGCAGTTGCAGCCGTCGCCCGGAATTTATTATCGCGCCATAATATAGATGCACAAGATTCAGGTGCAATTACAGAATAAATCGCATTTTCCATCATTAAAATCTTGTCGCCAGTACCAATTGCAATCGCACCCCCAGAACCACCTTGACCGACATTGACCGCCACATAAGGCGTTTTGATGTCTAAACCTGTGGCAATTGCATTGGCCACAGCCTGGGATTGTCCGCGTTCTTCACTGTCGCGGCCCGCATTTGCGCCGGCAGTATCAAACAATGATATCAACGGCAAATTAAATCGTTCTGCCAAACGCATCATACGGACGGCCTTGCGATATCCTTCGGGATTAGCCATACCAAAACGATGCTTTTGACGTGTTTCAATTGTGCGTCCAGATTCTTGACCAATTATAACCGCCGGGATTCCACACCAAAATCCAATCCCAGAACCCATTGCTGGGTCTTCGCCATAACATCTGTCGCCCGCCAAATATGTCCAATCGTCCACAATACCATTTATATAATCCAAGAAATGAGGTCTGTTTTCATGACGTGCCAATAAAACCTTGTCATATGCCGCAGATTCACCCAAACCACGAATTTTTTTATCCTTGTCAATTTGTGGGGTTTGTGCCTTGATAACCTTGGGTTCAATTGTTTGTTTTGTCAAAACACGTAATATGCGTGCAACATTGTCATGCAAATCTGCACGTGCAGACACGATATCCACCATACCATGTTCATATAAATAATCAGCCGTTTGGAAATTCGAAGGTAATTTTTCACGAATATTTTGTTCGATAACACGACGACCCGCAAACCCAATACGTGCCCCAGATTCAGCAATATGAATATCCCCCAACATAGCAAAAGATGCCGTAACCCCACCAAAAGTTGGGTCTGTTAAAATAACAATATATGGGATTTTTTTAGCATGCAGTTTATTCACCACAACCGTCGTACGTGCCATTTGCATCAAAGATAAAATATTTTCTTGCATACGGGCGCCACCACTGGAAGTGACCATAACAAACGGTTGATTTAATTCCGCGGCATGTTCCATCGCAGATATAATTCCATCACCCGCAGCACGTCCCATAGACCCCATCATAAAAAAGCCATTTAACACACAAATAGTTGTGTTGATTCCGCCAATTTTTCCATCAGCCGCCGTTACGGCATCTTTTTCACCGGTTTCTTCGCGGGCGATGTTTAACCTGTCGATATATTTTTCGCGATCAACAAATTCCAGCGGGTCATCGGTACACACAGGCAGATTTAATTTTTGCCAATTTGTATCATCAAACAACAAATTAAAACGTTGTTTGGGGGACATAATAAACACATGACCACAACGCGGACAAACATAATGATTATCCTTGTAATCACGATAATATACTAATTTTCCGCAAGATTCGCATTTTATCCACATCAATTTTGGAACGCGGTCATAACGATTGCGGTCTTGGGTTTGAATACCCTGTTTAGATTTGAAAAGCATGTAATTATCCGTTCATTTTTTTGGTGAGTTCACGACTGGGCTTGAACAATACGGTTGTATTTGCCGGAATAGATTGTGGTCGACCTGTCGATGGGTTATAGCCCATTTTGGAAGCACGCAATCTTGGTTGAAATGTGCCAAAACCACGAATTTCGATACGGTCGCCGTTCGATATGGCATCAACCATAGCCTCTGTGACAGTATCAAACATTAATCTTGCGTCTGTCATACGCATACGTTTAAACCGGACCCTGACACTTCTAACAACATCAGAACGTTTCATAAGATTAAATCCTTTTATATATACACTAATAATTTACCAGATTTCCAGCATATATCAAGTTTTTTTTATTATTTCACGATTTTACTATAATAAAAAAAGCCACCCAACACGGTGGCCAAATTAGTTAAATTTACCTATCTTTGTGGGTATTTCATATCACGAATAAATAATAACGCCAGTCCGGATGACATAATCCCCAGTCCACCAAGAGCCATCGGTATTGTTGTTTTTTCCGTAGCAGCAGTTTTATCATTATGTATTGTGCGCGCATCATCAGTACTGGCTGCAACATAGGCGGCCAAAAAACCAGCGATACAAAGTGTCATTCCCCATGTGGTTAAACGATTTCTTTTTTTTATATATTGTTTGTGTTCTTTTTCATTATACAGCATATGATTATCCCCTTTGTTTTGGCTTTTGCCAAAGAATAATACAAAACAACAAATTTGTCAATACAAAAATTATTTTTGTTAAATGCTGAAAAATCGGTGAAATTTACCTTTGATACAAAATCGTAATACATTTTATAACAGGGTATTGGTAAAATTCATTGCCATGATAAAACCGCAGCGCGGAAGCCCGCGTTACGGACGACGTCCGCGCAGTCGTACGCACAGTAGTACGCACAACGGGCCGCCGAACTGTACGTGGGGCCAAAGACCCAAGCAGCGGACGATTCTGGCAACGGGTATATTGTACCAGCCGTAGATTGACCCGATGCAATGGTTTCGCCACTGTTTGGTATTCCCAACGCAGTCTTTTTGCACCAACAATTCAAATACCCTGCATTTGCCGATTTATTTGTTGGATTTGGTTCTACACCCCATGCCGCTTGTTGTTCTGGGGTTAATTCTGAAAACTTTGTCGGATTGGATGTTGCGTAATTATTTGGGCCCGCAACCGTTGTACATTTTGATGTTCCATATACAACACTGGCGGGGACTTTCTTTGTACTACTACCCTCGCTACCGTTATACACCACCGCCCATTCGCCATTGGTCAATGTTTTAAACACACCAGTTTCAGGATAACATATACCGGCCTCTCTGGACTCCGTTGTTCTAGTATAATCCGCATTACAACGCGTTGCATGTGCAAATGGACGGTCGTATGTACTGGAAGAGCTATCTATATAAGTACTACGAAACGCACTATCGCCTTTGTAGAATCCATTATATGATGTCCATATGTTACTGCCGCTACTGTTGTCTGTTTTAGAATAAAACGCAGGTTTGCCGGCATCATTGAACGGGGTGAACCAATTTGCCACAAAGTCATATACGGCCTCTATTATTTCATACCAATGTGGTGTGTCGTTTTCATCCATTACCAATAAACATTTTTTACCCGCGGGACATGTTTCATTGGGGCGTGTTTGTTTTTCTTCTTGCAGTGTTGCGATTTGTCCGGTCTGGGTTATTGTGCGTGATACAACGTCTTCAATCGTTTGAACAGTTGTTGCCAAATTTGCCTCCGCCGCCGCAAATTCTTCATCCACGAATTTAGTCGTCGCGATTTTTATTTGCTCGGTACATGCGCCGTTATTCAGAACGTATCCAGATTCGCATGCGCTACATGTGTCCCCCTCGCCCGTGGCACAATGTTCTGGTAATGCCGCGTTTGCCGGAATCGCAGATAATATCCCGCATGAAAAAAGCGTGATTTTTGAAAAAACTCTTAAAAATGTATATTTTTTTAGCAAATTTTACTCTCTCTGGACTTTTAATTTTTGGCTGAAAACCAACGGTTT
>JAGHVJ010000029.1 GCA_018064365.1 Candidatus Enterousia onthequi | reverse complement strand
GAGGCAAAATTAGCAACAACGGTTCAAACGATTGAAAGTGTTGTATCGCGCACGATTACCCAGACCGGACAGATTGCAACTTTGCACGAAACCAAACAAACGCGCCCCGATGAGTCATGTCCCGCAAATATGAAATGCTTACTTGTCCAAGATGAAGACGGCACACCACATTGGTACCCCATCATCGAACCATAATCCCCAGCGCAACACATTTTTTGTCATTGCGAGCGAACGAGTTCAACTTGCACGGTGTGGCGCAAGGCCGAACGAGTGAGACGTGGCAATCCAGTCAATAACAAAGTCCAGCATATTGCTGGTACTTTGATAAAACTGGATCCTTTCGACTGCGCAAAATCGCGAATGTGCGACATCGCGATTTTGCTCCGCTTAGGATGACAAAAACGCAATGTGTTTTTTGTTTGTGTAATGATGCAAAATGAATCCCGCATTTCTGCGGGATGATGATAATGTGTTGTTATAATGGAAATATACTGTTATGCCAAGTGTGGCAACAGGTATATTGTAATTGCCGCCCATATAAATGTGAAAACACCACAATATATTGCGATTGGTTTTTCACAACCAGGTGCTAATATGTACATCGCAAAATATTCTGTGATTGCAGTTATTGTGCATGGCATTATTAAACGCATAAAATAACTGCTGAATGGGCCAAACCACGTTTGTATCGCCAAAGGAACAAGCAAATAAATGGCCAACCATATTGGCATAATTGAAATGTAACGAACGGTGTCTAGAAAATTTTGTTTGGGTTCTGTCATGATTGTTTTGTCCTGTGTTTTGTTGTTTATTATGTCTTTTATTTTATGATATTTTGCGTTATGCCGTCAACAAAAATTTCGTTGATTATGCGGCTTTTTTAATGCCGGATTTTACATCGCGAATATATTTACGCAAATCGTCGATTGGAACCAATGTGCCATCGCGTTTTTGGGCAGACCAATAATCCCAGCCATTAAAACTGACACTGTGTTGGATGCGCGCAGCCATGACGTGGATGGATGCCTTGCCATACAGTGTGTGTGCTAATTGTCCGTCGTGTGTTATCATAACGCGTTCGCCGCGTGGACTGACCAATGTTTGGCCGACATATAATAATCCTGCATCGATAAGTTCACGGAATGCAACACGGATTTCATCGCGTTTTGGTTTTGTTACTTCGATGTCTGATAAATCAATTGGTTGCACATTTGCAACGCGTTCGCGTGCGGCGGCAACGTATGTTTCATCACGGTCAATACCGATAAACTGACGCCCCAATTCTTTGGCGGCGGCGGCGGTTGTGCCACTGCCTAAAAAAGGATCTAAAATTATGTCTCCTGGTTTTGTCGATGCCAATATGACGCGGCGCAATAAATCCAATGGTTTTTGTGTGTTGTGCAGACTTTTACCGTCGGCACCTTTGATGCGTTCGTGTCCCAAACAGATGTCCAGTCCCCAATCAGAACGCATTTGTTTGCCGCCGTTTAATTTCTTCATTGTTTCATAATTAAATGTGTATTTACCTGTTTTGGTAGGTGTTGCCCAAATCAATGTTTCATGTGCGTTCGTAAAACGCGTGCCACGGAAATTCGGCATAGGATTTGTTTTGACCCATACGATGTCATTCAAAATCCAAAAACCCAGGTCTTGCATAATTGCGCCAATTTGAAAAATGTTGTGGTAAGACCCAATCGCCCACATTGCGCCGGTTGGTTTTAATATTCTTTTACATTCGCGTAACCAATCACGACAAAATTGATTATATTGTTCTGGGGATTCAAATGCGTCCCATGCGTCACGAACTGCGCGGGCGGCGGTTTGGTCTTCGGGGCGGTATAAAGTTTTTTCGCCCAGTTGTAAATTATAAGGAGAATCTGCAAAAATCGCGTCCACAGATGCATCTGGCATTTTGCGCATTAATTCTATGCAATCACCAGATAAAATCTTGTTTAGATATTTTTCCATTTCTCTCGTCCTCTGTGTTGGATATTATACCATATTTTTGGGTGAACTTTTTTGCTGTAAATCAAAAAAAGTGATAAAAAAGTCTTGATTTTTTTGAAAAAAGCATTTTTTTGATTTTTTGCAAAAAAAATATGCTTTACACTTTGGTTTTAGATTGCTAAATTTGTATGGATATGAGATGTCCATACTGTAATTCTACTGATAGTCGGGTGCTGGATTCACGCCCCGATATTGAAGACGCAATAATTCGGCGCCGCCGTATTTGTAATCAATGTGGTGCTCGTTTTACTACGGTGGAACGTGTCCAAATGCGTGATTTGATGGTGCGTAAAAACAGCGGAAAATTAGAACCTTTTGATAGAGAAAAGTTGGCACGCAGTATTCGGTTGGCGTGTCGTAATCGTGATGTGGGTGATGAACAAATTGAAAAATTGGTGACTTCTATTCATCGTAGATTGGAAACAGAAAGTGCTGATGAAACGGTCAGTTCGGCTGATGTTGGGCAAATGGTGTCGGATTCTTTGTTGAATTTGGACCCGATTGCGTTTGTGCGGTTTGTGTCTGTGTATCGCAAGTTCTCTAAAATTTCTGATTTCAAAAAAATTATTGATAAAATACCAGAGGCGGATGATGATGCAGTTGTTTGTAAATTGCCAAAAACATCCTTGTTTTAAAATGAAGAAAATAATTTTGATTTTGATTGCTGTGTTTTTTGCCCATGGCGCGGTGGCGAGGCCTGTGTTGGACGTTTTGACGGATGCGGATGTCGAAATTTATCAACAGATTTTTATGTTGCAAGATAAAGAAAAAATTGATTCTGCAAAAAAATTAGAAGCAAAATTATCTGATAAAATTTTAATGAACGAGGTTTTGTATCAACGGTTCTTTTCCAAGACTTATAAAACTCGTGGGGCTGAAATATCTGATTGGATGAAAAAATATTACGATATGCCTGGGGCAGAACGGGTCGAAAAATTATCCAAGATTAAAAAGGTCAAGGTGCGAAAACCTGTTATATATTCTTCTTTGACGGCAAAATCAAATGGTGAATCTGCGCAGAGTGAAACATGGACAACCAAGACTTATTCTAAATCGGTCGAAAAGAAAATTACAAGTTTTAAGCGGGCTATTCGCAGTGGGGCAACAAAACGCGCGCGTAATATTTTAGAAGATAAAAAGTTTAAAAAGGCTTTGTCTGTGGTCGATTATGGCCGTTTGGCGGGACGTTTGGCGTATGTTTATTATACAAATGGTGAATTGGAATTGGCAAAAAAATGGGGTTTTGTGGCGTCTGATGCAAACAGTGAATACGGTCTGTGGGCGATGGGGTTGTTATATTATCAAGAAGCCAAGTATGGTGAATCTGAAAAATATTTCAGTAAAATTTTAGATTTGTCTCAAATAAATGATGCAAGAAAAATAGAGGCTGCGTTTTGGGCTGGGCGTGCCGCGGATGCAAATGATGATATGGACCAGGCGAAAAAATATTGGGAAATTGGCGCAACACGTCCGATGGCGTTTTATGGTGCTTTGTCCGCGACTATGTTGGGGCGGACACCGGAATACGAATTTTTCGAACAGGATTGTACGGATGAAGATATTCAGGCGTTGCAAGAATTGAAGTTGGGGCGTGTGGCATTGGCTTTGATTCAGGTTGGGAACAAGGCACGGGCCGAACAATATTTTAAGTCTATGATTACGACACGTGCGACAGATAAAACACTGCATGCGATAAATTCTGTGGCGACGGCGTATGATTTGCCACGAATTGCAATCCAGATTTCTGGGGTTGTGCGTGATCGTGGGATTTTGGAAATTGACGATGATATTATTTATTCTGCACAATATCCTTTGCCGGATTGGGAACCAATGGGGGGGTGGTCTATTGATAGGGCATTGTTGTTTGCAATTACAAAACAGGAAAGTGGTTTTCGCACTACGGCGAAATCTGGTGTTGGTGCAAATGGTGTTATGCAATTGATGCCTGGAACTGCTAAATTGGTGGCTCATAAAAACAAGGTTAAATGGTCTGATATGGATATGTCAAAGCCTGAACATAATATGTTCTTGGGCCAGCAATATATTGTGGATTTGTTGCAACAACCTGTGATTGACAACAGTATTATTAAAATGTTGGCGGCGTATAATGCAGGGATTGGTAATGTTGCTAAATTTGAAAAATC
The DNA here is from genome assembly GCA_018064365.1 of Candidatus Enterousia onthequi. Classification (GTDB taxonomy): domain Bacteria; phylum Pseudomonadota; class Alphaproteobacteria; order Rs-D84; family Rs-D84; genus Enterousia; species Enterousia onthequi. Next base: position 28,633 of record JAGHVJ010000029.1, on the reverse strand, counting down.
GTTTAGTACATACGACCCGTTGTTATATATTGAAAGTTTTCCTGCGTACGAAACGCGTGGATATATCAAACGTGTGTTGTCAAATTTGTGGTTGTATCGTGCACGATTGAACCAGCCGTTGACATCTATGCAGGAATTGGCAAATGGTCAATGGCCGTTATATAACAGTGAAGATGAATATGTGCAACAGCAAATTGAAAATCGTATGTCTATTTAGTTTGTTTGTGGTATAATTTTTATAAATGAAAACGAATCCAAATTTTGATTTTGAATTGGCGCAAAATGGTATTGTTGCCGGTGTTGACGAGGCTGGGCGGGGACCGTTGTGTGGACCTGTGGTGGCGGGCGCAGTAATTTTTCCAAATCGTGATATTGAAATTCCGGTTATAATTCGTGATTCAAAGCAAATGACGGCGGCGCAGCGCGATGCGGCATATGACTGGATTATACAAAATACAATTTGGGCTGTTGGACAATGTAATCCGGCGGAAATTGATGAATTAAATATTTTGTGGGCATCTATGTTGGCGATGGAAAGGGCGGTTGGTGCGCTGGGGCGGAAGCCGGATTTTTGTTTGGTTGATGGAAATCGTGTGCCAAAAAGTTTAACTGGGCTGGCTGTGGTCAAAGGCGATGCAAAATCTTTGTCTATTGCGGCGGCGTCTGTTATTGCAAAGGTTTATCGTGATAGGTTGATGCATAATTTGGCGAAAGAATTTCCACAATATTGTTGGGAAAAAAATGCAGGTTATCCAACACCTGAACACTTGCGCGCCATAGAAAAATATGGTATAAATGAGCATTATAGAAAAAGTTTTGGACCTGTTAAAAAACTTTTAGAATCAAAGTAATAGAAAAGAGATGTAAGATGCAATTGCGTGTGATAGATTATGGAACTTTGCGAGGCAAAAATGTTTTGTTGCGTGTAGATTTTAATGTCCAAATTGAAAATGGAAAAATCGTTGATACTTTTCGTATTGAACAATCGATGCCGACGATAAATAAATTGCGTGATGCCGGGGCGCGTGTTGCAATATGCGCACACCTGGGGCGGCCAAAGGGTGTGGCAACCCCGGAATTGTCGCTGCGTCCAATCGCAGATTATATGAAAATACCGTTTGTTGATGATTGCCTGAAACGAGATTTTATGGTGGGGATGCGTGATGGTGATGTTGTTTTATTAGAAAATGTGCGTTTTTATGCAGGCGAGGAAGAAAATGATGCCGGATTTGCCGGTGCGCTGGCACGTGGTTTTGATTTGTTTGTAAATGATGCATTTGCGGTGGCACATCGGGCGGCGGCATCAACGGTTGGTGTTGCAAAAATTTTACCTTCATTTGCTGGTGATTTGGTTGTGGCAGAGGTTATGAATATTTCGCGTATTATGGAAAATCCGCAACGGCCTTTGTTGGCGATTGTTGGTGGCGCGAAAGTTTCCGGTAAAATTGGTGTGTTAAAAACTTTGTGCAAATTGGCGGATACGGTGATTGTTGGTGGTGCTATTGGCACAACATTTTGTTATGCGTGTGGAAAAAATGTTGGGAATTCACTGTATGAACCAGAAATGGTGGCGACGGCACGTGAAATTATGCAAATTGCAGAGGCGCATAATTGTAAATTTTTAATGCCGATTGATAAAGGTGTCGGTGCAAAATTTGATAAATCTGCATTACGGATAAATAAAGCAATAGATGAAATTGTGGATTCTGATATTGTTATAGATGATGGGCCGATGACAGCGGAACGCAATGTTTCTGAAATTTGTAATGCCAAAACAATTGTTTGGAACGGGACGTTTGGCATGGCCGAGTGGGGCGATGTGTGGGGCGAATCCAGTTTTCGGGTTGCGCGTGCGATTGCAGAACAGACTAAATCTGGACATTTAATTAGTGTAATTGGCGGTGGTGAAACAGTTGCTTGTTTGGATGCGATTGATGTTCGTGGCGATATGACGTATGTTTCGACCGGTGGGGGCGCTTTTTTAGAGTTTATTGAAAAAGGGACTTTGCCGGCACTTGAAGTTTTGGTTGTTTAATTTATATTAAATTTGTGCTGGAAAATTTGCGAACTGCTTTTTTTTGTGCTATACTTACAGAAAATCGTTATATATAAAAGGGTGGTAATATGGCTTTGATACCTATGGTTATAGAAGAATCGCCACGTGGTGAGCGTTCTTTTGATATTTATTCACGTTTGTTGCGTGATAGAATTATTATGGTGACCGGTGAAATCGAAACAAATATGGCAAATGTTATTGTTGCCCAGTTGTTGTTGTTGGAATCTGAAAATCCAAATGCAGATATTTCAATGTATATCAACAGCCCTGGTGGTGATGTTTCTGCGGGCGAGGCTATTTTGGATACGATGCGTTATATCAAGGCACCTGTTTCTACAATTGGCATGGGATTGGTTGCGTCGATGGCGTCTGTGTTGTTGGCGGCGGGTGAAAAGGGCAAAAGATTTGTTTTGCCAAATACATCTATTATGATTCATCAACCAATGGCTGGAACCCAGGGCCAGGTGACCGATATGGAAATTCAAATCAGTAAGTTTAAGCAGACCAAAGAATTGTTGATTAAACAAATGTCTGAATTTACAGGTCGTAAAGAAAAAGAATTATTCACAGCAATGGAACGTGATAATTGGATGACTGCGAATGATGCGAAAGATTTTGGCTTGATTGATGGAATTTTGGTGCGTAAATAATATTTGAATTTTGAGGCTTTTGGATATGAGTGACGAAAAAATAACTTCGACAGAAAATAAAAAAAATGACCAGTTTTGTTCTTTCTGTGGTAAGGCAGTGTATGAAGTAAAAAAGTTGGTCAGTGGTCGTAATGTTTGCATTTGCGATGAATGTATCGCATTGTGCAATGATATTATGGCTGATGATTTACAACGAGATGCGGTTAAAAATGGCACAACAAAATTGCCAACTCCACATCAAATTTATGATTTCTTGAATGAATATATTATCGGTCAAGATGATGCAAAACGTGCGTTGTCTGTGGCGGTATATAATCATTATAAACGTCATACGGTTTCTGTTTCTGATGTTGAAATTCAAAAGTCAAATGTATTGTTGATTGGTTCAACTGGAACGGGTAAAACTTTGTTTGCACAAACATTGGCGCGTATTTTGGATGTGCCGTTTGCAATTGCAGATGCAACTACTTTGACCGAGGCTGGATATGTCGGTGACGATGTAGAAAGTGTTTTGGCACGTTTGTTGCAAAATGCGAATTTCGATGTAGAAAAGGCTGGGCGTGGAATTATTTATATCGATGAAATTGATAAAATTGCACGCAAATCTGAAAATCCGTCTTTGACACGTGATGTGTCTGGTGAAGGTGTGCAGCAGGCGTTATTAAAATTGGTCGAAGGAACTGTTGCAAATGTGCCGGTTGGTGGCGCAGGCCGCAAGCATCCTGGCGAGGCTACTGTGCAATTAGATACATCGAAAATTTTATTTATCTGTGGAGGTGCATTTGATGGGTTGAATAAAATTATTGGTGCGCGCAAAAGTGTTCGTGCGGGTATTGGCTTTGGTGCTGATGTTAAATCTAAACAAGAACGCGTGGATGCGAGTAATTTGTCAGATGTACAACCAGAAGATTTGGTGAAATTTGGTATTATTCCTGAATTGGTTGGCCGTTTACCGATTATTACAACTTTGCAAGAATTGGATGAAAATGCATTAGTTAAGATTTTGACTGAGCCTAAAAATGCTATTGTAAAACAGTATGTCGCGATGTTGGGAATTGATGGTGTAAAACTGACTGTTACACCAGATGGTTTGCAAGAGGTTGCGCATATGGCGGTGCAACGCAAAACTGGTGCACGTGGGTTGCGTAGTATTTTGGAAAAATTATTGTTGCAACCAATGTTTGATGCCCCAGAAAAAGATGGATTACAGGAAATTGTAATAGACAAAGATGTTGTGTTGGGCAAAAAGCCATATGTGGAAATTTTTGCGGAATCAAAAAAAGTCGCTTAAATTGTAAATAAAAACCGTCATTTGACGGTTTTTGTTTGTGATGAAAGTTTTATGTGTTTTTTATTCTGAAGTCGGTTCTATGTCTGTATCAAGGGTTGTGTTTGGGGCGCGACAATATCCCCAGTTTTTATTTGTACCTGTTTCTGTATAAAATTGTTCCTGTAATGCGATAGATGTATCGATGTATGGCGTGGTGACCCATATGCCCCCCAGGCGTTCACACTCGATTGATAATTCGTTACTCATATCAATGCGCATTTTGTCCATAACGATATTTATGTCTTGTAATACCGCAGTTGGAATTGTTAATTGTGCCACCCCATTTTCTGTTGTTGCATAGTTTTCATATTCAGACGGTCGGATGCAAACCTGCATTGCGTAATGAACAAAACGTTGATACAAACTGTTGATATAATCGTCACCGCAATCTGTAGAATTTGCTGTTGCGGCATTGCATTTTGGAATTGCAGCATATTTTTGGTCCCCGGGTGTGTAAACACGACATGCGTATGGGTATGCATGCAATGTATCACTGGATTGAACAGAACATAAGTTTTTCCCGAAATCGGTTAGTAAATTTTGACATTCTGCAAGTATTCGTTGGTCAACAATGTCGTGCATTGCGTTCACCAATTCAGTCAGCCCTGATGGACCGCCACCGTATAGGTTGCTGCATGTGTCTAATTTTTCACGACATAAATCTTCGACGGTTTCCATTGTCATTCCTAATAATGTTTTATCAGAAATGTTGCTGAAATCTTTCAATGAATTTGTTTGTTCGTCATAGCATTGGTTAACAATGCCCAAGCATTCATTTTTTACGGTTCTGATTTTTTCTTGTTGTTTTTGATGAATTTCGATTATTGCTTGACGCATAAATTCGTCCCAAACATCACCGGATACATCACGACATTTATCCAGTGATGTTTCTGCATAAATTTTTTTATTGTTTAGTGTGTTTACAAACATATGGTTGGTTTGGTTGTTTAAAATATTTCCTTCTAATGAAATTTGATTTGCCAAATTATAGAAGTTTTTTGTGTATAATGGTTCACCGGTGTCGATGTTCAAATACAATCCTGTCACATCTAAACAGTGGACAAAATCGGGGCCGCATGCCGTGTCTGCGGTTAAATCATTTCTGATACTGTTGATACATTCGTTGATGGATAATGAATTGTGTGCATCATAATTTTCCAGTCGTGCAACATTTAATTCGCGCCCAGTTTCGCGAATTGCGGAATTTGTGGAATTTTTTTGTTTGGTCAAAGTTGTTGCCAGTGCTGAACAATCGTTTTCTATGTACATACCGTATGCAGATATTACCATGTTTAATATAGATGAAGGACATTGTGTATTTACCATTTCAGAACATTGTGCGTTTACAGCATTATACAGTGGTTCACCAGTAAGGTTTGCGATATTGGCGCCATTTGCTAAATCTGTGGTTGCCCAAATTGATTGAATATTGCCACCTGCATCCAAGGTGCCGGCGGTGGATAAAGATTTGCTTTTGGTTTTAGACAATACGCTGCTGATGGCATTTAACTGTTGGGTTGAAGCCGAATTGTCGGTTGCTGTGTTTATCATTTGTTCGCCGATAGTTGCGGTTGTCATTGCAGATACTTCGGCAGCGGTTTTGTTTATAACATTTAAGTTTAAATCATGAAATGCGGTCAAAGAATCAGATGCCTCGGAAATTGTGGATTGTTTTTGTTGTATTTCGGAAAGTCGTGATGAACAAATACAACGACGATATGTGTCGTGCATTGTTGCGCAAAATTGGTCCATGCATGTAAAATATGCGTCGCGGCATGTGTTATAATCTGTACTAAAATTTGTTTCTGGAATTATGGCGTTTGTTGCAGCACGTGAAATAATCGTTCTGGATTTTGTTGGTGTATAGAACAGTCCCGAACGAGTTGATGTGATTGTACGTGTGGCTGTTCGTGATTTTGTTTGTTGGGTTGCACCTCGGTCACGTGTGTTGGTGTTTGTTGTGCGTTGTTTGATATTTTGTTGTTTTGGCGAACGGATAGATGTTGTCGCGCGTGCGTTATTTGATGTCGCAGCCATGGTGCCGCGCATTGTTTTTGTCGGGTTTTCGGATATAGAACGATCCGCCGCATGGCATATGCCAATTGCAGCCATTAATGATAGAGATAAAAATAGAAAAACTTTCTTCCTCATACATAAAAATGTTATCAAAAATTTTGTTGGTTGGGCAATAAAAAAATGCACCAAGTGGTGCATTTTATGTATGATTTATTTTCTTAATTTGCTGAGGTTTCTGATGCGGTATTATTTTTTTCTACAAATGTGATGCGTCCCTTGTCTAAATCATATGGTGTCATTTCAACGCGGACGCGTTTTCCAACATTGACCCAGATGCGTGCCTTGCGCATTTTGCCACATACAGTTGCCAATATGTCATGACCGTTGTCCAATTTTACGCGAAACATAGTGTTTGGTAATTTATCTGTCACAGTGCCTGTGAAAACGATAACGTCATCTTTTGCCATAAATTTAATCCTTTTTTGTTATTTTTTGTGTATAGTATATCTGGATATGAAAAATATCAAGATTTTTTTATTTGGGCTTGATATATAATGGTTTTTTTGATAAAATGATGCTTGATAGTATTATGTGGAGAGAGATATGAAAATCAGAAATATTGCGTTGATTTTTTGTTTAGTACCTTTGGTCGCGTTTGCTGCTGGGCGTGGGACGGGTTCTAATGCACGTATAGGGATGAAACCGGTAGGGGCGTCTGCTGGAAAGGTGACAACTGGTGTAAAGGCGAGTACGACAAAATCGAGTCCTGTTATCGAGCAACGCGGGGGCGATGAGGATGGTGATGTGTCGGAAGAGGAAAAGGCGAGCTCTGAAACTCCGGAAAATTGTCGTGATGCGTATCGTGCTTGTATGGATGAATTTTGCTTGTTGGATGAAACCGAGGGCTCTCGTTGTGCTTGCTCGGATAATATAGAACGTTCAAAAAAGTTGATTCAAGAAATTCAAAAGATACAAAACGAGGCAGATGAATTGTATACAACTGGGGTTGAACGTGAAAAATTGGGTGCCAAGGCAAAATTAGTGTTTGGTAGTTCGGATGCTGCTAAAAAAAGTTCGTTAAAATCTGGGTTGGATTTTTCTGCATGGTTAAGTGATGGCGCAGATGATGAGGGCGAGTTGGGCGAAGATATGGATATTGGTCAAAACTTGTATTCTATGGCGGCGACAGCGTGTGCGGATGAATTGAAAAAATGTGGTTCTAAATCAGCGATGGAAGAAACTTTGTATAGTCGTCAAATTGTTGCAGATTGTAAATCTTTTGAATCGTATTTGTCTGACCAAAAACGTGATGCGGAAATGAATAAAAAAACGGCTGAGGCTGCTGTTCGTGCTGCTCGTTTGGAAATGTTGGATACAACACACAAATATAATCGTGGTGAATGTTTGTTGGCGTATCGCTCTTGTATCGCGGATAAAGGTGGTTGTGGTGTGAATTTTGAAAACTGTTTGGATGCAGGGTTGTTGTCGCGTCGTGCAAATGCGTGCGAAGATGTGTTGGATCAGTGTATGTATGATCGTGAAAATGTTTTAAAGGATTGGAAGGAAGAATCTGTTGCTATTTTGAAAGAAGCGGAAAAGTATGCTGATAAAAATAGTCGTGCGATGTGTTTGGCAAAAATTCAAGATTGTTTGGAAGAAGGCTGTTCGACATCAACGGAGTCTGCGTGTTTGACTGATGTTAATGTGGCGGCTGGTATTTGTCCGATTATTACAGAGTGTAACGAAAAGATTCCAGGGTTGCAGACTGTTATAAATGATAAGTTAGCATATTTGCAAACAAAGTTTTGTGAAAATGATTTGGATTCTTGTTTGAAAGACAAGTGTGGAGTTGATTTTACAAAGCCAGAGTGTGTTGGTAAGCAGGTGTCTGAGATTGTGTCATTGTGTCCGCAGAGTATGTTCCCATCGTGCAAAGGGGCACTGCAGTATGATGTATTGGTTAGTTCGGCTATGTTGCATATGGATTACCAGTTGTTGACGGGGTGTATCAATCAATTTGCAGAAAAATTGACTAATGTTTGTGGGGCTGATATGGCTTGTATTCCGGCGGCAGAATTGTTGTCTGGTGTTGATACGACAAAATGGGTGGATGTGAATTCTTTGGTGAACAAAGTTGACGAAACGTCGCGTGCTGCGGTTGATGCGTTCTTTGCGGATTTTGAAAAAGATTTAACTTTGTCTGCGTGTCAAGATGTTTATGGTAAAAGTAAAACAAAACTGAAAAATCGAACCAGTATGATTGATGGTGTGAATACATCGGCAAAGATGGTTGCATACCGTGAGGCGAAAAATCGTGCGTTGCGTGAATTGTCTTCGATTATGGATGAATTGAAAGCCAAAGAAGAAACTAATCGTAATCATAAATATTGTTTGAAAAAATATAAAGAAGAACAGAAACCGGATGAGGACGGATCGTATACTTATATCCGTAGTGTTGCGTATGAACCGGATTTACGCAATTGCCATGTGTGTCGTGTTCAACGTGTATGCGAAGTTGGTGGTGAAGATAAGGCTACTTCTGCACTGAAAGCGGCGGCCGGTGGTTTGTCGGCTGGAGCATCGGCAGGAACAATGGTGTCTGCTGGTTGGGGGACGGCCATTGGTGGTGTGATTGGTGCAGTCGGTGCCGGTGTTATGGGGGCGATGTCTGGGGGTAAAGAAGAATTTTGTCAGGAATTAGAATCTTGTGAAGATATTAATGTTGGTGATATTACAGAAGATATGTTAAAAGAGTTAAAATAATTTTTATCTATGGAGAGAGAGATGAAAACGAGATTGATAAATTGTGGGTTGTTTATAGCATTATTGTCGGTTGTTGTGCCGGCATATTCTGCAACGAAAACTGCGGCTAAGCAGTCTGCAATTCAGCAAGGAACCAAAGTACGTGCGAAAACGGATGCAGCAGGTTTGTATTCCCAAGAATGTTATGAGGCTTATTATGGTTGTATGGATCAGTTTTGTATTTTGGATAATGAAGATGGTGGTTCTTGTGCGTGTAGTGATTTAAGTATTGATTATGCAAAACGTTTAGAAAAGATAAAAGATACTTTGGTAGAAGCAGAACGCATAAAAACGGAAGAGGTTGAGCGTGTTCAAGCAGGTGCTAATGCGGACATTATTTTTAATGGAAAACGCGAATATGACAAAAAAACTGGCGATGTGGCTGTATCGGGGCAGAAAGACAAAAAGCAGGCTTTGTTATCATTATGGGACGATTTGTCTGATGAAGATGAGGACGCGTTTGAAGAGGCAATTGATGGTGTTTCAGATAAAACAGGTGATGAGTTATATAAGGCTGCTGACGAATTATGTCAATCACAGATGGATATGGATGCGTGTGGTAAAGATGTTAAATTGTTAAAGCAAATGTATTCTCGGCAGATAGTGTCTGATTGTAAAGGTTTTGCGAATAGTTTGGAAAAGAAAGAGGCCGAGGCTAAAAATGAAATGAATTTAGCAAATGCCGCTGTGCGAGATGCATTAAAAGAGTCTTTGGATGCTGCGAATAAATATGATCGTGGCGAATGTATGGTTGAATATAAAAAATGTATGCAAGGGCCAGACGCATGTGGTAAAGATTGGGAAAATTGTGTCTTTACTATTGCCAGTGAAAATATGCAAAATAATAAAGCGGTCAGTACGGCGAAAACAAAAGTACAGACTGTAAATACGTATAATATTACAGAGTCTACGATGGAAATATTGGAATCTAAACGTTATATTTGTGAACGTGTTTTAGATCAATGTATGGCTGTTCGGGATAATGTATGGAATGATTTTTTGCGTGAAGCAGCACCGACAATCAAGTTAGCTGAGAGTAAAATCGAGTCAAAAAAACGTCAATCTTGTTTGACTGATATTTCAAATTGTATTCAAAAAGCATGTAAAGACGATATCGAGGGCAAAGGTGTGGAAACGATGGATGCATGTTTGGCACGTCCGGATATGGCACGCAGTTTCTGCAAGGTTGAAATTGATCCGTGTGAACGTATGGAACCACAAATTTGGGATTATGTGAAAGACAAGTTGGCGGCTATGCGTGTTGATGCTTGTACGGCCGAAGTTAAAGATTGCTTTACCGATGATACACGTTGTGGTGAGGATTTTTCGAAGTGTGTGGGTATGGATTATGCGTATATTCATGATATTTGTCCAATTGATAAACTGGTTGTATGTAAACAAGCTAATCCAAACTTTTCAATGGATGATTTGGATTCTATGTTGATGGGATTGTATCTGAATATTGATAATGCAGCATTGGATAATTGTCAGAATTTAGTTGATGAAAAAATGGTGGAAATATGTGGTTCAACCACCGATTGTAACAAATTTGCAGCAGATGATACGATGGGAACGGGTTCTCTGCAGTCGCAAAAGGTTGGAAATATTTATCGTGTAACAGGTATGATTTCGTTTGGTTCTATCAAATTTGGTGATGCCAGTGGTTCTGTCAAGGATGGTGATAGAGTTTTGAAACCTGGAGAATTGGGTATTGAAGACTATATGGCTAATGCCACGGAGAAATCTGGTGGACTAAAGAATGCAAAGACTATATTGTCGTCAATAGAGGCGGAGTTAAATAATATTGCGGGAACAATCAATCGTGTGACAGAAATGATTGAACAGGATACCAAGATTCAATATTGTATTTCTGGACGCAATTTGGAACAAATTACGGGTAAGAAAGAAAAAACATCTGCGCGTTTCCCGAATTTGTTGAATCAGGTTAGAATGCAAATAGCGGTTGCGGCATTACGTCAGGCTCAAGATAATTATAATAAGAAGTTTAATAAGGCTGTGGCGGATGCAGCAAAAGAAGCGTCTGCGGATATTGCACAATATTTGTGTCAGATGATGCCAGTGACAGATGGGGGATCGGCGACAGGTTTGACAACGGCAGATACTCCTTTGACTGCCCCATATGCTATAAGTTACGATGTCGGTGCAGGTTTGAATAATATGGATTTAGTCAATGGCGGTAAAGGTAGTAGTAATTTTGGAACAGCGGTTATGGATAAGACAGCAGGTGCGTCTAAGTTTGCAGAAGTCGTTAATTCTTTTACTGGTTTGGGTAGTAATAAAGTAAAAGTGGAGTTGCCAGGAGGCACGCGTGAGATGTGGTCTTTATTTAATCGAGAAACAAGAAATTGTCATTATTGTACATCTACAGTTACAAAGAGTTGTACTTCGGTTAGTAAAAAAGGTTTTTTAGGCATAGGTGCGAAGGATGAGATGAGTTGTCAAGAATCTGATCCTGTTGAGAGATGTGAAGATATACCAATGTAATAGGATGTTAAAAAATGGATAATGTTAATGAAATTGTGACGGCTGATTTGCAAAATAAATTGCAACATGTGGCGGAAGTGCAACAAAATTTGGGTCAGCCCAAAACCCCAGAACAATGGCATGATTTAGTGCAGTCTTTTTTTGGAGGAATTGTTGATTTTGGTTTGAAAATTATTGCGGCTATTGCAATCTTGATGGTTGGAATGTGGATTGCAAAGCGTGTGACAAATTCGGTCAAGTTTGGTATGGAAAAGCGCAAATTGGATCAGTCGCTGGTTTCGTTTACTGCGTCTTTTGTAAATATTTTGTTGCGTATCTTTGTTATTATCATTGTGTTGACCACGGTTGGGGTTCAGATGACGTCAATTGTCGCCGTGTTGGGTGCTGCGGCGTTGGCGGTTGGTATGGCGTTGTCTGGGACTTTGCAGAATTTTGCAGGTGGAATTATTATTTTGTTTTTAAAGCCGTTCAAGGTTGGTGATGTTATACAGACGGAATCTGGACGGACAGGAACAGTAAAAAAAATTATGATGTTCACGACAGAATTGCATACTTTTGATAACCAGGCGGTATTTGTTCCTAATGGGCCATTGGCGAACGGCGAAATTATAAATTTGTCAGATCGTAAGAAGCGTCGTGCTGAATTAAATATATCTATTGCATATGGTGACGATGTAGATGTTGCACGGCGGGTGATATTGGGCGTGTTGGCCAAGGATGAAAGGGTGCTGCAAGACCCCGCGCCTGTGGTGTTTGTGGCAGAGTTGGCAGATAGCGCGGTGGTTTTGAGTGTGCGGTATTGGACAAAATATGATGATAATTTTGATAGCCAAGGTGATATACGTGAGGTTTTATATAAAGAATTACCGCGTAAAAAGATTCATTTCCCATTTCCGCAAATGGATGTACATGTTCAAAAGTAAAGTCAGGCGAAAGCCTGACTTTTTTTATAAAATTTGATTTCTATGTTTTGTGTGGGGCAAATGAATCCTATATGTTTTATTGTGGTGTAAAGATATAATTTGCGTGCGTAACTTTAACAAAATGGAGATACAAATGAAAAAAATTTACACTTTGGCAATATTGTCTGCTTTCGTTGCAGGAAACGCGGTTGCGGGGACGGGTATGCATCATAACAATATGCACAATAATCATGATATGAATACGGTCAAAATCACGACTGTGGTAGAACCTGTGATGGATGCAATCGTCACAGTCAATCAAATTCCAACAATGATGGATAATCAAAATGTTGTTATGACAGGTTATCTGGTTGAAAGTTTGGGTGATGAAATGTATGTTTTCCAAGATTCAACAGGTTCAATCAGTGTTGAAATAGAACCTGTAATTTTGGGTGATATGGTTGTTATGCCGGATATGAAAATGAAACTCAAAGGCGAAATAGATAAAGGTGATAACGGCGAACCCGATGTTATCGAAGTTGACTATATTACAACAATGTAATTCGTTGTTCGGTTTGTGCCACCCTTGGGTTTTATCCCAAGGGTGTTTTTTCTTATAAATTTTGCTTGATACTTTTGGTGGTTCTTTGATATTATAATTATGAATCTAATTGGGAATTGGGTTCGGGGCTGTGATAAGCTTTTGTATGTTCGGCACAATTTGTGACATCTTGGTGCGTTTGTTTATGCATGGGATGTCATGGTTGTGTCGTTATTTTTGTATATTGTTTTATTTGATTGGGGTGCCGTTGGTGTATAAAATACAGATCTGTTCTGGAAGATCAACGGAGTCAAAGCATACTGATTTATCAACACCCCAACCGCTGTTTTTTTACTTGTTTTTAGGACCTGTTTAGCGTTGTGTTTATTTGTTAGTTAGTTGTAATTCTATTCTGCGATTTTTTTGCAAAGATGCCGCGTCGTTGCCCAATTCAATTGGGTGCATATCGCCAAAACCACTGGGAATCAAGCGTCTGCGCGATACACCGTTTTTTGCCAATTCATCAACAACTGCACTGGCGCGTAGCATTGATAATTGCAAATTGTTTTTGTATCCATGTGTGCCAGATACCACAGGTTTGTTGTCTGTATGACCATCAACACGAATTATCCATTTTACATTCGGATCAATTTTTGTTTCAAAATCGCGGATGGCGTTGGCAATTGCCACCAGTTGTTTTTTCCCGTCGGCAGATAGACTGTATTTTCCTGATGAAAATAAAATATCACTGGAAACAATAAATCTGTCGCCGTCGGGTTGCATTATTGTGCGATTACCAATAGCGTCTTTGATGGCACGATAAAAATCAGATTGATATTTTGTTAGTTCATTTAATTCAGCCACTTTATCCGCCAAGGCACGGTTTAATTTGTCAGACATACTGATGTATTCTGCCTGGGCTGCGGCCGCATCTGCACGTGTGCGTGCCAATTCAAATTGTAATTTTTCAATTTCTGCGTTTGCAACCGATGTTTGAACATCGGATTGTTCGTCTAACTTTTTTTGCAAAGTATCAATTTGAGATACTAAATTTTCGCGTTCAGATTTGTGGCGTGATACTTGCCGTTCTAATTCAGCAATTTGCTCTTCGTATTTTGTGGTCAAATTTTTATTGTTTTGTAGGCTTTGCACCTGGGTTTGTAAATCAGCAGTTTGTTTTTCTAATTCTTGTAATTTCATTTCATATGCGTTACTTAAATCAGTAAAACTGGATTCGTTAGAATTGATTTCATCGCGTGCCAATAATAGCAAACGTTTGGCTTCGGCCTCGTCATTTTCCATTTGTTGAATCAATGCGGTTTGTTCTGCGTTTGTTTGACGTAATTCGGATACAGTGCGCATATCTTTGTTTTTATTAAATGCGGATGTTGTTACCCATAAAAATACAAATACCATCAGTAAAAATATCAAGATGATAACCATGTTCGAAAATAAATCGACAAAGCCTGGCCATGCATTTGTTTTTTCTTTGTAACGAATGTTTAACATTTTGATTTCCCTCTCTCTTGTTTTTTTACGAGTCCATAGAATTGCGTTCAATATTTGCAACCATGGCGGTTATTTTTTGTGTGTTCAAATCAATATTTGGTAATACTTGTGCTGGTGAATCTGTATCAACTGTATGTGTGTGCGCCGCCATGTAATTACCCAATTCTGTGTAAATAGTGCTGTGTGCGATACCAACAAAATGATCCAGCAAGCCAACAATCAAACTGGCCCCCAGTCCCAACAGTGATGATGTAAATGCGGTCGCCATTCCAGATAGTGGTGCAGATAACCCATTTTGAATCGCGGCCATTACATTTGCGTCTTCTGGATTCAGGTTGGTAATTAAATCACCAAATCCACCAAGTGTTGTAATTAACCCCCAAAATGTGCCAAATAATCCCAAGAATATTAGGGTGCTGGTTATAAAACGAATCGATTCACGTGCAGAATTAAAACGTTCGGCGACCATATCCATCAATCCTGTCAAAGTGTTTGCGTAAATGCGGCATGGACGATGTTGTAAAATCATTGCGATTTGGCGCAAAATATGGGGTGGTAATTTCATGTTGCGGCGGTTGTGGGTATATCCAGATAACCATTTATATTCTGGAAGTAGTCGTATCATTTCATAAAAACACAGGCCGATGCCAAATAACCCAGTGCCAATTATCATGCCGTTTATTATGTAATTTGTTGCGGTCAATTCCAGAAATTCAACATGCCAAAAGCCAAGCAATATAAACAATATTGCGACAATTAATGTCATGCAATTCAATGTTCTGTGGAATTGGTTTGTCATGTTTTTTTGCGTGGCCCTCCGTTTTTATCAATATCAAGGTTAGTAAATTTTGTAAGTGCAAGTCAACTGTTTTGAATTCATAATAAAAAAACTTGTGTTTGTTTTATAAAAATAGTAGAATTGTCTGGTATCGAGATAGGAGAAATATATGCCAATAAAAAAACAGATTGTGAAAAAGTCTAATAAAACTGTTGCACAACGCAAGGTTGCAAAATCGGTTGCGCGTACAGAAAAAAGATCCAAATGTGTGTCTTTTGGACGTGCTGTGTCAAATTTCTTTAAAAAATATTTCCAGTTTGACGGTGTCGCAACACGTGCAGAATATTGGTGGGCGATGTTGTTTGTTGTAATTGGGGTCGTTGGTTTGTTGACGGCATCTTGGTTTTTGCAGGGTGTTAATTTATTGTTCTCTAGTTTTATTGCGATGATGTGGTTGCTGTTTTGTACTGTTGTGATTGTACCGATATGGGCTGTTATGGCGCGTAGATTGCATGATGCTGGATTTACTGCAAGATTGTTGTATATAAATTTGGTGTTTTTGGTCTATTCTATATTGGTGCCATGGGTGATTGCGGCTCCGTTGCGTATATCTTCGATTATTGGTTGGTTGGATTTTTGTTGGGGAATTGTGATGTTGGTTTTGGCGTGTTTCCCGTCGAAAACACAGAATAATCCGTATCGTGATTAAATTTAATGGCCCCGCAAGGGGCTTTTTTGTTGCTTTCGAGAAAGTGCAATAGTGAAATTTTGCTTGATTTTTGGAATTTTTTCTGCATAATTGGGGTGTTCCTGCTGGTTGTAATGATGCAACCGGCCAATATAAACACATATAAGACCAAAGGAAATAAAATGGCTTACTATGAAAGTGTCTTGGTTTTTCGTCAAGACTTGACCGAGTCGCAGGTTAAAGAAAAAGCGGCAAAATTTACAGAAATTATTAAAGAATTGGGTGGTGCTGTTAAATCTACAGAATTCTGGGGATTGAAAAATTTGGCATATATCATTCGTAAAAATCGCAAGGCTCATTATGTTATGTTAAACATTGAATTGCCTGGTAGTGCGATTGTTGAATTGGAACGTCGTTCTCGTATTGATGAAGATGTTATCCGTTTCTTGAACATCCGTGTTGAAGAATTGTCAACAACACAATCTATTATGATGAAGAAAACTACAGATACCGAGGAGGCAGAATAATGGCAGTTCGTGCAGCAATTTATCGTAAAAAATCTAACCCATTAAAGGGCAAGGTTATTGATTACAAAGATATTAAAACTTTATCTCACTATATTACTGAACGTGGTAAAATCGTGCCATCTCGTATCAGTGGTGTTTCCCAAAAAGATCAACGTGCATTGGCAACGGCTATTAAACGTGCACGTCATTTGGGATTGTTGCCATTTGTTCGTAATAATATAGGTTAAAAATTAAATCTGGGGGAAACCTCTAACTTTGAAACAAAAAGGACAGATAAAATGAAAGTTATTTTGACAGAAAAAATCACAAAGTTGGGTAATATCGGCGATGCAGTCGAAGTGAAAACTGGTTTTGCACGTAACTATTTGTTGCCAAACAAAAAAGCGATGCGTTGGACACGTGAAAATGTTGCTTTGTTTGAAGCACAAAAGGCAGAATTGGTTGCTCGTCAGGAAAATGCTCGCAAAAAGGCAGAATCTTTTGTTGATGCAGTTAAAAATGCAAAATTCTATATGATTCGTCAGGCGGGTGATACAGGTCAATTGTATGGTTCTGTGTCAAGTCGTGATATTGCACGTACTTTGAAAGAAGTTGCAAATGTTTCTGTGGAATCTGCTCAGGTTTTGTTGGGTTCGCCAATTAAAACAATTGGTGCATTCGATACGCAAATTGCATTGCATGCAGATGTGATTGTGCCTGTGAAAATTTACGTTGCACAAACACAAGAAGAAATCGATGCTTTGGTTGCTGGTAAAAAATTGACTTTTGGTACAAAGAAAGTTGAAGAAGAACCAGTTGAAGAAGTCAAAGAAGAAGCAAAGGCAGAAGTTGCAGAAGAAAAAGTCGCTGATGCTGAATAATTTGCAAAACAAATATAAAAGACACCCCGAATTATGGGGTGTTTTTTGTTGACATTTATGCAGTTTGTGCTATTTTTTGTTTCGTGAACAAAAAAGGATGAAAGATGAATGATATTCCAAGTACAGAATATATTACGATAAATAAAACAGGTGTGTTTATAGATACGAAAAAAACAACTAAATATCGTGGTAAACAAATCCATTTTAGAAAAATGTTAAAAGAAATTTTTGTAATTTTGCAACGTGAAAATCCGGAACTGGAATGTGTGCAGGTTATTACATCAGAAACATCTGGCAAACAAGGGGATGTTAATACGCCATCGTCCAAGCATGGGGTGTATGTATGGTGTCGTGTTGGGTATAAAAATGAGACATTTGGACCGTGGGTGTGTTGTGGCAAGTTTCATGATAGGACTAATGATAAAGGAGATACTGTATCTGCAAAATTAGATTGTGCGCAAGAAGGTCCAATTTATTGTTTGCGGTGTCTTCAATATGTGCCTGTGGTTCAAGATATTGCTTTTCATAAAACAAAATTGCAAAAAGTATGTCGCGTTGCTAATTTATTAAGAAATTTTGTGCGAGGTCCCAAGAATAACGCTCGATAAAAAATACAAAGCCGATTACTATAAAAGTATCGGTTTTTTTATTGCTGATTATGTACAGGTGTGGCATAATTTCTGTTATGAAGTTAGAAACAGATGGAATTATTGTATCTATGCGGGCGTTTGGTGATAGGGACGCAGTTGCGCATATCTTTACATCTGGGCATGGGGTATTATCTGGAATGTTGCGTGGGGTGGGGGGCAATGTGAAACATAAACCCATGATTGGCCAGATGGGGACGGTTGGGTGGAATGCACGTCTAGATTCTCAATTGGGTGTGTTTCATTTCGAGTCGCAAAAAAATTTGGGGTTGTCTGCTATGATGGATTCATCAAAATTGACATTTATGAATTCTATGTTTGCATTGATTGAAACATTGTTGCCAGAACGTGAGGCATATCCGAATTTATATGATGCTACAATTCGGACATTGTCAGATATAAAATCGGAATCTTATTTGCAATGGGAATTGGTTTTGTTGCGCGAATTGGGTTATGCGTTGGATTTTTCACATTGTTCAGGCTGTGGTTGTGTTGACGATTTAATCTATTTGTCGCCAAAAACAGGGCGGGCTGTGTGTAGGACTTGTGGGGCACCATATGTTGGTAAGTTATTCAATTTGCCTATAAATTTGGATGTCACTTTGCGGTTTTTAGAAAGTGTATGTGCGCAACAGGATGTGTCAATTCCGGATTACAGAATTTTTTTGCGTAAATAGCAAATCTTTTGCTTGCCTTTTTTGTAAATTTGTTTATGTTTGTAGTGTTCAATAGAAAAGGAGAAAACTATGATTTGGACAATTTTAATCTTGATTGTCGCAATTGCTTTGTTCTTGTTTGGCGGTCAAATGCTGGGCAATTCTGGCAAGGGCGAATCTTTAATGCAAAAATGCGTTAAATTGTTGGCAATTATTTTGGTTGCTGGCTGTGTGACTCGTTTGGTGACACCATATTACTTGGTATCTGTCAATCCGATGATTTTGCAGGATATGGCAAATGGTTATCAAGAACAACAGGCTGCAGAAAAAAATAAAGCGATTCGCAAGGCTGTAAAGTCTGGTGCGGAATCCATGATTGCTGATGCACCGGTTTTGGGTAATGTTGATGCAAAAAACACAATCTTTATTTGGACTGATTTTTCATGTCCTTATTGCCGTCGTGTTCATGGCGAATTGGAAAAAGTATTGGCAGAACGTGATGATGTTCGCGTTGTTGTGAAGAACTTTTCTATCCATGGCGAATTGTCTGATGCTCCGGCACGTGCTGTGATTGCTGCAAAAATTCAGGACAATGCCAAGGCTGCAGCATTGGTTACTTCTTTGATGACAAAAGAATATTTTTCACCAGCTGATATGAAAGATAGAGCAAAATTGGGTGAAAAAGTCAAAGCTAATGTGTTGAAGTTTGCCAAAGAAGCAGGTTTGGATGTTAAACAATTAGAAGCAGATATGCAGGGCGAAGTTGTCACACGTGAGTTGGCAAATGTTCGTGGTATGGCCCAGGAATTTGAAATCAGCGGAACACCGTTCTTGATTATCAATGAACAAGCATTCCCTGGTGCGATTCCATACAAACAAATTATTGATGCTTTGAATAAATAATTTGATTGTGCAAGTTAAAAATCACCCAGGTTGTTCTGGGTGATTTTTTATATGTTTTTTATCTGGTGATTTTTTTTACTATGTATTTTAATGTGTCTATTGTTCCGTTTGGAATTTGAACTTGTTTTGTTGTGTTTAATTCGATATTGATTGATTCAATTATAAATTTATCACCATTTTTTAAAGATTTTGCAATTTGAAAATCTGCATCGTCAACGGGAATACCGATTGTGTAAATATGGCGATTGATTTTATATTCTATGAAAATCAAGTTGCCCATATCTGTTGTTTTTGTACAAATGGCGGTTTGTTGTTGCATTGTTAAATTGCTGTTTTCATAATTATTGCGTTGTGACCGTTTTCGTAATAATGCGGACGCATACCAACATTTGTGAATCCACATTTTTTATATAATTCAATTGCAGGGGTGTTGTGTTCGTCCACTTCGAGTAATATGTTTTTTACACCGTTTTGTTTTGCGTCTTGTTTTACCATTTGTATCATTGCACTGGCAGTGCCGGTACGACGTGCATCAGGAACGACACCGATAGAAATAATTTCTGTATCATCTAATGTGTTGCGCCAAACAACAAACCCTGTTTGTCCAACGATAATGTCGCATCCAGATTGTTTTAAGTCAGCAAAATCTTTTGCGGTCCATTTATGTTGTTTATCTGGGAAACATAATGCATAAAGTTTTTCAAGTTCTGGATACATTTTTATTCTTTTTGTTCTTCGGCATAACTGGGGCGTAAATACATTGGAATAACAGGTTCAGATGTGTTCATTTCTAGTTTTTTGCGAACTATATCAATTCCCAATTTTAAATCAAAAGGTTTATGACCGACGGTTTGTGGGCATTCCATTTGTCGTGTTTCCACAGTGTCGATATCCATTGTACATGGTTCAATATTTTGTGAGGCTACAAAGAAATCGCCACGACCAGATTCTATTGCAACAAATGCGTCTGGGGTTTGGGCCAGATATAATTCAAATGCGTTGATTGGGATAATTGGGATATTTAATCCGATGCTCAATCCTTTGGCGTATGCAATCCCCAGTCTGATTCCTGTAAAACTACCCGGCCCAACAACAATACCAATCGCGGTTAAATCAGACCAGGTTGTGTCGTTTTCTTGTAAAAAATTTTCTACGGATGATGGTAATGTGATTGCCTGTTTTTCTGCATCAATATGTGTAAATTTATTGTCCAGTACTAAATCTATGCCGGCGGTTGATGTGTTTATAACCAGAATCATTTTTGTTTAGTCCTTTGTTTGTTATATTTTTTTGCACAGATTTTGAAAATAGTCGGTGCAAATAAAATATCGAATAATTTTCTGTGTTTTGGATAACGCATAACCCATGATTCATTGTGTAGTTCAAATCGATAATGCGTTTCGCCAACCAATATAGTTTCATACTGTATAACCACAAAGTATATATCAGGGGTTCGCAGTGTAAACCTATCGTTTATTTTAATTGTATCAGAATAAAACCAACTTTCAAATTGTAAATTGTTGCCGTATTTGTGTATTTGGCAAATCAAGTTTTTACAATTTTTCGTGTATTCTATGATTTCGAAAAATATATTCATTTTTACTGTGCGCGCATACCAAAACCGATTTTATGAGATGTGTCGGCGTTGTTGCGGATGGATAGCAAATCATCAATTTTTTCAATTGTGAAATCTGTTTTTGTATCCATTCCATCATTTGCCAACAGTTGGCGCCGTAATAATGTTGCCAATTCGCGTTGCAGACCGCGAACACCTTGTTCGGATGTATAATTGCGAATAACATGACGAATTGCATCGTCTGATATTACAATATTGTTCACATCCCAACCATTTTCATCGGCCACGCGTTTTAATAGATGTTCACGGGCAATTTGAACCTTGTCTTCTTCGGTATATCCAGGAACGTTTATGATTTCCATACGGTCTTTTAATGCGGAAGACATATTTAACGAATTTGCCGTCGCAATAAACAAAACGTTCGACAGGTCAAAGTCAACCTCTAGGTAATGGTCACGGAAAGATTTATTTTGTTCTGGGTCCAAAATTTCCAGTAATGCAGATTCTGGGTCGCCACGCCAATCGCGTCCCATTTTGTCGATTTCATCCAGAACGATTACAGGATTATTGGTTTTGCATCTTTTTAATGCGTCCATAATGCGTCCTGTTTGTGCCCCAATGTATGTTTTGCGATGGCCGCGAAAATGTGATTCATCAGAAATGCCACCCAACGAAATCCGTTGATATTTACGCCCCAATGCGGTTGCAATAGATTTGCATAATGATGTTTTGCCAACACCAGGTGCCCCGACAAAACACAAGATAGACCCGCGTGGTGTGCCTGTTTTTTTCATAACCGCGATGTGTTCCAAAATGCGTTCTTTGACGGGTTGCATACCAGAATGTTCGGAATCCAATGTTTCGCGTGCGCATTTCAAATCGATTGGTTGTTGGTGAAAACGTCCCCATGGCATAGATAATAATTCGTCCAGGTAATTTTTAATCAGTCCGCCTTCTTGGGACATTGGCGACATTGCGCGCATACGTTTCCATTCGGATTTTGCCTTGTCCATTACATCATTTGGCATGGCAGAATTTTCGATTTTTTTGCGTATATTATTGGTATCTGCCATTTCATCATCGTCGTCGCCCATTTCGTGTTGAATTGCACGGAGTTTTTCTTGTAAAATTGCGTCGCGACGGCCGTTTTCCATTTGTTGATGAACCCGATTGTTGATAGATTCTTCAATTTTTGCAGTTTCTGCGTTCAAATTGACCTGTTCTAATAAAATAATCAATTTTTCGCGCCATGTTGTGGCTGTCAAAATTTTTAATGCGGTATCTGTATCAATGTTCAATGTTTGAATTATACTGTCAATAAATGCGGGCAGGGGATAATTGCGAACAACATTGTATAATTTATCAACTTTGATTTTTTTGATTGTTGGTAATGTGCGTAAGTTTTCAATAATTTTATCGCGCAATGCCAATGTTTGTTCGGATTCCATATCGTCTGTAATTTCAATTTTTTCAGAATTTCCAACAAACAAACCGTCAACCATTTGAACGTCTGATATGCGGACAGCATCGGTTGTGCGAACAATAGAGTGAACAGAACCGTCCGGTAAATTTAATATTTGAACAATATTCCCGATTGTGCCGGTTTCATAAATGTCATCTGGATTCGATGGGTATGCCCAAGACCGTTGTGGCACTAAAATAATTTGGTTGCCAAAATTAGATGCCGTTTTTAAACAATCGACCGATGTCGGATTGTCCAGATAAATAGGCATAGTCAGTCCTGGATGGACAACAATATCGCGAAGTGGTAGTATATAATTTTTCATAGCAGAATAAATATAGATTCTTTTTGTGTTTTTTCAAGATAAAAAACCTCAATAATTTTATTGAGGTTTCTTTATTTGTTGTAATCTGGTTTTCTTTAATGACGACGATAGCCACCGTTGCCAGAAAAAGAAGAATTGCCAGATGCAGAACGTTTTGATAAATAACGCGCAGCAATCAAAACCAACCATTCAAGAGATAAGCCGGCCATTGCCAATAATGTTTGCTCGCAATTTTCCATACCAAATAATGCATATGCGATTTGCGCAACGAAAGAAATATACAAAATACCGAACATACCTGTGAAAAATACTTTTTTAATTTTTCCAAACATTTTTTAGTCCTTTTTTATTTTAATAAATTATTAAAGTGCCGGGTTTCTGGTGCCAGGTACCCGACGAACCCCGCAATAACTAAATAGATATAATCAACAATTGCCAATTATATCAAACGCTTTTATTAAGCAGCCATTGCAAGGCGAACATTGTCGTTCGCAGCGATTCTATCGCCATTCAGTTTTTATTTAGTGTTTTACGACGACCATGTCGGATTCAATCTATTGCTTTTACTGCGTCTGTCGAAACTATGTCAGCCCCATAAAAGAACTTTATAATAATTGGTGGAGCTGTGGGGTACCGCCCCCCAGTCCAAAACGACTATTCTGCATAGTGTTCAGAATCATCACCGCGATGCGGCGCAAGTATTATAAATCTTTGTGCTGGAAATTGCAAGTTTTTAAGTTTATAATGCGGGCATGATAACAAAATAGGGCAAAAAATGAAGTTTCTGGACAAGGCAAAAATAAAGGTCAAAGCGGGTGATGGCGGTAATGGTGCCGCGTCTTTTCGTCGTGAAAAATATATTGAATATGGTGGACCAAACGGTGGTGATGGTGGCCGCGGTGGTGATGTGATTTTTCGCGCTGTGCCAAATGTGAATACATTGATTGATTATCGTTTTAAAACTCATTTTGCTGCAGAGCGCGGGCAAAATGGTATGGGAAAAATGCGGACTGGGTTTTCTGGGGATGATTTGATTTTGCCTGTGCCAACTGGGACTGTGATTTTGTCTGAAAACGAAGAAATAGAATATGCGGATTTGAATCAGGACGGTATGGAATATCGTGCTGTGCGTGGTGGAAATGGTGGTTGGGGAAATTTGCATTTTAAAAGTCCAACAAATCGCGCACCAAAACAGGCAAATGACGGTTTGCCGGGGGAAGAACGCACGGTTGTGTTGCGGTTAAAATTGATTGCGGATATTGGTTTGGTTGGTTTCCCAAATGCAGGAAAATCTACCTTGTTGTCGGCTGTGACATCGGCGCGGCCTAAAATTGCTAATTATGCGTTTACGACATTGAATCCTCAATTGGGGGTGATGTATGCGCATAATCGTGAATTTGTTTTGGTTGATTTGCCTGGTTTGATTGAGGGGGCACATACTGGTGTTGGTTTGGGGGACCGTTTTTTGGGACACGCAGAAAGAACAAAAATGATTTTGCATATCATAGATGGTACAGAATCTGATTGGGCTGGCCGTTATGCTGCAATTCGGCATGAAATGGATTCTTATGGTGGTGGTTTGGTGAATAAACCCGAATTGGTTGTGATAAATAAAATAGATTCTGTTTCGGATGAAGAGTTGGCTGAACGTATGGTTGCATTCAAGAAATCTTTTGGACGCAAAAAGAAACCTGAAATTTTAACTATCAGTGCGGCAGGACATATTGGCATAGATACGTTGATAGCGGTAATTGAAAAGAAAATGATGGAAATAGAATAATGGTAAATAAACTTAATATTGTAAAGAGTCCGGTTTGTCGAGATTTATCATTATCTAGTGGTGATTTCAAACAGGATTGTATAGCTGGGGCGTGTGCGTATGATGAAAACGGTAAAAGATATCCGTTGACCGGGTGTAGAGAACATGAGGTTAAATTTGTTGCTGGTTTGTGGCGTGTGCAAAGAAATTTTTCTGAAACAATAATTCGTGTTCGTGATAAAGATTTTGTTTTGGGGCAACAATTGCCACACCAAGAAAGAACCAAGTTCGTTTTTTTTGAAGCATATACTGTATGTTCAAATTGTTATGGTTATTATATTACGGACAGACCTGATTATGTTGTTGCAAAATATGAAACCAAAGATGGTGTGTTTATGGGGTATGGAAATAGTATTGAATCTGCACGTGCATTTTTGGGATTGAAACTTTACGATGAATATCAAGACATTATACATGCGGTTTTAAATGGAAAAGAAATTGGAAAAACTAAATAAAAAGGAGTAAAAATGAATACATTAAAAGGAACACAAACAGAAAAAAATTTGTTGATGGCGTTTGCCGGTGAATCCCAGGCGCGTAATCGTTATACTATGTTCGCATCTGCTGCAAAAAAAGAAGGTTTTCACGCGATTGCAAAAATCTTTTTGGAAACAGCAGAACATGAATACGAACATGCGTCGCGTTTGTTCAAATTTATGGAAGGTGGTATGTTGGAAATAACTGCGTCTTTTCCGGCTGGTAAAATTGGGACCACATTGGACAATTTAAAGGCGGCTGCATTTGGTGAAAATGAAGAAAATACAGAAATGTATCCGCGTTTTGCACAAATTGCTGCCCAAGAAGGTTTTGATGCAATCGCAGAAATTTTCAAAAATATTGGTTTGGCGGAACGTTATCATGAATCACGTTATCGTGCGCTGGCCGAGGCGATTGAAAATGGAACATTGTTCAAATCTGATAGGGTTGTAATGTGGCGTTGCACAAATTGTGGTAATTGGCACATTGGGACCGAGGCTCCAAAGGTTTGTCCGGCATGTTTGCATGAACAAGGTTATTTTGTCAGCGAAGGCATTATTTCTCGTTGTGATACCAATGAGGGTTTTTGTGAATATGCAAATCGCGACTAATGAAAACGGTTATAAAAAAATCTGGTGTGTGATATCACCAGATTTTTTTTACAAATTTATTCTAGATTATACAATTTGAACAACTTTGTTATGTGAAGTTTCGCCACGGATTATTCTCAAAGATGAACGTGGCACCTCCCAATATTTGGCCAATGCACGAATGACTGCGTCGTTGGCACGGCCGTCGGTTGGTGCCGTTGTTGTGTGAACGCGCACAGTCCCGTCATTATCCAGGGTGATAGAATTTTGTTTTGCGCGCGGAATGACACGAACATTAAAAATCTGTTTTGAATTTTGCATCACTCATTAAATGAACATGGAAATGAAATACAGACTGACCTGCGCCCGCGCCAGTGTTGGCGATAATACGGAAATTCCCAGTCAATCCCAATGCGTCTGCGGCCTCGGTCACGGCATGCCAAAATCCGGTTTGGACATCGTGTGGTGCGCGTGTAGTAAAATCATAAAAATCGCTGTATTCACCGCGTGGAATTACCAAAATGTGGGTTTGTGCGCGTGGTTCTATGTTTTGAAAAGCAACCGCGTATTCATTTTCAAAGACCCGTTTGCTGGGCAATTCGTTGCGTAAAATCTTGGCAAAAACATTATTTGTGTCGTACATAATAATTCCTTTTGTTTTATGGTATAAATAATACATATTTTTATCCAGATTACAACCTTGAAATGTATAATCTTTGTACTATATTTTCTGTACCAGGTCGTAAAGACTTGGTTTATTATCAATAGGAGTTTTATATTATGTTTAAACCACTGAATAATTATGTTTTGATGGAACGCATCGCAGAAGAAACAAAAACTGCGGGTGGAATTATTATCCCGGACACCGCACGTGAAAAACCGGTTATGGGACGTGTTGTTGCAACGGGTGACGGGGAATTTCAAAATGGTAATCGTATCCAGATGACGGTTTCTGTTGGCGATGTTGTTTTATTTGCAAAATGGGCATCTTCTTTGAACGAGGTTAAACTGGACGGACACGATTATGTTTTAATCAAAGAATCTGACATTTTGGGAATTGTGAAATAAAAAAAGGAATTAAAAATGGCAAAAGATATTGTTTTTGATACAGATAAATTGGCTGCGGGTGTTGATAAATTGGCCAACGCTGTGAAAATCACTATGGGGCCCAAGGGACGCACAGTTGTTATTGATAAATCTTATGGTGCGCCAAATGCAACCAAAGATGGTGTGACTGTGGCACGTGCTGTTTCTTTACCAGACCCAATTGAAAATATTGGTGCGCGTATGGTCCAAGAAGTTGCTAAAAAGGCTGGTGATGATGCGGGCGATGGGACAACTACTGCGACTGTGTTGGCGCAGAAAATTATTCACGAAGGTCGTCGTGTTATTGCGGCTGGGATGAATCCAATGGATATTAAACGCGGTATTGATATTGCTGTATCGGCTGTTGTTGATGATATTGAAAAACATGCTCGTCCTGTTAAAGACAGCAGTGAAATTGCCCAAGTCGCAACGATTTCTGCAAATGGCGATTCGGATATTGGAACAAAAATCGCAGATGCGATTGCGCGTGTTGGCCGCGAAGGTGTGATTACTGTGGAAGAAGCCAAAGGATTGGATACAGAAATCGATGTTGTCGAAGGTATGCAATTTGACCAAGGTTTTATGTCGCCATATTTTGTGACTAACAGTGAAAAAATGTTGGTGGAATTAGATAATGCGCAAATTTTGGTTTCTGAAAAGAAAATTACAGGCTTGCAAGCATTATTGCCGATTTTGGAACCGATTGCGCAATCTGGTCGTCCGTTGTTGATTATTGCCGAAGATGTCGAGTCCGAAGCATTGGCGACATTGGTGTTGAACCGTTTGCGTGGCGGGTTAAAGGTTTGTGCGGTCAAAGCCCCAGGTTTTGGTGATAGACGTAAAGAAATGTTGAAAGATATTGCGGCGGTGACGGGTGCGACTGTGATTTCTGATGACATGGGTATGACATTTGAAAATATATCTATGGATGTGTTAGGTTCTGCGAAAAAAGTTGTTGTTGGAAAAGATACAACTTTATTGGCGCATGGTGGCGGCGATGTGAGTACAATTCAGGCACGTGCAGATGAAATTCGTCAGACTTTGAATAATACATCCAGTGATTACGAACGTGAAAAATTATCAGAACGTTTGGCTAAATTGGTCGGCGGTGTTGCAGTTATCAAAGTTGGTGGCATGACCGAGGTCGAAGTTAAAGAAAAGAAAGACCGTGTTGATGATGCGTTGGCGGCGACACGTGCGGCGGTTGCAGACGGTATTGTGGCCGGCGGTGGTGTTGCGTTGGTGCGTGCTGCAACAGCGTTAGAAAAATTGACGGGTGTGAACACAGACCAAAATGTTGGTATCGATATTGTTCGTCGTGCATTGGTTGCACCGTGTGCACAAATTGCAGAAAATGCAGGTGTGTCTGGTGAAATTGTTGTGGGCAAAGTTTCTGAAAATTCTGATTATAATTTTGGATACAATGCACAAACAGCAGAATATGTCGATATGATGGCGGCGGGTATTATTGACCCAGCCAAGGTTGTTAAAACCGCGATTATGGCGGCATCCAGTACCGCGGGGGTTATGTTGACAACCGGTGTTGTGATGGCGGATATTCCAGAAGAAAAATCGACGCCACAAATGCCGGCAGGGATGCCTGGTATGATGTAAAATAAAAAACCGCCAATTGGCGGTTTTTATTTTACGGGGCAGGGTGTAAAAAAGTGTCGGAAAAAACCTAGGTTTTTTGACAAGTGTTTTTTTTAGTTTTTTTCAATTTTTTTAATTTTTAGTTTTTCTGTAAAATCAACCACTTATAAATTCTGGGCTTTGCTCGGCATGGTGTCGCAAAAAAACCTAGGTTTTTGGTATACTGGTTATATATTGAAAAACCGTTGGTTTTCAGCCAAAAATTAAAAGTCCAGAGAGAGTAAAATTTGCTAAAAAAATATACATTTTTAAGAGTTTTTTCAAAAATCACGCTT
>JAGHVJ010000016.1 GCA_018064365.1 Candidatus Enterousia onthequi | reverse complement strand
GTTTGTTTTCCATTGGCGTTTTTGGTTGTGATGTTTTATCAATTGGCGCATTGAACACCGCGGTGCAGAAGCCCGTGCGACTACGGACGTAGCCCGCGCAGCGGTACGCACAGTCGTTCGCACAAAAGGCCGCCGAACCGTACGTGTCGTAGAAGACCCAAGCCCCATATTTCCCATTTTTGAACTTTAAACGACACCATGCATGTGGGCCAAAACCCGACGATGGATTGCCAGACCGTGCAAACTCGCCAGGTGTTTCAAATGCACCTATATGAAATTCCTCGATATCTGGATTTTGCCCCTGCATCCATGCAAAAAATTCTTTTATGTATGGTACATCCCATATATTATACCCAAGATACTTTCTTGCAGGTTTGCCATCGATAAATATTCCATTTGCGTTGACTGTAATATATGCGCCTGTTGGCATACCGGTTTCATCTATGTTATTCATATTCATTTACCCTTATGATTATTTTGTGTGTTGTTTTCTGGAAGACTAACACATAATGTGTTCATTGTCAACTTTCTAAAATAAATGAAATAGATGATATGTATACAAATAAAAAAACTTGCAAAATGGCATAAAAAATGCTTACAATGAAATTACAAATCTTACAAAAAGGAAGAAAAATGGCTGGCAGTATTAATAAAGTTATCTTGGTCGGTAATGTTGGACAAGAACCACAAATCCGTCAAACAAATAGTGGACAAAAAGTTGCAAGTTTTTCTCTTGCTACGTCTGACCGTTGGCGCGACAGGACATCTGGCGAACAAAAAGAACAAACCGAGTGGCATCGTGTTGTTGTTTTTCAACCTGGGTTGGTCGATGTTGTTGAACGCATGGTTCAAAAAGGAACCAAGTTATATATCGAAGGTGTGTTGAGAACTCGGAAATGGCAAAACCAACAAGGTGCAGACCAATATACAACCGAAGTCACATTAAATCAATTCGGTGGTCAAATGGTTATCTTGAGTGGCGCCAAGGCTGTGGATGGCGCGATTTCTGATGTGGCACCAGCACCAAAGCACGAAGAAATTTCTATTGGCGATTTGGCTGGGGATGAAATTCCTTTCTAAAACCAAAACAATAATTGTTCCCTGCCCCATGGGATAAATGGGGCTTTTTTTAATATGGATATAAAATGAAGCAACTGACCGACAAAGATATTGCAGATATGGGTGGCGTCGAATTTGTGCCTGATGGGCGAAATGTAAATTCTGTGCGACGAGAATTGCATTTATCAAAACGCATTCCAAAAGACACCTATGCGCCAGAACATATTGTATTAGATTTTCACAATCATACCGAAGAAGAAGCGTGGCAAATGATTATGAACGCTGCACAGTCTGGGGCAAAAACTGCGACCGTTATTACCGGTGCCAGTGGAATATTAAAAATCAAATTTCAAAATTGGGTGCGCGACAGTTTGTTTAGTCCGTATGTCGTACAATGCACTCCGTTAAACAATGGTAGTTTTGCTGTTAAATTCAAAAAACAAATATCTTGATATTGTGTTTGCATTAAATGTTTAGATTGAGTATGATAATGCAAAATACAAATACATAAAATCTAAAAAGGAACATTATGAAAAAAGTACAAACTGTTTATGATCATATTCGTTCTAATAATATCAAAACCGCGATTTTGGTTATGATGTTTCCAATATCTTTTATTGCTCTGATATTTTTATTTTGTTGGATAATTATGCCGGCACAAGATGCGATGATGACCGCCGCACAGGTTGCAATTCCAACATTTATCGTGTGTATGGTGTGGATGATTATATCGTGGGCTTTTGGTGATTCTATGATGATGTCATCGGCAGGGGCTTATCAAGTGCACGACGATACACCAGAACATAAAAAAATATTCCGTTTGGTCGAAAATGTTGCTTTGGCCGCAGGGTTGCCCACACCACGGGTTTATATTATACCTGATGACGGCTTAAATGCATTTGCCACAGGACGAACACCAAAAGATGCCTCGGTCGCATTGACGCGTGGAATTATAAACAAATTAAATGATTCTGAATTACAAGGTGTGATTGCGCATGAAATGTCGCATATTGGTAATCGTGATATTCGTTTAGATATGTTGTTGATTACAGGTGTTGGCGTGACTGTATTTGCCGCAGATGTGTTATTGCGGACGGCGATATATTCTGACCACGGACATGATGATAACGGGAAAAACAATTCTGCATTGGTGTTATTGATGATTTGGCTGGCGTTTACTGTGTTTAATTTAATTGTATCGCCATTGTTACAGTTGGCTGTATCACGCAAGCGCGAATTTGCCGCAGATGCGTGTGGCGCACAAATTACCCGTAACCCAAAGGCTTTGGCAGACGCACTGCGAAAAATTAGTGGAAATGCAAATGTAGAGGCTTTATCAAATTCGCGTTCTATGGCAATTGCATGCATTGCAGAACCACGCAAAAATTTTATGGGCGATTTGTTTTCTACGCATCCAGACACTAAAACACGCATAAAAAGATTGGAATCTATGTAAATTTGCGGTAAATCGCAGAAAATTATTTGTTTTTGAAAAAAATTCTTGCATTTGTGTTTTTTTTGTGTCAGAATTGGCTTCGACTTGTTGAGAAATATAAGTTTTGGAGACATAGCTCAGCTGGTAGAGCAAATGACTTTTAATCATTGGGTCCAGGGTTCGAATCCCTGTGTCTCCACCAAAAATATACCCCCGCATTTTTGTGGGGGTGTGTTTTTGTGATGATATATGACCGATTTCATTGCTATTGCTGAAAATGGTAAAACAGAACAAAAATATCAACCCATAAATCGTTTTATTGCTTTTTTGCGCCATTTGTGGTATAATACATATGAACCAGCAGACATTTTGTCGGCTGTTTTTTTTATTGCCCTGGGCGTCGCACCGGGGCTTTTTTGTTATAATAAAAGGAGTTTTTATGCAAAAAGTATCT
>JAGHVJ010000023.1 GCA_018064365.1 Candidatus Enterousia onthequi | reverse complement strand
GTTTGTTTTCCATTGGCGTTTTTGGTTGTGATGTTTTATCAATTGGCGCATTGAACACCGCGGTGCAGAAGCCCGTGCGACTACGGACGTAGCCCGCGCAGTAGTACGCACAGTAGCCCGCACAAAAGGCCGCCGAACTGTACGTGTAGACGAAGACCCAAGACCTATATTTCCCATTTTTGAACTTTAAACGACACCATGCATGTGGGCCAAAACCCGACGATGGATTGTCAGTTTCTCCCCTTTCATCATCAAGTGTTGCAAATGCACCTATATGAAATTCCTCGATATCTGGATTTTGCTCCTGCATCCATGCAAAACATGTTTTTATGTATGGTATATCACGTATATTCTGCCCACGATACTTTGTTGCAGGTTTGCCACCAACATAAATATCCACCTCGCCTTTCTCGTTACGTTTTACCGTGATATATGCGTCTGTTGGCATACCGGTTTCATCTATGTTATTCATATTCATTCACCTTTATTATTATTTTGTTTGTTGTGATTTTTGCCCCAACAGTTTCGCCAAAACATCTGGGTAATGTGCCGCCATGTACACACAATCGGGCGCCGCTTTTTTCATACAGGTTTCTGTTGCAAGGTATGTGTCAATCAGTTGTGGCTTTCCGCAAGTGCCGTCTGCATATTCCAAGTAAGCCCAAGCATATTTACCATATTCTGGGGATAGTTTTTTGTTAGACTTTGACGACACCACATGCAAAGCCTTGAAATTTGGGCATTTATCTTTGATGCATCCCAAATCAAATGGCATAGAAACAGCATTTTTATCCAAACAAACAGGTTTGCCACCACACGAAATATTGATAGATTCAAATGTTTTGCCACTGGTTATAACAAAATGGTTTTTTCTTTGATTATTCATTTTTCATCCTTTTGTGTTTTTGAGCAACCTAACACAAAATATGATTATTGTCAATGTTTTTCTGAAATAATTTAGGATTGTTTCCGTTTTGACTTGCTTTTAAAAACTCTGTTTGGTAATCTGGAAAGCATCGTATAACAATGGGGTTAGTTTTAATGTTTATATTATCACTGATTTCTGCAATTCGCATGGCACTGGTGGGTATCGTGGTCGCTTCCCTTGGCATGGGCGTGGTTGCCCCATGGGGACGGGTTGCATCCAATGTTTACGTATTTAACATAAAAGGATTATCAAATGTCAAAAAAGATATATGTGGATGCAGTCCACCCGGAAGAAACACGCGTTGTCGTCGTCGATTCTGAAACGGGTCGTGTGTCTGATTTTGATGTAGAAACAACGACTAAGCCCCAGATAAAAGGTAATATTTATCTGGCCAAGGTTATTCGTGTTGAGCCATCTTTGCAGGCCGCCTTTGTTGATTATGGAACGGGAAAAAATGGTTTTTTGCCGTTTTCTGAAATTCATCCTGATTATTATCAAATCAGCGCAGAACAAAAAAAGAAGTTATTGGAATTGGCGCATGCCAACATCGTTGATGACGATGCAGACCCAGATGACGAGTCTGACGAGGTCGCAGATTATGATGATCAAAGCGCCGGTGAAGACAATAAAGAATTTTTGAAACGCGCACGCGAATTCAAAATCCAAGACGTTATTAAACCTAAACAAATCTTGTTGATTCAAGGTGTTAAAGAAGAACGCGGTCAAAAAGGCGCATCAATGACAACATATTTGTCTTTGGCGGGGCGTTTTGCTGTTTTGATGCCTAATTCACGCAAGCGCAATAGTTATGGTATTTCTAAAAAAATATCTGACAAAACAGAACGCGCTCGTTTGCGCGAAATACTGCACGGATTAAAAATCCCACGCGGTATGACGGTTGTTTTACGGACTGCAGCGGCGGGTGCCATGGGCGAAGATATTGCCAAAGACTATGATTATTTGGTGAATTTGTGGAACGATATTCGCAAAACGACTCTGGAATCGGTTGCGCCGGTTGTTATTCATACCGAAGACTCACTGTTGCGTCGTGTCGTGCGTGATTTTATTTCTGATAAAACCGATACTATGGTCATCCAAGGAGATGAAGCGTATGATGCCGCCAAAGGGTATTTCCAACAAATGTATGGTCGTGCGCCACGCAAACAGATTACTTTGTATAAAGATGCTGCGTTACCTGTGATGGTCAAGGCCGGTGTTGAAAAACAACTGGAAGGATTGCATGGGCCGTATGTTGTGTTGCCGTCGGGCGGGTCTATTGTTATAAATCAAACCGAGGCCATGGTGACAATTGACGTCAATTCTTCACGCGCAATTAAAGAAAAAGACATTGAACAAACGGCATTAAATACTAATTTAGAAGCCGCAGAAGAAATCGCGTTGCAACTGAGATTACGTGATTTGGCAGGAATTGTCGCGATTGACTTTATCGATATGGAAGAAGAAAAAAATAATCGCAAATTGGAAATGAAAATGCGCGAAATCATGAAACGCGACCGCGCCAGAACCCAGGTTGCAAAAATCAATGCTTTTGGGGTCATGATGCTGTCGCGTCAACGTATGCGCAGTAGTTTTATCGAATCTTCGTATGTCGCCTGCCCTCACTGTATGGGCGCTGGGGTGGTGCCAAGTATTCAAACGGCGTCAATAATTCTATTCCGTCATTTGCAAGAAAAACTGCTAGCCAAAGCGGCACAAAAAATTATTATGACTGTGCCGACAGATGTTGCAATTTATTTGCTGAATCAAAAGCGTGCAGAATTGGCAGCAATGGAATCTGAATTTGATACAGAAATCGTGATTGTTGGCGATGATAGTTTGATGAATATTGACCAATATTCTATACAACGTGTTGCCCCTGAACAGATTAAAACAGATGATGTTTTGGCGGCACATGTCCCATCAACGGACGCGAAAAAGAAAAACGCCCAACATATCGAGGCAAAACGCACAACTACGACTGCACCTCGCAGACATCCAAAGAAAAAGCAACCCCAGAAAAAATCCATTTGGAAAAAACTGGTAGGATAATAAAAAAACACCCGTTTGGGTGTTTTTTTTTGCATTATGTTTACACACGACTATTGACAAAACTATTTTTTATACTATATTCATATGCGTAAGACGGAATAACATAATACAAAATGTGCAGTTTACTTTATATTTTATACCAATAAAAAATAGGTTGATTTTTTTGTCTGGCATTACTATGATTCCTGGTAGCAAACATCATTGGAGACCGACAATGCCAACAAAAACACCGCGTGTGTCTGTATTAACACCGATTTACAATACGAATCCGACGCATTTGCGGGAATGTATTGAGTCTATATTGAATCAAACATTTACAGATTTTGAGTTTTTAATTTTGAACGACAGTCCTGATAACACGGAAATTGAAAAAATTGTTTTGGAATACGCAAAGCACGACAAGCGCATAAAATATTCTAAAAACGAAAAAAATATGGGTATTACACCATCTCGCAATAAATTGCTGGGCATGGCACGCGGGGAATATTTGGCGATATTTGACCATGACGATATTTCGGTCCCGACACGTTTGGAACAAGAGGTTGCGTTTCTAGATAAAAATCCACACATCGGTGTTGTGTCAGGTTGGTTGCAATATTTTGGTACAGACAACCAGTTGCATAAGACTCCAGAATATGACGATAGTATTAGGCTGATGCTAACCGATAATTGTTGGATTGCGCATACGGCGGCAATGATACGCAAAAGTGTCTTGACCGATAATAACATTGAATACGAAGAATTCTATAGTCCCGCAGAAGATTACAGACTGTGGGCGCGATTAATGGATGTGACGCATTTTTATAACATTCAAGAAATTTTAGTTCAGTACAGATGGGACAGCAATAATACAACAGTTGTTCAACAAGATAAAATGAATCGGGCGTGGTTTAGTATTCGCGCTGAAATTTGTGATAAGCACCGTTTTTTACATGATGAATTTATAAAAACAACCTACACACATAATTCTGAAGTATTTGGCACCAGGTTCAGATTAAGATTGTTTGGCAAAATCCCATTATTAAAAATAAAGAATAATTGGGTATATCTGTTTGAATTTATACCAGTTTGCAAATTGTTATGGAGATAGTTATGAAAATATTTAAAACTGCCGAATTTTTTGATGATAGTTTATATACAAAAAAGTATTATTTTTGTGGTATAAGATACCTTAAGAAAAACTGGCTTGGAGGACAAGCAAACCACACCTACTTTTTTAATTTTAAGATAAGCGATCATTCAGCGAAAAATCGTTTTCAAACACGTATACCATATAATTTTACACAATACACATTAATAAAAAAGACAGATGATATTTTAACTTTTCCCACATTTGAAAACATTACGGTAAGCATTATCATCCCCGTGTATAATAACTGGAAATACACAAAACTATGTTTACAATCAATATTAAATAATACAAACGATGTTTCTTATGAAATAATAATCGCAGATGATAATTCCACAGACACAACAAAAAACATCAAAAAGTATATTAAAAATATTAAAGTGGTAAAAAATACGGTTAATTTACGTTTTTTAAAAAATTGCAATAATGCCGCAAAGTACACAAAAGGCAAATATATTCTTTTTTTAAACAACGACACACAGGTTCAAAAAGGTTGGTTAAAAGCTTTAGTTGAAGAAATGGAAAAAGACCCGTCTATTGGATTGGTTGGGTCAAAACTAATTTATCCAGATGGAACTTTACAAGAAGCCGGTGGAATTATTTATTCTGACGCAAGTGGATGTAATTACGGAAAAAACAACAACCCTGATTGCATTTGTTATAATTATAAAAAAGAGATAGATTATATATCTGGCGCATCCATCATGTTAAGTAAATCTTTATGGGATAAATTAGGTGGTTTTGATGAACTATTTGCGCCAGCTTATTATGAAGACACAGATTTGGCTTTCCGTATTAGATACAATGAAAATCTAAAGGTTGTTTATGTCCCAAAATCAATTGTTATTCATTTTGAGGGGAAAACAAACGGTGTAAATTTGTTAAATGGTCAAAAAAAGTATCAAATTATAAATAGAGAAAAATTTTATGATAAATGGAAAGAACAACTTCATAAATATCATGTTAATGCTTTTGCAGGTAACGAACTGGCTCGAGAAAGGGCTCAAACAAAGAAAAATATTTTAGTAATAGATTGGAAAGTTTTATCTTTTTCAAAAGATACTGGTTCTAGGACTACGTGGCAATATATACAGTTTTTTTTGAACCAAGGTTTTAATGTGAAATTTTATCCAAACAATAAAGCAATAGAGGATGATTATTTGCAACTCCATCTAGATGAAGGTATAGAAGTCATATATCAAAATTTTATAGATTATATAAAAAAGTACGGAATGTATTTTGATTATGTGTATATCAATAGACCGAATGTTGCGATTAATTATATAGAATTATTAAGGATATATACACGAGCAAAAATTATATATCAAGCACATGATTTACATTATTTACGTCAATATAGAGATAGATTATTAGCAGGAAAAAAACAAGAAGCAGATCATCGTTATCCTATAGAAAAAAAAATGGAATATGACGTGTTTAGCAAAGTTGATGTTGCGTGTACTTTTTCGCATGACGAAGTAAACACGATGCTTTCAGAAAATAAATACCTGAACGCCTTACAAATACCGTTGTTCATATTTGACACAAAAAATATGACACACTTTAATTATGTTGCAAAAACAAGACAAGATATTATGTTTGTAGCAGGATTTAGACATACACCAAATATTGATGCCGCAGTATGGTTTGTTAAAGAAGTATTTCCTTTAATTAAAAAGAATAATAAAGATATAAAATTGTGGTTAGTTGGTGCAAATCCATCTCAAGATATTGTAAACTTACAATCCAAAGACATAATTGTGACGGGTTTTGTTTCTGACGAAGAATTAACAAAATTATATTCTTGTATAAGATTAGTTGTTGTGCCATTAAGGAGTGGTGCCGGAGTAAAAGGTAAAATTATTGAGTCTTTATATAACAAAGTACCGGTTGTTACTACAACGATAGGAATAGAAGGAATACATAATGACAATAACTTGATAAGTGTAGAAGATAGGGCTCAAGACTTTGCTAAGACAGTTAGTGATTTATACAATAATTTTGATGAATTAGAACGCAAATCAAAACAATGTAAAGATTATATCGATAAGTATTTTTCAGAAAAAGCTGTTAAAAATTCTTTAATAGATTATATAGATTTTAACAACAAAAAGGATTGATAGTGTCTCTGTATAGAATTTCTTTGGTGCGGCAATTAAAATTTTTCTTATTCAGAAATTTTTTTCGCATTATTTATTCAAAAAGAATAAGGAAGAATAAAGACAAGCGCATATTGGTTGTATTACACCTTTTTTATATGAACTCATGGGATAGTATAAAATATTATTTAAAAAATTTGGATGTCTATAATTATGATTTAATAGTCACATATGTTAAAGATAATTTTCAACAAAAAATACTAGACGATATAAAAAACTACCACAATAACACTCGGTTTTTTATGTATGAAAACAAAGGTTTTGATATAGGAGCGTTTATAGATGTTTTACAAAAAGTCGATTTGTCCAAATATGACATTGTATTCAAGATACACTCCAAAGGCGTAAGCAGAAAATATATATATATTGATAATCAGATATTTAAAAACAAGGATTGGTTTTACAATTTATATGACGCTATTTTAGGATGTGGTTCTGTTCATAAAGCAATAAATGCTTTTAATGATAAAAAAATCGGTCTTGTTGCCGCAAAAAATTTGATAATAAAAGACCCAAAACACAAACAGTTTTTTACGCATAGAATTGCAGATAAATTAAAAATAAAAATAAACACCGATTATAAATTTGTCGCAGGAAGTTGTTTTGTAATAAAAGCATCTTGTTTGAACCGAGTAAAAAAATTAAACTTGAATATAAATGATTTTGAACAAACTGTGCGAGGAGTTTTTTCTTTGGCACACGCCATGGAGCGCATAGTTTGTGCTGTGGTTGAAACACAAAATTATCAAGAATACGGAATTGATATATATCATAAAAAATATTTACGCGAAGTAAAGGCAGCATCAAGAACTTCTGCAATACGGTTATTGTATGATAATAGTTTTTATTTGGATTATGAGTTTTTTTATCATGATTTAGAAATGTTAAAAATTGCAGATTATAAAATTCTAGAAATTGCTTTGAAAGATATTTTTAGAATGTGGCACGGAAAAAAAATAAAACTATGTGAATGTGCTCCCTATAAATATTTGTATGGTGATAAAGAACAATATCAAAGTTATTGCGATGCAAATAATATTGACAAACCTTATAATATGAATATAAAAAGATTTGATAGTTTAATTACCAATATAGAAACGAATGGTTTCGATAATAAATTTATCCCCGTAATCAACGGTAACGATTTTACTATTTGGGATGGTCAACATAGATGTTGTGTATTGTTAAAAAAATATGGGGAAAATCACAAAATTAAAGTTTTAGCTTTATATATCTGAAAAAAATCGGGGAACCCCGATTTTTTTCAGATATATACCCCTTTTACTTCCCAAATTAGTCGCCCAGATGCTAGTGCAGTGCTATTTTCATACCAAGAACCAATGTCAAAACTTATTGCAGAACGATTGCCGACCGCAACACTATATGGTCTGTTTGCGTTATATTGTTCTATAGTTGCGCAAGCATAATAATTAGCTCCCTTCATGGCTACTGGTAAAACAACATTTTTTGTGATATTTGATGTTCCTTGAACTACCCCCCCCTTGTTCGACCCAGCCGGATTTGTATTTCCGATACCATGTATAATTATTTTCTGCGGTGGGTGTTTGACTTTCAACCACGTAATCTATCATCCCATTTGTTCGTGTATCCAATGTTGTAATATTGCCTGTGTTTGTTGTAACGTCTGTTCGCAAAGTTGATATATCACCCAATGCGCGTATTTTTGCGTCTATGTCGGTGATTTCTTCGTGAATTGCTGTTATGCGCGACAAAATTATTTCTGTCGATTCTTTGTCTGCGATTTCCGAATATTTTGTCGTTAAATCTGTCAATTCGTCTTTTCTGTCTTTGATAACCTC
>JAGHVJ010000012.1 GCA_018064365.1 Candidatus Enterousia onthequi | reverse complement strand
AAAAAACCTAGGTTTTTTGACAAGTGTTTTTTTTAGTTTTTTTCAATTTTTTTAATTTTCGGTTTTTCTGTAAAAACAAAGGGTTATAAAATCCGGCCTTTGCGCGGTGTGGTGTCGCAAAAAAACCTAGGTTTTTGGTATACTATGTTCAAAGGGAAAAAACTAAGGAAATCTAAGGAAAAATTAAAACACCGAGAGAGTAAAAAAATGCATAAAAAACATATATTTTTAAGAGTTTTTTCAAAAATCACCATTTTTGCATGTGTTTTTTGTACATTTTTCATCTCGCCTGTATTCGCAAATTTACCCGCCGGTTTTACAGAATTAGAGTATCTAGAAAGTACCGGTACACAGTATATTGATACAGGATTAACAGCAAATAATAACACAAGATTTGAATTTGATTGTTTAAATTCAAAGATTGATGGTGTTACTTGGATATGTGGTGCAAGAGATTACTCTGGTGCTACTTCCATAAATAAAATGACACTTCAAGGATATAATTCCAAGGCTAGTAATGTTTATATGCAATATGGAACTCAAGCTGAAAAATATGAACCAATAACTAATAGAAATGAAAGACATATCATTGGGTATAATGCGAATACTATTATATGCGACGGAAATACGATTTATACCTTTAATTCAGAAACATTTACATCAACAAATACTTTTATTCTTGGTAGTACATATAGCTCAATTGATGGTCAAGTAGTAATAAATGAAAGTCGTCTTATTGGTAATTGGTATGGATTTAAATATTGGCAGGATGGAATAAACTTAAGCATGGATTTAATCCCAGCTAAACGCATTTCAGACAATGTTGTTGGAATGTATGATACTGTAACCCAGACGTTTTTCACCAATCAAGGCACTGGTGATTTTATTGCTGGGCCGGTGGCAGAAATTAAAATTGCAACGACGAAAATGGTGGATGAAAAGTTTGCGGCGGAGGAGGCAAAATTGGCGGCAACTGTTCAAACGATTGAAAGCGTTGTCAGTCGCACAATTGCCCAGACCGGACAAATTGCAACTTTGCACGAAACAAAACAAACCCGCCCCGATGAAAATTGCCCTGCAAATATGAAATGCTTACTTGTCCAAGACGAAGACGGCACCCCGCATTGGTACCCCATCATCGAACCATAGATTTGTTTTATTTGTGTTTGTATGCCAAGATATACTCTTGGATTTGTGATATATATTCTTGTGGTATTTTATCGCGCGGAATTAGAATTGCGTTGCCTTGACCCGCAGACATTTTTTGCAATACTTCCCCGTTTTTAGCATTTTGAATTTTATCTAATTTTATTGTGAATTTATCACGCGGTAATAAAAATGTAATTTCATCGCCCGAACGGATTTCGTTTCTTAATTCGAAAATAATATTTTCATCGTTCATAGCCAGCACAACGCCCGCTGCATGGTATTCAGAATCAGATTTTGTTGTTTCAAAATTATGCGCCGTTTCCGGTAATCCACCATCAAAAAATGCAGTTGTATATCCGCGTGTTTCCAACACATTTAAATCAGCCATAAATTGTTCTGGATTAAATTCGTCTGGATTGTTTGCCCACGAATCCATTGCATTACGATATGCACGCACCACAGACCCCACATAGTATTCACTGCGATTGCGCCCTTCTATCTTTAAAGAATCAGGGCAGGATTCCAAAACATCCGCCAATCGTGGCATCAAACATAAATCTTTACTGTTCAAAATGTACGCGCCGTGTGAATCTTCGTCAATTGGCATTTCAACACCTGATTCCCGTTCGCGCAATATAACATCATATTTCCACCGACACAGTTGCGCGCATGCACCACGATTTGACGGACGACCAGTTATATAATTAGACAACAAACATCGTCCAGAATACGCCATACACATTGCCCCATGAACAAAGATTTCCAGTTTAATATCAGGACACGCAGCGCGTATTTTACAAAATTCTGGATGTGAAACCTCGCG
The DNA here is from genome assembly GCA_018064365.1 of Candidatus Enterousia onthequi. Lineage (GTDB taxonomy): Bacteria > Pseudomonadota > Alphaproteobacteria > Rs-D84 > Rs-D84 > Enterousia > Enterousia onthequi. The sequence continues at coordinate 3,358 of JAGHVJ010000012.1, read as the reverse complement.
CGCGAGAACACATAAAGATGCGCCTGCATTTTGCCAAAATTTGACCGATGCAGCACTGCAAATATTTGCCTGGGTCGATATATGAATCGGCATATCGGGGAATTTTTCACGCACCCATGTCATAACACCGGCATCCGCAACAATCAAAGCATCAGGACGCAGGTATTCTATAATTTCTGCAACGCGTGGCATGTTTGCAAAATCTGTATCATGGGCAAACAAATTAAATGCCAAATATACTTTCTTGCCATGACTGTGTGCGAATTCAATTCCGGCGTGCACACCTTGGACATCGATTTTTGCACGTGCACGCATAGAAAACCCCGGCAGACCAGCATAAATCGCGTCCGCACCATATAAAACCGCCGTTTTAAAGGCATCTAATGTCCCAGCCGGCGCCAAAAGTTCAGGTAATTTTTTCATGATAATCATTTTAACAATGTTTTTTGCGATTTCCATATCAAAGTTAAAAAACTTTGGTTATAAGTGTTGACAACAAAAAATAGAGTCCTATAATATCGGCCGTTAAAAATAAAGAGAGTTTTATAATGTTTGATTTTTCTGGGTTTGTAAAAAATTTATTCGTCGAAAAATCACAAAATGATTTTTTTAACAAATGTGTCAAAATCATCCAAAATACCCAGTCTATAACTACATGCAAAAGCAAAAACAAATATGTCGTGACATACAAATTAGATGATGGTTATCTGGATTTTGACACAAAAAACCAACAAATTATTCGATATAATAAAAATAAACAGCAAATACAATCTATGGATTGTGCAGATGCTGGCAATGAAATGTTTACAAAAATATTAAACATTGCGAAAAAACGTCTGGAAACCGCGATGGATATGGAGAACCTTTCCAAAATAGAAAATTATATAAACAGCACAAAAAGCATTAGTCGAAAACCGCAAACATGGATGTACACATTGGATACAGTGTGCATAGATTTCAGAACACTTCGTGACGAGATTGTTGTATTATCACACCATGGTCAGATTATGTATTCTGTGAAATGTGCATGGGAAAAAAATAATCCCACGCAAGAGGCAAAATACGATTGTTTTAACCACTTGTCCACACTTGCCAGAAAGAAAGCATTAGAATTATCTGGTAAAAATCGGTAAAACAAATAAATACAATAAAAAAGCAACATTTGCACATTTTATGCTTGCAATTGTAAAATAAACAATATATTATAATTGCCGTTGCCAGTTTAGCTCAGCTGGTAGAGCATCTGATTTGTAATCAGAGGGTCGTTGGTTCAAGTCCGACAACTGGCACCAGGATTAACCGCAGGAAACTGCGGTTTTTGTTTATAAAAAAATACGCCGCATTTTGCGGCGATATTTGTTTTTGGGAAAACAACATTTATTTACGAGATTTCCGTTTTTTATTGTTTTTTGTGTGTGTTTCTTCTTCATCTTCATCAAAATCCCAATCTGCGCTTTCTGGCACTAATTCTTGCAACAGTTCACGGAATTTCTGATTATGAGACATATAATAACGAATACCATACAATGCAGCGATAGTAATATAACGTTCAATATCTTGACGCGATATATGGTTGGCTAATTTATAACGCAAGTTGTCCAACAAATCGGTCACGGCTCCACGTGCGCGACGCAAAAAGCGATGGCGATATGCGCATATAATCGTGTTAATCCACATCAGTATCAAACTGATAATTCCTGGAATAACTACACATGCAGCAAAATAACGGAACCAATCTTGGCATGCGGTATATCCCAACATGCTTGTGCAGATTGTTTGACAATGCAAAGCCATTACAGCGATGACTTCATAGACAAATAAAACAGTAATGTAAATTTTTGGTTTTAATAACATTTTTTATCCTTTGGTTGAGATGCTTTTATTTTGCCATAAATATGGCCAGCACGCACCAAGAATAAAAACCCAAATATAACATAGGATTTTAAGGTTCGATGATTGGGTACCAATGCGGGGTGCCATCTTCGTCTTGGACAAGTAAGCATTTCATATTTGCGGGGCATGTTTCATCAGGACGTGTTTGTTTTTCCGCTTGCAAAGTTGCGATTTGTTCGGTCTGTGCAATTGTGCGCGACACAACACTTTCAATCGTTTGAACAGTTGCCGCCAAATTCGCCTCCGCCGCCGCAAATTCTTCATCAACCATTTTCGTTGTAGCGATTTGAATGTCCGTTATCGGCGGGATGCACGACCAATTTTCTATCTGCTCTACTACTGGTGTTGCCAGTGGGTAATAGATAACTACTGGTGTGCCCGCTGCGTATTGCTGAGCCAACCAGGCTTTAAGTGCATTATTACCTTCTGTTGTTGACGGGAAATCGGTATCTCTAATAGTCAATCCTGACTTTGATGCTCTACCAACAGCTGCAAAAGTTTTATCTGATAAACTACCTGCTGAAGTTCCACCGTATGGATAATAATTACAATAAGATTTAGAGTTTATTACTCCGTTCATCGGCAAATGATGTAATCCAGCAACGGCTGTATTAGATTCCCAACTTTCCGTTCCATCTAACACTTTCACACCAACATTGCGAGTGATTGTACCATTTTTGTAATCCAAGACATCGGCATAATCGCCAACCTTACGTAATGGTGCGTTCAGATAGATTGGAGTTGTGCTATGTCCGTATGAGGCGTATGGAGTCGCAACAGAACCTTGTTCTAACTGTACAGTGTCCTTATCCCCACTTGCTTTCCTTATAGATAATCTCAAATAGCTTGCATTAGCAGGTGCTGTCATAACAGTTGTTCCCACAGCAGTTGTTATCGTTAATAAACATTGGTCATTACTATTATAAAATGCGTGATAGATACCACTATATACTTGAATTACTCCCGATAGAGTATATTGTGTATTAGGTATTACAGGTATCTTTGCTGATATATCCCAAGTGGGTGCCGATACTATTTCTCCACTAGAATTTATATAATGGTCTGTATATAAATTATTTTTATCAAACAGATTCTTTCCCTGTGCTACTACTGATATTTGATACTTGTTTCCGACTTTTGTTCCAACTGATTCAATTTCAACTGGACTTGTTGGGGTTGGCGTACCGTTTTGAATACTATTTCCGGTAACTGGGGTATAGTTTATATCGCATGTGGTCGTTTCCGCCCATGTCGAAATAGTACAAAAAACACATGCAAAAAGTATGATTTTCTGGAAAACGTTCAAAAATATATGTTTTTTATGCATTTTTTTACTCTCTCGATATTTTGATTTTTCCTTAGATTTCCTTAGTTTTTTCCCTTTGTGCATAGTATACCAAAAACCTAGGTTTTTTTGCGACACTTCGCCGCGCAAAGCCAGGATTTTATAACCCTTTGTTTTTGC
>JAGHVJ010000031.1 GCA_018064365.1 Candidatus Enterousia onthequi | reverse complement strand
TTTTACTCTCTCGATATTTTAATTTTTTCTTAGATTTCCTTAGTTTTTTCCCTTTGAACATAGTATACCAAAAACCTAGGTTTTTTTGCGACACCACACCGCACAAAGCCCAGAATTTATAAGTGGTTGATTTTACAGAAAAACAAAAAATTAAAAAACTTGAAAAAAACTAAAAAAAACACTTGTCAAAAAACCTAGGTTTTTTCCACACTTTTTTATAAAAGAATTTTTTCCAAATGTATTGTTTATAACTTTTCTAAAAAATACTTTACTTGAAAAAAATTATTTTATAAAATGCATCCGTAAAACAACAAAGGAAGGGAAAATGCCAAATAAAACCATCAAAAAAAATACTACAAAAAAAACTGTTTCAAAAAAAACTGCGACTAAACCTGTTGCAAAAAAGACAACTGTCCGTCGTCCAGAAATGACTGTGGCACCGGTTCAACAAAATCACGAGTGTGCATGCGGTCATCATTGCCATTGCTGTGGTTGCGGTCATCATTTTGTTAAGTTCTGCATTAAATTGATTGTTTTGTGCGCTGTATTTTTCTTGGGCTGTATCGCGTCTCCATGGTTGATGAAGCACCCTGGTCATCATCGTATGAAACACAATATTGCGTTTGATGATAACGGTTGTGTTGTGCTGGAATCTGTGAAATGCCCAAAAATGTTGGAAATGTTGGCGACTGCTGACGATGATGCAAATGGTTGCATTTCTAAAACAGAATTGAAAAATGCAATGCATGCTGTTCACCAGGAAAAAACCGCTGAATCATCTGATGATACCAAAGATACCGACGATACAGAAAAACAAGACTAATTCATATTTTGATATAACAAAAAAAACGGGATAAAAATTATCCCGTTTTTTTATCTGCCTTTTAAAATTCTGGATTTGTTTTTATCCCATTCGCGCTGTTTGATTGTTTCGCGTTTGTCAGTGCGAGATTTACCATAACCAATTCCCAACAAAACCTTTAACTTTCCACGATTTGTAAAATATAATTTTAACGGTACAATCGTTGCACCGCGTTCAGCCAACTTGCCAATCATACGATTGATTTGTGAACGGTGTAATAACAACTGGCGCGAACGACGTTCGTCAAAATTCACAATGCGTGCCGCCGTGGGCAGTTTTTGAATCTCGACCCCCGCCAAATACAAATCATTTCCGCGTCGTTGAACAAAGCCGTCAACAATAGACACCAGTCCATATCGCACAGATTTTATCTCGGCCCCGGTAAGTGCAATGCCGGCCTCTATCGTTTCGGCAATAGAATAACTGAATCGCGCCTTGCGATTTTCTGAAACTTGGCCAATTTTTATAATATTACGCGTCATTTTTTATCCGTTATATGAATTTTTGGAAATAATCTCAAAGTGTTTTCGTATAAAATAGGTTCTATTTCTGCCACAGAAATTCCACGAATATCTGCCAAAACTTGCGCAGTCTTTTTCACCATAAAACTTTCACATGTTTGTCCACGAAATGGCACCGGCGCACAAAATGGAGCATCTGTTTCAACAACAATTCTATCCATGGGCAGTTTCATAAAAACATCACGCATATCGCCTGCATTTTTAAATGTCAGAATTCCACTGGCAGAAAAATAAAAACCACGGTCTAATAAAACCTTGGCTAAATCCCAACTGGATGTAAAACAATGCAACACACCATGATTTTTATTTGTTAAAATTGTTTGCGTGTCTGCTTCGGCATTACGAGTATGAATAACAACAGGCAAATCGTATTGTTGTGCAATTTCCAGTTGTTCTGTGAACAGTTTGATTTGTGCGTCGCGATTGTCAGACCGTTCATGATAATCCAAACCAATTTCGCCAACGCCAACAACCACATCGTCAGTTAAAATATCGTCTGTCAAAAATTCAGCCGGATTTATCCCTGCACAATCGGGATGAAAACCAACAGTGCAAAATACATTTTTATGTCCGTGTGCGATTTTTAATATCTGGGGCACATCATCAGGTTCCGCCGTAGCAGTCACAATTGCACCAACATTTTTCTTGTGCGCGCGTGCGATAACACCACGAACACCACCACTGTATTCGTCGTTCAAATGACAATGAGTATCTATAAACATTTTTTTATATCCATTAGTATCTTAAATATTCCTGTTTCAGGTTCCAGATGAACCTGGGTTATATCCGCGATAGATTTTGTTGCCGCCGGATATAAATCAGCCAATCCGAAATACGCAATTGCATCCAATATAATGCTATACAATTCTGGACTGGGCGCAATCTTTTTTGCAATAGTCATCAAATCCCCAGATGTCGAACCAGAATTTTGCAATGTTTCGATTAAATCGTCGTAAATCACATCGCCACCAGACCGTTTCATATCTGCGATTTTTCCGAAACTGCCATTGCTCAAACGTAAAATTTCAGAACTGACATCTGCATCGGGCATAAATTTAATACACAAATCGCGCAATTCAGATATAGAAAGCGGATGCATTTTTTCAACACGCGCACGCGACCGCACGGTTGGCAACACGTTTGCCAATTGGTGCACAACCAACAAAAATAATGTTTTTTCAGGCGGTTCTTCTAATAATTTCAAAATTGCATTAGACGCGGCCTTGTTCAATTCGTCCAAAGAATCAATCAAAACCACACGCCACGCCCCAGACATAGACGACAATTGCATTTTATCAATCATCCCGCGCACAGTATAAACAGAAATTTCTTTACCATCGGGCTTGGACTTGCCGTCTTTGTCAATATTACGCGATTGGTCAATAATGAAAAAATCCCCGACATTTCCATACACCATCCGCGCCAGTTTGTATGCCAATGTTGCCTTGCCAATTCCACGCGGCCCAGTCAGCATCCACACAGGATGAATTGGGTGGCGTTCACGGTTATTCCATGCGTCCATAAAATTTTTGACCGTCCTCATATGCCCAATCAATGTGTCGTTATCCATCGGGTGCGGAAAATCATAAATTGGTGCTGTTTTTTTTGCCATGTCCAAAACCCTATATTCTACCAATCAACACCATAATATTGCGCCATACACGGCGGAATAATTGAACGCGCTTGACTGTGTCGCGTGCAACTAAATCAGCAGTCGCGATTTCTTGTCCATTTTTTGTTGCAATCAGTTTGCCAATTTTATCCCCAGAATAAATTGGTGCAGCCAGAGGACTTTCATACATCGCAACAACACGAATGTCAGATAATCCATCTGATTTTGGAACAGTCACAGCAAAAGGTTTTACAACGGTTGCCACAACAAACTCGTCACGGCCATACCATGTTGGTATTTTTGCAACCTCGTCGCCTGGACGATAAAATACCTTGTTCATAGTGGTAGAAAATCCATGATTCAGCATTTTTTTCATCTCGGCCGCCAAAGCATCGTGTCCACGACCACGAAAACCGTTCATGACACCAATTAAACGACGCCCCCCAGATGTTGCACTGGCAACAATACCATAGCCACCGTCATCTGTATGTCCTGTCTTTAATCCGTCAGCCCCAGGCATAATAAACAACAACTTGTTATAATTGACAGTATGAGTCTTTCCCCAATCGCGACACCAATCAGATTGGTATTCATCAAATTCAAAACGTTTTGTCGCAAACATCGGATATAAATCTGGGTAATCAGAAATAATATGTGTTGCCAAAATCGCTAATTCTCGGGAAGTCATTAAATTATTTGGGTTGGGTAAACCACTGGCATTTCCGAAACTGGACTTTTCCATACCGATTGACACAGCCTTGTCGTGCATCATTTTGGTAAATGCGTTTTCGCTGCCAGCCAACTTTTCTGCAACAACAACAGACGCATCACCACCAGACAACACAATCAAGCCCAAAATTAAATCGCGCACAGACACAGTTTGTCCCGCACTTAAACAAATTTTACTGGCCGGATACCACAATGGATTTTGATAATCTGCATTATCAGACACCGGGAAACGGTCATCTAATTTTACGCGACCAGCACGAATTTCGTCAAACAACACAGTCAATGTCATCAACTTTATCATCGAAGAAGGTGGCATTAATACATCTGCATTTTTGGCGACAATTTCCGTCCCAGAATCATAATCTATTAAAAATGCAGACTTTGCAGTCGTAGTAAATTCCGCAAACGCGCCACTTGTAATAATCGACAAAATAAAAGCAAAATAAAACTTTCTCATAGCAAGCCAATCTTAAACGAAATTATCGCACAATGCCAATGTTTTTTTATAAAACTTTTTCGCCAAGAAATTGGCCGTTTTTGATACCTGTTATCCGAATGTCGCAAATTGTGCGTGGCGGAATAGGACTGCCCGAAATTATAATATCTATATCATTAGGCGTGCGTCCAATATTGTTGTTTTCAACCAAACACGATACGGTTTTACCAGTTTGTGTTGCCATATATTCAGACAGATTTTTGTTTGCCAAATCTGTGATTTGATGCACGCGCTCTTTGGAAATATTGCGTGGAATTTGATTTTGCATAACAGCGGCCGTGGTCCCCGGACGCGGAGAAAAAGGAAACGCATGAATTTTAATAGGTTTGACTTCGCGTGCCAAATCCAATGTTTCACGGAACAGTTCATCTGTTTCGCCCGGGAAACCACAAATTATATCCCAACTAACAGTAATACCATTTGCCACCGAAACAATTTTTCGTACTTGGTCTGCATTGTGTCGTCGCCCCATAGCCGCCAAAATAGTGTCTGAACCCGATTGCATAGATAAATGTAAATGTGGCATCATCCGGTTATCACGATGAATTAAATCGATAATCTTGAAAATCTGGGGTGATGCAGGGTCCAACGAAGAAATCCGCAGCCGACGAATTTCTGGCACATCCCGCAACAGCATTTCACAAACATCCGATATAAATAAAACTTTATCACCATCGCGATACGCATACGAAGCACTGTCCACGCCAGTAATAACAATTTCGAAAAATCCATTTTTTACCGCCGCGCGCGCATCCGCTAAAATTTCAGAATAAGGGAAAGACACCGCTGGTCCACGCAATAATCGTGTCACACAATAAGCACATTTGTGATTACATCCATTTTGAATTTGAATAAATTGCTTGGACAGTTCTGGTGCTTCGTGCACGAATTTAATAATTTTCCCATCTTGATTGATTTTTGCCAAACCGTCGATATACGGTGTTGACTTCATTTTATCAGCATTTGAAACAACGACAGTATTTGGAATTTTTTGGAACAAAGACGGATTTCTGGTCGCACCACATCCTGTCACAAAAATAGGCACATTTGGATTTTCGCGTGCAATCCGTCGAACCGATTGCGCAGATTGGCGTTCAGCCTCGGCTGTAACGGCGCAAGTATTCACAATGACGGCGGTATCCACATGGTTTGCAATCATATTTTTGATTTTTTCACATTCCAACGCATTCAACCGACATCCAAAAGACAAAGATTTAATATTTTTTTCTTGCATTTTCAATATCCCAGTGGCATTATATCTTGGCTAAAAAAAATTTCAACAAAGGATTTAATATGGCACGTACAACAATATCTGACACATTAGCATATGTTGACAGTCGTTATGAATTGGGCATGTTGGCATCTCAACGTGTTCGTGATTTGAACGGTGGTGCAGAACCCGTGGTGGAAACTGATGGTGGCAAAGATAAATTGACGGTTGTGGCATTACGCGAAATTGCCAGTGGTAAATTAAATGTTGCGGACGTTCGCCATGAATTTGTTCAATCTTACAAGGATTCGCCAATCGCGGATTCTGCGGAACAATCGTTAGAGATTGAATCGTCTGATCCAGAATTGCGTGAAATTGATGCAGAATTAGAAAACGCATTGTTGGATGATTCTGAAATTGTCGCAGAAGAAGATTCTGCCGATGCCGACGAAGAATAATTTAATATCCGGAGTCGTCGCATAGTTGGTCTAGTGCGCCACATTGGAAATGTGGTATACCGGCAACGGTATCAAGGGTTCGAATCCCTTCGACTCCGCCACAAAAATCAAACACCCATTTTGGGTGTTTTATTTTTGGTGGCAGATACGAAAACGTGTAAAAGTTTTTTTGCAACGATAGTTGCAGGTTCGAAAACAAGTAGATTTTGCAAAGAAGGAGAC
>JAGHVJ010000036.1 GCA_018064365.1 Candidatus Enterousia onthequi | reverse complement strand
TGGCTCGGGCAACTGGACTCGAACCAGTGACATACGGATTAACAGTCCGTTGTTCTACCGACTGAACTATGCCCGAATAGCGAGTGTAATAGTATACTTATAAACCCTAAAAGTCAAGCGGTTTATAAGATTTTTTTTAACAAAATTGTCTGTCGCAAAAATCTGCCTTGTTGGGCGATTTTTAATTGTGTATAACAAAATAAAATTCAGGTAAATTTACACTTTTTCCGATTGTTATGCGCTGTTTGGATTAGTGTAAATGGAATTTAGATAAATTGAAAAAAAGTCCGGTAAAATTCGCCGCATTGGCCCAGACCGTGGTGGTCATTGGGAAGTTGTATCATAAATGCACGATTTCGGTGCCTGGGATATATTCGGCTATATATTCTGCGGCAATTCTGCGATGACATTGCGATGCAACTTTTTCAGTGCATAACAAACATATTCTATTTAATTTCGTTGTGTCGCAGTTTTGTAACGGTTGGCGGTCAGCCAACAGTTCGCGATACTTTTGCTCAAATTCGTCCCAAGTAATTTTTTTTATCTTTATAGTTTGCCAAGATGTCTGATGTTGGTGCAAATTCAGGGTGATACTCGTACTGATTGACGAGAGTGTTGGTCAGATTATCACCATTATAATACGGCACATACGTACTTGTTCGCCATTGCCGAATATCCCAGACTTTGACTATGCGTGCCGCATCCAACACTTCCAAAAACACCTCTAGACTTTTACCACTAAAACCAATCGTAAATATCTTTGTCATATCAGTATTTAACTTCGTTTAATATCAAATAAAAATCTGGGATATGTTTTGGCGACATCCCATTTAACAAACTAACAGATGCAACCGAACCGAACGGGGCATAAAAACTGTCATCAAATTTGTAGTATTTACGAATACATGCATTGATTTGTTTTTCTAAATCAGACATTGACATATGAATCATCATGTCCCAAACTTTTTCTTGTATTTCATCATACTTATAATCGCTAAATCTATAATTGTCCCAGAAATAATTTAAAATCTGTTCGGCTTGTTCTTTGGTTAAATCTTTTATGTGTTTCGGGAAACTATAACGAGGATGTGTAGCACGATACATATCCAATTTCTCTTGGTTTACCGCATAAGCATTTATGTCTTTGGGTTGCGTGTTTTCGTATTCAAGAACATTGTTGATAAAATCAGTCTTTCTATCAGCGACAGCATATACTGGGATCAACAAAAGCAGAACCAACAATAATCTTTTCATGTTTTGATTATTGCAAAACAATCAGTTAAAAATCAATATTTATTTGTACGATTTGTCCAGCCACTACCGTATTTGGTCCAACCAGGCAACCCCTGCAAATATTCAATTCTGTTTGCTTTTAAATGTTGCATAAAATCGTCAATTTTATTGTCGGGTATATTATTTAAAGCATCTATAGTATTGTTCCCAATTTTGCCGTCTATTTTTAGATTGGTACCAATTGAGTTGTTTAAGGTTTCTTGAACAATTTTTCCAACATTATTGAAATTACTCATAACGCCCATATCAAATATAGCATTGGCAATTCGTCCATTTTCTATGTTACCAATACGGCGTTCATCATAGTAATCTTCTGCGTATATTTGTTGAGCTTGTTCGCCAGTTAGGTCTTTTACATTATTTGGAAAATTAAAATCTGGATGATCAGCATTGTATTTATCCAATGTTGGTTGTGTTATACCTGAATTTGTCGGTTGGTCTATAAATTTTGGATTATCGGCATATCCTCCTTCGTTAGCCATAGTTTGATGAATAATATTTTGTTTACGGCTATCAACAATTTGGTTGTTGTTATCGTCTAAATCAATTTCTTCTATCCAACAACGACAATTTGGATGATGTGGGCGGCTTGGTATATCTTCTTCGTTTTCATAAATAGTATCAGCAAAGCTTGCACAATCTTCACAAGTTTTGTTATCTATTATGGCATGCCAGCGCCATGCTTTCCTTATTGTTACATTACGTCCATTTGCATCAATTGTACTGTTAGCATATTTGTTTTCAAAATAATCTTGAATTTTCTTAGCAACATTTTGATGTTCAGGATTATTAGAATTTACATATGCATTACTTTGCATAAGGTTTAATATATTATCTGGTATTTTATTCATATAGTTTCCTTTTGTTAAAATAAAAAAGCCCGCTTATCGGGCCCCACGAGATTAGAAAATTTTGTGGGTGATATTGCGAGCAATAAAAAAAACGGCACACAAAGTACCTTTAAAATTGAACTTATTATATCACAAAACAACAAAAAAATCAATGTTATTATAAAAGGATAAAATTGGCACAGATTGGTTGCAATATTTAAAAAATACATGCTATTATATGCAATGTGTAAACAATTTATTGAAAATAGGGCAGTGCGATTATGAATTACATATTTGTAGCAGAAGAAAACGAAGCAAAACACATCGATAATTTTCCAAACAGCAAAATTATACTGACTGGCATTGGTGGCGTGAATACCATTAAAACGATATCTCGATTGCTTCAATCGACCAAATTTACAGACAGGGATAAATTTTTTAATGTGGGGTATTGTGGCACATCGTGTCGGCATTTGAATATTGGTGATGTTTGTAAAGTTGGCTGTTCCAAAGTAGAAAAAGAAAGTGCAATAGCTCCAGAACCAGAAATAAAATTATGCGATGATACGCATGTCTGTTTTTCTGCCAATGATTTTGTTACTTCGTCAGAACATGATGGGTTGTTTGATATGGAATTGTACACATTGGCAACCATATTTCCACAAATCCAAAGTTATAAAATTGTATCGGACAAATTGGATTTTGATACATATAAACAAGTAAGTGAAAATTCAATAGAGACCAGTTGGAAATCTATCAATGACATACTGGGGAAAATATTGACCCAAGAATAACTCCAAACAACCAAACTGTTTTGGTATATAAAAAAGGCAGGGGGAAACACAAGAAAAACGCATCAAAAAGATGCGTTTTTTTGCTGATAATATGTCCGGATTAAAATGCCATTTTCAATCCTGCGTTCAAAGCAACGCCATCTCGGCCACCGTTTCTAAACATTGCTTGGGCATAGCCATAAAATCCGTTGAACATATTTTTCTGGATACCAACACCATATTGAACATATTGTTTGGTTGATAATTCTGGCAAATCTATCCCAGACGCAGAAAATTTTGTTTCATCCAACATATTCCATACAGTTTTTCCAGCAATATACGGTTGCCATCCATGCGGCAAATTGCTAATCAATTTTAATTCTGGCGCAATTTGTATCGCATGTAATGCATCAGAACTTATTTTTACACCGGCTGCATTGGTATAATCAGACATATTTACCAACGAATAACTCAACAACACACTTGGTTGAACAATGAGCCAATCTTGAACCAATTCCAAATCGTATCCTGTCTTGGATGCAGCACCCGTTGTAAACATCGCCATGTTTTCCGTCCCGTACATCGTAGAAGATTTTACAGAACTTGCCCCGGCATTCGCGGTTAAACCGGTAAAGAAATTACCTTTGTATAAACTCAGCGTTGCGCCCAAATGCCCACCATTTTGATAAATGCTGCTACCGTCATATTTTTGATTAGAACCGTCATAACTTGCATACGCAGAATAAACAATATCCCAACCGTGTTTTAAGTTAACAATAGCAGAGTCCAACCCTGCAAACGACCCATACATATTGTTATCAACTTTTGGTCCGTGCTTTAACTTTACAGTTTCAAATGCCGCATACGGTTTTAACCAAGCGCGTCTTGGTGCATCAGTTATATATTTGACCGCCAAACTTGTTCCCAATCTGTTGTTGCGACTCAACATCATATAAGAATCCATATGCTCGAAAGCATTTTCATAACTGTTTATTTGGTTTAAATAACCACCAACCTGGGCTGCAACCGCACCCACCATAATTGCAGGATTCACATCATCATACCCACCATTGTTATAACGCGTGAAATCAACTTGTCCTCGGGTTGGGTCATACAATGCATCATATTTATAGATTGGTGAATATGCCAGACCATTTAAGTTTCCTGTTACTTTATCGGCTAACAAGCCTTTTGTTGTTTCATCAGCAAACAAATCCAAAGAAATTTTATCTTTTGTTGTTGGAGCCAACAGCTTAATATCAGAAATGACAATATTACCGTCACCACTAACACTTGTAACTTTTAATTGATCCATTTTGGCTTTTGCTAAATCTGCATCAAGCATTATATTATTTGAACCAACAAGGCGCATTTCACCAATGTAAACAGTACCTGTTGAATTATTTTGTAAGTTCAATGTTGAATTATCCAGTGTGAATACAGAACTTGCAAGAGGTGTTGTTTCACTTGTTGCTTCAACTGTTTTTTTACTAAGAACCAATGTTGCATTTTTAACGACAACATTTTTTTGTGCAAAAGAACCAGCAACATTAACAGTCCCACCATAGATATTTGTTGTACCTGTACCTGCTACATTATAAAGATTGACAGTACCATTATATTCTGTAATTGCATCCGTTTCATCTTTAAAACCGTTGATATTCAAAGTAGCTTGGTTATAAATGCCGTCGATATCGTATTTACCGTCTTCTGTGCCACCGACAAATGTGATGGTGTCATTTGCACCTTTTGCATATAAACCAACGGCTGTTCCTGAAAGACCATTATTCCAAATGGCACCGCCTTTTCCCGTTGAATTTGTTATATAGTTACCATTAAACAAAATAGTAGATTTTTCATCTGAGGTGGAAATATTTATTGTTTTTGTGTTAGCAATCGCCCCACCACCATTATTAGATGCAGTATAGTTATTTTCAAAATCACCGGTTATATTTGCAATTGTACCACCATTGTAAATAGCACCACCATAACTATCTGCATGGTTTCCTTTAAAATCACCTGTGATATTACTTATTATTCCACTTGTTATATTAATCGCACCGCCTTGTTTTGTAGCAGAATTAGATTCAAAATTACCTTTTATATTGTTAATTGTGCCCTTAATATTATAAATCGCACCACCGTTATCAGCAGAGTTATGACTAAAATTACCTTTTATATTGTTAATTGTGCCCCCAACATTATTATTAATCGCACCGCCATCGCTGGTTGCAGAGTTGCTTTCAAAATCACCTGTTATTTTATCTATTTCTCCAGCATTATAAATTGCACCACCCTTTTGAGCAGCAGTATTATTTTCAAACCTGCCCTCAATTCCGCCTGTAGCAGTACCGATTGTTCCTGTATTATAAATCGCGCCGCCATTATCTTCGGCATGATTACCAATAAAGTTACCTGTGATATTGGCGATTGTGGCAACCGCTACAGTCACATTATCTTTTTCATCTATACTATTACGAATTGCACCACCATCACCCATAGCAGAATTTAATATAAAATCACCATTAATATTGTTAATTGTTCTGGCGTTTTTAATAGCACCAGCATTTTTATCGGCCATGTTTAATATAAAATCGCCATTGATGTTGTCAATTGTTCCACTATTATAAATTGCACCACCAACCCCAGGCCAATTTGAATCAACGGTTGTAACCAAATTAGAAACAAAATTACCGTTAATAGAATCAATAACAGAATCGTCGCCAATATTCGATATGACACCACCAAACGAAGAATTTGCTGAATTGGCAAGAAAATCCCCTGTTATTGTACCTATGAGGTGTTGATTCATTATGGCGCCGCCACTATCTTTGTGTGCTTGATTTCCAATAAAATTACCTTGTATGATATCGATTGTTGCATTTGAACTATTGACCCCATTAACAATCGCGCCCCCCGGGCCTCCATTACCTCTTGAGTTGTTATAACCAGACTGATTAATTACAAAATCACCATTAATAATCTTAATTTTTGCAGTAGTACTATTGTCCCCACCATTACGAATTGCGCCGCCATATGTTGCTGTATGATTTGAAACAAAATCTGCATAAATATCGTAATTATTAGCATCATTCAAATTAGTAATCGCACCAGCATCAAATACGCTTGCATCAGTATTGTTTTGATCAAAATACAAAAGTTGTGCGGTTCCCGAACCCACATTCCCAGATAAACTTCCCCGTAGTTCAGAACTTGCTGTCCCTGGAACTGTTACATGATAAGAGTCAGTTCCCGTATTTGATCTTATCGTAAAATCCGTTGTTCCTTCTGGGGCAATTGTGTAATGATTAGTATTGGTGCTCAACGGAGTAATGCGATAATATGTTTTTACGCCATTTACAATATCGTAATAATTATAATTATCCGCTGTTGCTGATGAAATTGTATATGCACTCGGTTCAACAGCCATTGCTGGTGTTAGCCCAACCATAAACACACTTGCGTTGATAATTGCACATTTGATTAAAATTGAACGATATTTTGCGGACAATATACGAATTCCTGTTTTTGTTAAAGTACGCATAGTAAACTCTCCCTTGTGAAATAAAATATTCTTAATCGAGAGCGTACCACAAAAACCGAATCGTGTCTATAACAAAATCAAATGTTCCATGCATAAACCAACAATAATTTATTTTTTTATGTCCAAAACGAATCGATAAAATCAGCTACAAAAATCAATTTATAATATATGCGCTGTGTTTTTTATCGTTCTAGGAAAAGTTGCCTTGAATCCCATAACTGCCAGTTTTGTATAAATCCCCAGGAAAAAAAGCAGGTTTCTGACAGTTTTATTGTTTGGTTGTATTAAAAATAATATTATCGTATTCCGCTAAAATATATTGAATAAAATAGGTTTTGTGTTAACATGTGTATATAAAACATAAAAGGCAGAGAGATGTTTTCAAATGACGATTTATGGAATGCCATAGACATATTGGCAAAAAATAATCATATGAGCCCCAGCGGTTTGGCACGCGCATCTGGATTAGACCCAACGACATTTAACAAATCAAAAAGAAAATCTAAATACGGCCAACCACGGTGGTTATCTTTTGATACTTTGGCAAAAGTTTTGAAACAAACGAACACAACATTGACTGAATTTGCAAATTATATCGAAAATCCGATTTAACGAAATTATTTGCCGTCTTGCGAACAAAAGCAACGCATATATCACAACAAATAACACCGCCCGATGGGCGGTGTTGTTTTTATTAAAACTGGGTTTCAAACGACAACAAGAATCTTCTTTCTTTATCGTTTTCATCAATCTTTAACGGCCAACCCCATGAAAAGTTCATCGGCCCCATTGGCGTGTTCCAATATACACCAAAACCTACCGATGTTCGCCACCCAGAACCCATTTCCTGCAAATAGTTTTGTTCGGGGTGTTCTTTTGGCACAGCAGGGTCGCCCAAAATACCATAATCTGTAAAAATAAATCCTTTAACTTGATATTCGTCTGGGATAAATACAGGGAAATTTAACTGGGTTGAACCATTGATTTTCCATAATCCGCCCAAAGAATAAGAATTCTGACTAATACGTCTAACACCTGCGACATCAAATCCGCGCAAAGATTCGCCGCCCAAGAAATACCGATATACACGTGGTATATAATCATCGCCAACTGGTTCGATATATCCGCCCTCGACAGATGTCTTTAACTGCCACCGGTCATCCAAGAATTTAACCATCGCAGTCAAATCACCATAATAACGCATATATGTTGTTGTTCCGCCAAATCCAGTATATGTTGCACCCAAATTTCCAACCACCCCAGTATGAGTATTTTGTTCGAAATTCGTTTTCAAGTTATAATATCTCAATGCTGTGCCCAAAGAATACAAACGCGCATGAATCATGCCACTACCTTGCTGTGGGTCGCTGTTTTGATCAAATGCCGCAGATAATCTCATGGATTGTGACCAGTGGTCTGTCAATGCCCAACCTAATCGCCCAGATACAGTCAAAGAATCACGGTCGTAATCAAAACCAGTCAACCCCTTGTAATCATACATAGTGTACGCGACATCAAATCCACCAGACAGTGCGCGCCCAAACAAATATGGTTCTGTAAAACTGAATAATGCCTGTTTTTGATATTGCGCAATAGAACCCTTGATTTGAACAACTTGCCCACGACCCATAAAGTTATTTTCTGTAATACCAGCGTCAACCATAAATCCGTTGATATTTGACCATCCCACACCACCAGATAATTCACCTGTTGGCTGTTCTTCCAATCGGATGTCTAAATTCATCATATTCGCATCAGCGATTTTAGATGGCACCATTTGAACGTTTTTGAAATAGCGTGTATGCATCAAATTTTGACGACCTTCCTCTATCGTTTGTAGTGAAAAAGGATCGCCTGCACGCATCGGCAAAGATTGTTCAATCACGCTGTCAAACGTGCGAACATTACCTAATATATTAATAGAATTTAAATAAATTCGATTTGTCTTTTCAATTCTAAACTTGAATGATATAGTGCGATTTTCATCGTTTTTGACTGGAATCGGCTCGACAGAGATAAATGCATAACCATAATTTGCAACCGCGCCACGCAAAGCAGAAATTGTTTCTTCAACCAAATCAATATTGTATGTGTCCCCCGTATCCATTTTGAGAACATCGTACAATTTCTCATTTGGAACATCGGGAAAAGGATTGTCGATTGTCAATTCACCGAATTTATATTTCTCACCCTCGACAATATTAAAAGTTACAGAATAGTATTCACGATTTGGTGTAAAACGTCCATTTGCACCGGTTACATTTACATCTGCATATCCATTACGCAAATAAAATTGACGCAACATTTGTTGGTCGTACAAAATTCTATCTTCATCAAAAACATCAAATTGACTCATAAAACGCCACCACGCGTGTTCACGAGATAAAATTTCTCCACGCAAAGTGCGCCCACTAAACTTTTTATTTCCAGAAAAATCTATATCAGAAATATATGTCGGATGGCCTTCGGTAATTTCATATACTACATTGACGCGATTGTTGTCTAACTCAATTTTCTTGGGATTTATTTTTGTTCCAAAAAAACCTTTGCGCTGGTATATGGTCAATAATCTTTGCACATCAGAACCAATAACTGTTTCGTCGTACGAAGCACGCTCTTTTAATTGAATTTCCTTTTTCAAATCATCAGTAGAAATTTCATCGTTACCCTCAACCGTCACTTGTGATATCACCGGTGATTCTGTTAAATCGATTTTCAAAACATTCCCAAGCATAGACACATTTATGCGTGAAAAATAACCACTGTCATGCAGTTTTTTTACTATTTCATTTGTGCGTGCAGAACCAATCTCGTCACCAATTTTTACACCTGTCAAAATCCGCACAGATTCAGAATCCATACGTTTAGCACCACTAACTTCAACACGCGAAACCGTTGCAGCACCCGCCGGCAAAATAATGCCCGCCATGCCCAATACAGATAAAACCCAAGATTTATTTTTCATATCAGTTTAACCCAAACACCCTTGCTATATCGTTCCACATGGTCAACAACATCAGACCAATAATTAAAACCCAACCACATGCAAAAGTGATTTCCATCGCTTTGCCTTGTAATTTTTTTCGTGTGATAAACTCTATAATTAAAATCAGCAAAAAGCCACCGTCCAATACAGGCAATGGTAATAAATTCACCACACCCAAATTTACAGACAATAAAGCAATAATAGATAAAAATGCCCAAAAACCAATGGATAAAGCCTGACCGGATACCTGAGCAATCGTGATAAAAGACCCCAGTTGTTTAGAAGACCGTTCGCCTGTGATAATTTGTTTTAACACAACCAACAAAGTCTTTGACTGGTTGTATGTTTCACGCGCACCCCAATACAGTCCATCAACAAAACCTTTTTTACGCAGTTCTGTCTTGCTGCCATCTGCAACCAAACCCCAACGTTCCGCCGGTGTCAGTGCTACATTTATTGTTTTAGTTCCGCGTAACAACTGAACATCAGCACTATGTTGAGCCGCCAATTCTTTCGCCAAAATAATTTCACCCCAATTAGAAATTTCTTTCCCATCAATTTTAACGACGATATCACCTGGTTTTACACCTGCATTAAATGCTACGCTCTTTTGAATAACTTGACCAACCACAGGCAACTGAACCTCTCGGGGATGAAACATAAATGCCGCAGAATAAATCAACCATGCCAACATAAAATTCATAAATACACCAGCACTGATAATGATAAACTGTTTCCAACGTGGCGCAGACAAATAATGTCCAACTTTTTTATCGTCTGGCAATTCATCGTATTTTTTGCGTTGGAACATATCTTCCTGGCCGTATATAGATACATATCCGCCCAACGGCAAGCATGCCAACTGCCATTGTGTCCCATATTTGTCATGCCATTTAGCCAGGGCAGGGCCAAAGCCAATAGAAAACCTATCAACACGGACACCGGCCCAACGTGCCGCTAAAAAATGTCCCAGTTCGTGAATAAAAACAACTGCCCCCAGAACAATAACCAAAGCGATAACAGTCATCAAAATATGCATTTTAATAATTCTCCTTTGTGCAACTTTACATCATCATCCAAACAATTGGCAAGACATAAATCCATCCATCAAATCTGTCCAATAATCCGCCATGTCCTGGCAAGATTGTTCCAAAATCTTTGATGCCCAGATTTCGTTTTATCCAACTGGCTGTTAAATCGCCATATTGTGACAATAAAGCAACCGCAATTCCAATCCACAATAATTCTGGTAAATAATTTCCAACAACCAACGGACCAAAAGCCAAAGCAACAATTGTTCCACAAACAACACCTGCAATTTGACCAGTCCAAGTTTTGTGTTCTGACACGCGTTCCCACATTTTGTCCCCACCGAACATTTTGCCAAAAAACCAAGCACCAATATCAGCAGCGCAAATAATAACCAACAACAGCAACATATTTCTCACAGATGCGCCAACAAAATATGCCGCCGCAACCAACACAATCAACCACGCCAAGAACAAGAAAAATAACCAACTATGTTTTGAGACAACCTCGCGTTTTGCATTGAACAGACAGCTGACCATTTCGTACAACATACCAACAGTAACGAACACACCCAGCCACCGAACAGCACGAATACCAAAATGCTCTAATACACCGGCGATACAAACAATCCCCAGCATACCAACCGCAACCAAAACGCGTTTAGATGTTTCAGCCATAATTATTTACCTTTTATTTTTTTCCAGAATAATTTTTCTTTTTACCACCACCAAATCTGCGATTACGTTTGGCATATTCGTCCAAAACATACTGCCACAATTTTTCTGATTTTACCAAATCAGGCCAATGTTCAGGAACAAACAATAATTCCGCATATGCCAATTTCCATAACAAGAAATTAGAAATACGAAATTCGTTGCTGGTGCGTACCATCAAATCGATTGGTAATAAATCGCCAGTGTCTAAAAATGTTTCGAACTCTTCGCGTGTCAAGTGTTCACCGTTGTCTATTGCCGCGTTTACAGCGCGCACAATTTCATCTTGTCCACCATAATTTAACGCAAATACAACCGTGCCCCCAGTATTTTCAGCAGACTTTTCTTCTAACTCATCGCACAATTTTGCCAACTTACCAGGCAATCTATCGCGTGATCCAATAACACGATAGCGCAAATTATGTTCCAATGCGTGCTTTAAATTTTTGCTCAGTTCTGTGTAAAACAAGTCCATCAAGAAATCAATTTCTTCTTCTGAACGGTTCCAATTTTCAGTAGAAAAAATAAAGAAAGTAATTGTTGAAACACCACGTTGTATAAACCAATCAACCATATTTTCAAAATTTGCGATTCCGGCCCGATGCCCCAACAAAGGTGCCATGCCACGATTTTCTGCCCATCTACGATTTCCATCACAAATAAAAGCAATGTGTTGTGGAATTTTTTGTGGCATATCAACTTTATTTTTTCTTAAAAAATTAAACATATGTATCTCCCTTCTTTATAAAATGTTAAGTTTTATAACAGTAATATTAAACAGACATAATATCGATTTCTTTTTGCTTTGCCATTGCATCAACCTCGGCACCGCGACCGTCAAAGACTTTTTGAATATCGTCTTCATATTTACGTTGGTCATCTTCGGAAATTTCTTTATCTGTAACAGCGCGTTTAATTTTTCCCATTGCATCTTGGCGAATATTACGCATAGAAATTTTTGCTTCCTCTGCATATTTCCCAGCCACTTTGGTCAATTCACGACGGCGTTCTTCGGTAAGTGGTGGCATATTCAAACGAATAACTGCACCCGCAGACATTGGATTCAATCCCAACCCAGAATCACGAATAGCCTTTTCGACCGGTCCAACATTATTCATATCCCACACAGTCACATTCAAAGTCTGATTGTCAGGTGTTGACACGGTTGCGACCTGGTTTAACGGCATATCAGCCCCATAAACCGGCACGCGTACGCCATCTAATAAATGTACAGATGCACGTCCGGTCCGCAATCCTGCGAATTCATTTTGTAAAACTTCCAGTGTTTGTGCGGTTTTTTGCTCAACTTCTGCTTTTAAAATTTGATAATCCATAAAATTCTCCTTATGTTGAATCCAGATTAGCAAAAATATTTGACATTTGGCAAGAAGAAATATAAAATAAGTTTGCTCGCGTGTAAGATATATGGGGTTGTAGCTCAGTTGGTAGAGCACTTGCATGGCATGCAAGGGGTCGTCAGTTCGAGTCTGATCAGCTCCACCAGTATTTGTCTTTGGTGCGCGTTTATTAAGTTATGGCGGGTGTAGCTCAGTTGGTAGAGCGCTGGTTTGTGGTACCAGTTGTCGTCGGTTCGAGCCCGGTCACCCGCCCCATAAAATTCACCCCCACGAAAGTGGGGTATTTTTATTTCAAGTTGATTTATATCTTCATTTGTGGTATAATATATGTGAACCAGCAGACATTTTGTCGGCTGTTTTTTTTATTGCCCTGGGCGTCGCACCGGGGCTTTTTTGTTATAATAAAAGGAGTTTTTATGCAAAAAGTATCT
>JAGHVJ010000021.1 GCA_018064365.1 Candidatus Enterousia onthequi | reverse complement strand
ACCGATAAATCTTTCCCCTTGCGGGCGTATGCGGTATTAGCGTTCGTTTCCAAACGTTATTCCCCAGTAATGGGCAGTTTCCCACGCGTTACTCACTCGTGCGCCACTCGCTCCACAGGGCAAGCCCTGCTTCGCTCGTTCGACTTGCATGCCTAAGACCTGCCGCCAGCGTTCGTTCTGAGCCAGGATCAAACTCTCAAGTTCTAAAAAAACTTGTAGTCATAAGTCCTGTGCATATATAAACAAAGCTGACATATAATTTCAGTTCGTCTTTACATATAATAATTATTCGCAAGACAAGTTTTTAACGAGGTTTAATATGTAAACCTACTACCTGTCTAGGATATGCACTGACTATTGTCAAAGTTTGGATAATTCCAAATTCAACTGTCTGCATATCTCTTCTTGAAGATTTTTGATTTACATCAAAAATCAATTTTGATGAGCTGCTTCTTATTAACAATGTTGCGAAGATTCAGAAAGATTTTGTTTCGTTTTCCGATTTCGCTGAATTTCATAGGTTGGGAATGTTCTCAACTTGAAAGCCCGGTTATTATGTGGTTGAAATTGTAAAATGTCAAGCGATTTTTGGGAAAAATATTTCATTTTTTTCGTTTTCCCAGCAAAAGCCCCAGAAATCAGCCAAAAATTATTTTTCATTTTTTTCTAAACATTTCAATACCCGCATCTGTTTATACGATAACGATTCGTATTTTCTCCCTTTTACGATTCGTTCACATAAAAAAATCAGGGCAAGCAGCCCTGATTCGTTTCTTTATTTATCAAAATCTATACATAAAGCCCATTTTTACAATCGGGAAATAGGGGTATTTGTCCAACTCGTGCCGAACATCTGATAGCACTTGGTTCTTGTTAGCATAAAAAATCTCCTCCAAGTCATCATCACCAGCAACCACACCGCCACTTGTAATATCATACAAATCCGTCAACGGCACATCCAAATCAACCTGAGCCCCTTTGTCCGCAAATACAACACCCGCGTCCAGATAAATCTTAAAACCGCAGAATAAGCCAAAATCAAAACCAGTTCCAACATACGGTCCTTTGAATCGCCAATCAAATGAAGCCGAACCATTCATTTCATCACCAGTATATTTATACTTGTGTTCGTTCAGTTCAAACTCTATATCATTACCAATCTTGTCCCCATGCAATTTTGTGTCTGCTTGCAATTCACCAAACATATATCCGCCAGACAAACGCCATCCTCCCAACAACCATGTATCACCAAACGGGTAAAAATCAACCAACAATCCGTAATGTTTGCTTTCTAATTCAATATCTTGAACCTTTAAACCATCATCCAACTCGATAGCATCATCACTACCACTAGCAATATCATTGATTGCTGAATTTAATTTACTTTCAATCGGAGACGTTGTCGCAAAATCAAAACGCACCCCCAGACGTTTCCACCAAAATGAATCAAATTTTTTATTATTGTACCCAATAAAACCGTTTAATCCTGTAGTACCAGACAATCCAACCCCCAATTCTATACCACGCGGAAATTTAACCTCTGGATTACCAGGTTGTTCCGTTGCAAACGCAGGCAAAGACAAAATCGTCGCCAAACTAATTACACAAATTTTTTTCATACAGTATCCTTTTTGTTGGTTTAAGATATCTATCCTATAATATAACTAAAAAATAATTATTCGTACAACAGCAATTTTTTATTTTAAATCCCCCCACTTTTATGATATTATATATCTTATGAAACAACCGATATTTATTTTATCATCTTTGATTGCTATTTGTATCGCGCCATGCGCACGGGCTTCTGATTCTTTGGAAGAAGAAATCTTGGACTCAACCACTGTTGAGCAATCTGTACCCGAGGATATTGAATTTAGCACCGACGAATATGCATTGGACACCATGGATGAAATCGCCGAGACGCGTGCGCGCGTGGACGAATTGTTGATTCCACAGGAATCTAGTCAAAATTTATGGACCGATGATGCCATTATTTCTAATGGCTCGTCGACACAATTTGCACTGTTAAAACCCGCACAAAAATTATCTGACACCGGTTTTTCTTTGGGCAACCAGACATATTATGGCGAATCTGTTTACATTATAAACAATTTCTTGTCTGGCATGGGGGACAACGTGTCTGAAATTGATGGAATATATGACGGCAGTCGTGCAAGTTGGTCCAGCAAATATTCCGATTGCCCGTTTAATACGCTTTCTGAATGTGAAATATGGCGTAAAAAACCAATTGTTTCAGAAACTGTCGCACCACGCAGTATGGCTTTGCGCAACAGTGTGATGTGCGAAATATCTGGCAAGATAGAAGAAAACCCAAATATTTCTGCAAATGATAAATCTATGGCGCCATTATTAAACAGATACCGTGTTTTGATGCGCGCATCGCAATCTTGTTGTACAGGTGGCATAACATATAAACTGCATAAGGCGGGAGCCGGACAAGATTTGATTTACAAATTCTTAACCGATGATGCGAATTTTTCTGGTTTTGGTATGCGTTGTTTGGTTATGAACGACGAACAAATTGCAAATTCAGATGAATATACGGCAACTGCTGCAACGGTCGCAGATGTCAGAAATGGTTGTTTATGTAAGTCAAAATCAACCTTTCGTGCGTTGTTGGCACCATTTGCACAGCTGTACGCAGAATATCCTGCGTTTGCAAACGCACCTTTTGAATACAAACATTATGATGGGGTTGGACGCGCGACAGTAGATTCTGTGAACGCGGATATCCAAAATGTTTTGAACCAGTTAGAAATGTGTCCATAACACCCCGCCCCCGAGCGGGGCATAATTTTTTATTGCAAAAAGTTTTTTTATAGATATAATTTACGCGTCATTGGGGTGTCGTCTAATGGTAGGACAAGAGATTTTGGTTCTCTTTATCATGGTTCGAATCCGTGCGCCCCAACCAAGAACTTTTTCCCAGATTTTCGCGGATTTTACAGAACGGTTTAGCTAGAGAAAACAAGCACTTTTTGCCATCTATCAGCGAGTTCGAAAGTATT